>NZ_JAEMVC010000018.1 GCF_029215985.1 Sulfurimonas sp. SAG-AH-194-C21
AGACTTTAAACCTTTTTTATTCTCTTCTTCTCATCCAGATATCAAAAAATATCAAAATAAAAAATTATTTAAAAATTTTACTTTGGATTATGGCGAGATAGAATGGAATGACTATGAACTTGCATTTCCTATTTTTGATATATACCAAGGACACATTTAACATAGATTCCTATGAGCTCTTAAAACTTAGTATCCTCATATCTATCATAAAGCCATTCAGCTACAGCTTGTTTCTCATCTTCTTTTATTTGCCCTTTAAGTGAAGGCATAGTTCCAAACTTCTCAATTGCACCTGTATTACACATGCTATTATCAAGATTTGGGTTTACGATGTAGTCTTTTACAAAAAGTATAAATAGATAACGATCTACATCCTCTTCTTCATCTGTAGTTTTTATGTTCTCTTTGAGTCTTTGTGATACTTCAACCATTGGTGGCGCAACGAGTTCGTTTAAATGTGCGAGTGCATACTCGGCTGTCATAACCTCTGCATGGCAGTGCATACATTTACTTTTAAACACTTCGTAACCGTCTGTGGCAAGGAGTGAAGAGGCAAGTAACAAACTAGAAAGTAGAAACTTTTTCATTGTAATCCTTTATTTTTATATGCAAATGATACTCAAGCTGCGTTAAGTGAATGTTAATGGGGTAGTTAAATAGATAAAATGATATTATTGCAGTGAAATTTTACTCTAAAGGTTTTATAAATATGTTAATGATAATAATAGGTATATACACACTTTATGTTCTTATAACAATGTACACAAGTGTAATGCAAATAGGTTTTATAAATCAGGCTAAACGTAAGGATGCTGTGCTACTAAATGATGCGGATTTTGTAAAGGCGGGAAACTATGCGATGGCAAAAGAGAAGATGAACTTAGCGAGTGCTTTTGTTGATTATCTCTTTTTTATAGCTTGGATGGGAATAGGTGTTAAATATCTTCAAGAAAATATCTTTTTTGAAAATGAAGTTCTTTTAAATATCGCTGTTGTAATGGGCTTTATCGTTATAAACTCTGTTCTTTCTCTTCCTTTTGCTTATTATGAAAAATTTGTTTTAGATGTAGAGTTTGGTTTTAACAAATCAACTTTAGGACTATGGATAAAAGATACTCTTATCTCGTTTGTGATGACACTTGTGTTTGGTTCTTTAGTTGTTTGGGCTATATATGGGATCATCGTTAACTATACACTCTGGTGGTTATGGAGTTTTCTTTTTATCTTTAGTGTTGTTATACTGATAAATATGCTATACCCTGCCTTTAGAGCTACTTTCTTTGACAAACTAACGCCACTTCAAGATGAAGAATTAGATGACAAGATCAAAGAACTTATGGATAAAACTGGTTTTGTAAGTAGCGGTGTTTTTGTAAGTGATGCAAGTAAACGCGATGCAAGACTCAATGCCTACTTCGGTGGTTTTGGAAAAGCAAAACGTGTTGTTCTTTTTGACACACTTATAGAGAAGTTAACTACAAAAGAGTTACTTGCAGTTTTAGGACATGAACTTGGACACTTTGCACATGGAGATATCTACAAAAACATAGGACTTGTTGGTGCAATGCTTTTTGTGATGTTTGGACTCTTTGGTAATCTTCCAGATACACTCTATATGGAAATGGGACTATCACCTGAGCCTTATGTTTTGATGATACTGCTTATGCTTTTTATGCCAGTTTTGGGTTTTGTAATGATGCCTA
Organism: Sulfurimonas sp. SAG-AH-194-C21; assembly: GCF_029215985.1. Classification (GTDB taxonomy): domain Bacteria; phylum Campylobacterota; class Campylobacteria; order Campylobacterales; family Sulfurimonadaceae; genus Sulfurimonas. The sequence continues at coordinate 1,704 of NZ_JAEMVC010000018.1, forward strand.
TTATGGGAATAGTTAGTAGACACAATGAATATGCAGCAGATAAGATGGGAAGTGAACTCGGTGGACCAGCAGGAGCAGTTCAACTTGCAAACGCACTCAAAAAGTTAGTGACTGAGAACAAGAGTTTTCCACTCTCACACCCCTTATATATCTTTTTTCATTACACACACCCTCCAGTTCTAGAGCGTTTAAAAGAATTAGGTGTAGATATAAACGATACTAGCAGTAGTTCACTAGAGGGAAAATGCGAAGCAAATATCTAGTAAAAGAGCTATTAGCAGAGATTACAGCACTTTTAAAACCTCATATACCTCGAGCCTCAAGAGAAGCACAATTGCTTCTTATGGCTTATCTAAACGTTGATGAATTATGGATTATTACTCACCAGTCTAGTGAAGTAGAAAATACTCATGAACTTTTTGCATGGGTAGACAGACGAGTGAAAAATGAGCCCTTTGAATATATAACAAACAGCGTAAGTTTTTATAGTGAAGAGTTCTTTATAAAAGAGGGTGCTTTGATTCCTAGACCTGAGACTGAACTACTTATAGATGAAGTCATAAAGAACTTTCCTGATAAAGAGAGTGTTATTACTTTTGTAGAGGTTGGGGTAGGGAGTGGTATCATCTCTATTATCTTAGCCCGTCATTTTTTAAATGCTTCTTTTATAGCTGTCGATATCTCGTCAGCTGCACTTGATATAGCAAAGGTAAATATAGAGAAGTTTGGACTTAGTGATAGAATAGAGCTGCGTTTAGGTTCGCTTCTTGAGCCAATTAGTGAAAAGATAGATTACCTTGTCTCAAATCCTCCTTACATAGAAGATGGAGTTGCACTAGAATCAAACCTAGACTACGAACCACAAAATGCTCTTTTTGGGGGCAAAGTAGGGGATGAAATCATAAAAGAACTTCTTGATGAAGTCTTAAAACAAAAGATTAAATTTTTTACTTGTGAGATGGGTTATGACCAACAAGATAAAATACGAACATATTTAGAAAATAAAAAAATAGACAGTTTAGAGTTTTATAAGGACTACAGTTCTTTTGATAGAGGCTTTACACTAAAGGTACACAATTGAAAAAAAATATTTATTTAGACTTTACTTACTTTATTGTTTTAGCTGCTTCTTTGGGAGGAGTTCTTACTTTAGGTGCATTAGTAGCACCCGTAATTTTTCATACAGATAGAATCGTCTCAGATATACTTATTGACAACTACAATGCTGGTATTATCATGGGTGAGATATTTCACCGTTTTTCTTACTGGGTCTATTTTTTAGCCGTTTTTGTTGCTATATATGAGGCTGTATCTTACAAGAGTGGTTTTCGTGATGCTATTACTTTCGCAGCATCAACAATGGTCATAGGAACATCTTTGATGTTTAGTGCTGTGTACTCACCTAAGATACTTGAGATGCAAGCTATGGGTGCAGAGGCAACACAGAGTGATACTTTTGATAATCTTCATATCGCGAGTGAGATAGACTTTAAAGTGTTAGCAGTTGCACTTATCGTTCTTTTTGTTAGAAGACTTATGCTTCTTCGTACAAACTAAGAGTTCTCTCTACAGAAAAATTATCTGCTAGTAAAATTATCTACCACCAAACTTATCATGCCACCATTCTGATGGAGAAAATGTTCTTTTTTTAATTGCATCTTCATCAAACGGATACTCATAGTTATTACAGTAGTCTAGTACAATCTCATAAGCATCATTTATCTGCATACTCATTTTCGTAGCTTTGTCTTGATCGTGACTATGTTTATCAGGGTGCCATTTTTTCATTAAAAATTTATATTTGTTTTTGATTTCTTTAAGGGAAGATGTTTCCCGAAGGCCAAGGAGTGTTTTGGCCTTCATAAGTCGTTCGTATGCGGTAGACACTTACTAGTCTTGTTGCTGTCTCATATATGCAGGAATATCTAGATAGTCTGCGTTTAAATCACCACCAACAACTAAGCGAGGGCGAACTTTTGCACGAGGCATAACAGGAGCTTCACTTATAAAGTCTGGATTGTTTGTTGTCTCTTCTTCTTTTTCAAACCCTGTTGCAACGATTGTAATTTTTACATAATTTTCAGGGAGTGTAGTATCTGTTGATGTCCCTAAAATTATATCTGCTTCATCATCAGCACTCTCATGTACAACATTCATAGCATCATGTATTTCCATAATTGGAAAATCAGGATGTATGTTGAAATGCACTAAAACACCAAGTGCTCCATTTATAGACATATTATCAAGTAAAGGAGACTCAATAGCAGCTTTAATAGCTTCATAAGCTGCATTTTCACCTTCGTGCTCACCAACACCCATAAGAGCCATACCTTTATGGTTCATTACAGTTTTTAAATCGGCGAAGTCAAGGTTAATGTCATTTGCTCCACTTGAGAGGATAACACCAGATGTTCCACTTACAGCTTGTGCTAAAACACCATCAACAATTTTAAAACTATCTTTAAGCCCTAGTTTTCTGTCGATGATAGAGAGTAGTTTATCGTTTGGAATAACAACGATGGAGTCAGACTCTTTTTTTAATTCAGCAAGACCTTCTTCTGCAAGTTTAAGTCTTTTTTTACCTTCAAATGTAAAAGGTTTTGTTACTACAGCAATAGTTAATGCTCCAACCTCTTTAGCGATTTTAGCAACAACGGGTGCAGCACCAGTTCCTGTTCCACCACCAAGTCCAGCAGAGATAAATACGATGTCAGCACCCTCAAGAGCAGCACGAATATCATCATAGTTCTCTAAAGCAGAGTCTTTACCAACCTCAGGCTTCATACCAGCACCGAGACCTTTTGTAAGCTTAGCACCTATTTGAATCTTTGATGCGGCAGAGTCTTCACTCAAAACCTGTGCATCAGTGTTTACAAGCATCATCTCAATACCAGTAACACCCTCTTTAAGCATATGACCGATCATGTTTCCACCACCACCACCAACACCAACTGCTATAATTCTTGCACCGGTTACGTTACTTGCCTCTTCTACTACAAATGGTTCCATCATCTCACTCCTTTAAAATAACTGGGTAGCCCAGTTCCAAAATTTACTCAAGCTGCCAGCTTCATCACTCTTTTTCTCTTTTTTACCATCTAAAGATATCATACTTGGTTTCTCTTCTTCTAAAGAAATTGAAGCCGTAGGTATCTCTAAAGAGGGTGTTAGGTTTACATCTACTTGAGATGTGGGTGTCTCATTTCTATGACGTACTCGTTTGTTTGCATCAATCTCATAAGGAGTATATGCATAAGCTGAGTACATTACAAGACCAATAGCACTTGAAAACTCTGCACCACGTAGTTCATTAAAAAGACCATCCATCTCGATGGGACGAGCTAAACGAACTGGTTGTGATCCAAAAGTTGCTATCGCTAACTCTCTAATGCCATCCATCTTAGAAAAACCACCAGTAAGGACTATACCCGCACCAATCTGTTCTTTTAGACCACTGTTCTCTATAAACTGAGCCAAGATCATAAGTGTCTCTTCAACTCTTGCATAAATAACATTATGAACTACATCTAAAGAAACTTCATGAGTATTATCAACATCACCTATTACAGGGATTTCTATAAGGTCATTACTTTGGTTTGTTAGTGAACCATATGTAAGTTTAACATTATCTGCCACATTAAGTGGAGTATGAAGTGCCATTGATAAGTCAGATGTTACATGGTTTGAGCCTACACCTAAAAATTCGTTGTATCTGATGGCATTTCCTGCATGGATTACGATGTTACTTGTATTTCCACCCATGTCAATTAAAGCGACACCGAGTTCTTTTTCATCATCGTTTAGTGTTGCTATGGAAGATGCATACGAATTAAGAACAATATTCTCTACTTCTACACCAGCACCTTGAACAGCTTTTTTAAGATTGTTAAGGTTTGATTTTTGAGTAGTTATTATATGTGTCTCAACTTCTAAACGCGAAGCATTCATTCCAAGTGGATCTTCTATAAAGTCTTGATCATCTACTTTGAAGTTAAAAGGCAGTGCATGTAGGACTTCGTATTCGTTAGGGATGTTAGCGTTATACAGAGATGTGTGCATAACACGTTCAATCTCTTTAAAACTAATCTCTTTACTTTGAATGTTTACAATACCGTTTGAGTTTAGACTTTTAGTATAGGCTCCACTCATTGAAACAATAGCTGAACTAACAGTACTTCCTGAGACTCGTTTTGCATCTTCAACTGCTGTTTTGATACTACGAGATGCAAGTTCTATGTTAGTTATACTACCGCGTTTAAGGCCCTGTGCCTTAGTTGTACCAGCACCAATTATAGCAATGTTATTATCATTGTCAATTTGAGCGATGATAGCACATATTTTTGTTGAGCCAATATCAATGGCTAAAACAGTTCTGCTCAATTTAGAGTCCTTGAATAAATATCTCTGTTTGGTACTTGTTTTCTAAGGTTTTAATTAAAGCCTTGTTAAACATACCACTCTTTAGTTTTTCAACTGAAGAAGCTAAGTCATTATTTGACTTATCAAGCAATTTTTGTTCCAAAATGTAGTAAAGAATGATTTTTTTACTGTTTAATACTATGTAAGAGCGTTTTTTATCACTGATAAAGAGCTTTTGTAGAAATTCTGTAGCTTCTGTTTGTGTTAGTCCTACTATTTTATCAATATCTCTACTTGTTATAAAAGGTGTGTTAGTTCCGTTAAAAGTAGCTATTGAGTTATTTGCTAACTCTTGAAGTTTTGTTTTTCTTGTTTGTGTTGTATAAATAGTTATTACATCAGACTTAGCATCTTCATAACTTTTTGGCATTGATGGATTTACTTTGATGAGTTCAAAAGTATGATAAACACCATTTACTTCTACTGGTTTCATATAAGGTGATGTTAGTGAGAGTTTAGATATCTTTTGTAATGTTGCTACATCAAAGGCATTGTCTACTTGTGAGAGTGTAGCAGATTTAAAAACTACATCTGATGCTAGTTTACCTTTTTTGTATGCGATGTATGTTCTGAGCGCCTTATCTTTAGTAGCTTTAGCATTTAACTCTTCTATAACAGAATCTTTAGCACCCTCAAGTGAAAGAAGCTTATCTTCACTATCTTTAAAGTGTGTTTTATTATTATTGTAATAGTCTGATATTTTTGTTGCATCATAAGTTTGTGTCACTTTTTCTTGTGTCAGGTATTTTACATCATATGATACGGCAGTCATAAAGTTGTTTTTACTTGTTTCCCAAAAAGGTTTAAGAGTTGCATCTGAAGTATCAATTGTTATGTCATCAGGACTAAGTACTTTATAGTTTATCTTATCTGAGATATTCATAAGTGTATTTAAAATATTTTCTTCATTATCACTGACTGCAATTGGAAGGAGTTTGAGCATTTTTTGGATGAGTAAATCTTTTCTAAGATCAGTTTCATACTCTTTTGTAGACATTTTATTTTGAGAGAGAACTAATTTATAAGACTCTTTGTCAAATACACCATCTTTAAAGAAGTACTCTTGCGCTGTAAGAGATGCTACAAGTTCTTTATCACTTAACTCTAAGTCATATGAGGCTGCTAAGTTGAGTAGGAGTGCTTGTTGTACTAGTTGTTCTAAGGCTTGTTTTTGAAGTCCAAACTGTTTTGCTTTTTCTTCATCAAAATTACCTTGAAACATTTGATTGTATTTTGCATACATACGTGAGTAGCTTTTTTGTAAGTCGCCTTGTGTTATTTCAACACTTCCAACCTTTGCAATAGCTCCAGCCTTGTCACCATAACTATACTGACCCCAGCCAACAAAACCTGCACCAACAAAAGCTATTGTTGAAATCCAAATTGTGATAATTAAGTATTTTTTGTGTCTTTGCATCCATGTAATCATATAAATAAAACCTCATTGCTTGATATCTATGTAATAATAGGTAAATTAGGATTAAACCTTGATAAAAAGTGAGAGAATTAAGGAGGAATTATTCTGTGTCGAAATTACTGTGTGAATTGTCTAACATAAGTAAGCGACAACTTTTCTCGAGTATCGCTAGTTTCTTCGCCATTTCATGCATATCTCGACTATAAGCATAGACACCATAACCACGTATAACCATGATGTTAGTTTCGTTTGTTTGTAGATAATAAGCGATTTCACTATCAGCTCTATCATACCAGTCTTCAAACTGTTTTGGATCTATGATATCAATGCTTCCTATCTCTTTATAACCAAAGTAGTCCTTTGGGACGATTGTATTATGTTGGAGAGAGTAAGCGGTTGTAAATTGTGGCATAGAAAAACAGATAAACTTCGCTTCACTTATTTGTGAGTAGATACTAAAGTGGACTTTTGCATCTATACTTGCTTGATTCCATCTGTAATCTTTCTTAAAATATAACTCAATAAGACTCGTTTCATCTAAAGCATCAAAAATAGCCTCTTTAGTGTTTATGATAAAACGATTTGACTCCGTCTTTGCTGAAATACTTCCATGGTAAATACCAAAGAAATCTTTTCTAAACATAGAAAGAGCAAGTGTAGAGAGCTTAGTTTTAAGGCCTTGTTTATTCATGATTTATTTTTTAAACCAGCCTTTCATTTTGTCAATTGCAGAATCAAGTACACCCTCATGTGGAGTTGACTCTATACCAAATGATTCTTGTAGTTGAGAAAGAAGTTCTGCTTGTTTTTCATCTAGTTTTTTAGGATACTGAATATTTATGATAGCGATAAGGTGCCCTTTACCGTGACCATGAACATCAGCAATACCTTCACCTCTAAATGTAAAACGCTGCTTATCACGAGTTCCAACATCGAGTTGAAGGTCAAGTTCACCTGTAAGTGATGGAATTGTTATACTCTCACCAGTTATAGCTTGCGTAAAGAAAACAGGTATCTCAATGTAGACATCGTTATCATCACGTATAAAGTGCTTATCTTGCTCAACTTCAAAAGTCACATACAAGTCACCGCGAGAACCTTTTTTACCGATGTTTCCTTGTCCTGAAACTCTAAGTCTATTTCCAGTATCTATTCCTGCTGGAATAGATACTTTTACATTATCAGAAATTTCATCAAAACCTTTACCCTTACAGCTTTTACAAGAATCCGAGGCTGCACTTCCTGTTCCATTACAACCTGGACAAGTTTGAGAAAAAGTCATAAAACCTTGTTTCATATACACTTGACCTTGTCCAGCACATTGTTTACAAGTAGAGAGTTTAGCATTCTTAGCACCAGTTCCCTTGCACGGCTTACATGCTTGCTTATATCTGTATTTTACTTCTTTTTCACAACCAAAGACTGCTTCATCAAAACTAATACGCATATCAACATTCATATCAAGAGGATACTTATCCATGTCGGCTGGATTTTGACGGCTTTGTCTTCCACCTCCGCCCATACCATTAAACATATCTTCAAACATCGAACCAAGGTCATCAAAACCTCCAGATGAACGACGACCACCGCCACCCATACCTTGAAGTCCTTCTTTACCATAACGGTCATATACACTTTTTTGTTTTTCGTCACTTAAGCACTGATAGGCTTCATTACAAAGCTTGAACTTATGCTCCGCTGCTGCATCACCTGGATTTTTATCAGGATGGTACTTTTTAGCCATTGTTCTATATGCTTTTTTGATTGTAGTCTTATCTGCACTTTGTGATATTTCCAATATTTCGTAATAACTTAACTCTTCCATTTTTTCCCTATAATTCATAATAATATTTTCGCAATTATACCCATATATATTAAATATTATAAATGCTATAATACACTAATGAAAGCAAGCACCTATTTTTTAATAATAATACTCCTCCTCTTTGGCTGTACACCTAAACAAAAAGTTCTATTTGATTCACTTCCAAATACATATCTTATAAAGAGTGACTTTAAATCTTTACCTGACTTTACACAAGAAAAATACTTTGAAGTTGTAGAAAATTTTAAAAATAATTGCCGTAGCTCTAAAGCAAAAAAGTTATATGGAGAACTCTGTGAAGAAGTAGATACTATGAGTGATGCAAAGTCGTTTTTAACAACCTCTTTTACTCCCTACATCATCACAACACCAGAGGATAAACAAAAAGGACTACTGACTGGTTATTATGAACCTGAGTTACATGCTTCTTTAAAACGCCATGGTAAATATCAATATCCTTTGTATGAGACTCCAAAAGATTTAATAGTAGTAGATTTAAGTTCAATTTATCCCGCTTTAAAGAATTATAGACTCAGGGGTAGGGTAGTAAATAATAGACTTGTACCATACGACACAAGAGCACAGAGTAAAAGAAAAAGTGTAAATGCCGAGATTATCTGTTATTGTGATTCTCAAGTTGACAAGTTTTTTTTAGAGATTCAGGGTTCTGGACGTGTGACATTGGATAATAATAGCACAATATATGTCGGGTATAATAATCAAAATGGACATAAGTATAGAGCTATAGGTCGTTACTTAGTTAAAATAGGAGCACTCACTTTAGAAGAAGTTTCTTTGCAAAGTATAAGAACATGGTTGAATAAAAACCCTTCAAGAGTTGATGAAGTTTTAAATTATAACAAGTCGCTTGTGTATTTTAAACAAAGAAAACAAGGGGCTACCGGGGCATTAGGTTTAGAACTCACACCCACTCGTTCTGTAGCAGTAGATAGAAGATATATACCATTAGGGAGTATGTTATACTTGCACACAAACATAGCAGATAAAGAACTTAATAAAATTGTATTTGCTCAAGATACTGGTGGTGCGATAAAGGGTAGTGTTCGTGCTGATCTTTTTCTTGGAACTGGTAAGAAAGCCCTGGAAATTGCGGGAAAATTAAAATCAGAGTTACAACTATGGATACTACTTCCAAAAAATAAAAAAGAGATAACTAAATGAATAATGCCTTAGAAAAATTTAATCGTTTAGTAGATGCACTCCAAGAACTTCCAACGATAGGTAAAAAATCTGCTACAAGACTTGCATATCATATGATAATGAATGATACTTTTGTAGGTATGCGAATCTCTCATGCAATTGAAGATGCTCTAGGAACATTGAAAAAGTGTAGTGATTGTGGGGGAATGAGCGAGGATGAACTCTGTTATATCTGTACGGATGATGGACGCGATGCTACTCTCCTTTGCATAGTAGAAAATGCCAAAGATATTCTTTTACTTGAAGAAAATGGGCTTTTTGATGGAAAGTACTTTGTTTTAGACTCTTTAGATGAGTATAGTGTAAGAAAGCTAGAGTCTTTAGTGGATGAGGGTGTAAATGAGATACTCTTTGCTCTAACGCCATCAATAGCTAATGATGCAGTTATACTCTACATAGAAGATAAACTTAGTGCCTACAGTGTAAACTTTTCAAAAATTGCACAGGGTGTTCCAACAGGAGTGAGTTTAGAAAACATCGATCTTTTATCATTAACACGTGCACTTGAAGATAGGGTTAGAGTTTAAATGAAAGATTACCTTAGTATTGTACTTTTGTTCATAGCTGTATCTTTGTATGCTAATGATGTGAGTGATGATGTTACATGTGATTTAGATGAAGTGAAGAGTGTAAAAACAAAATCTAGTATGCAAAAATGGTTAGACCATGATTTTGGTCTGCGTCCTTATAAAGTAAACTATATCTTACCGTATGCATTTAGAGAAGATGCATATGAGTCAAATATTCCATCTTTAGAGTATAAAAATATAGAAGCCGAACTTCAAATTAGTCTACAGTTACAAGTAGGAAATGATATCTTTGGTTTAGGTGAGAAGTATTATGTATCATATACACAACAAGCCTTTTGGCAGATTTATGCAGAATCGGCACCCATTCGTGAAACAACATATAACCCAGAAGCTTTTGTGATTTTTCCTATTGAAGATGATGATGATTACTTTAGATTCCGTTCTTTAAAGTTTGCCTTAGCACATCTCTCCAACGGGCAAGCAAATACAAAAGATGTAGTATTTGATAATAATCAAGCTCTTGGAAACCTCTCTCGCAGTGTAAACTATGTTTATACAACTTTAAGACTACAACATAAGTCCATAGTGCTTGATTTAGAAGCATGGATTCCTTTTCCTGAAGACCCAGAAAAAAGTGATAATGTAGATTTGATGGACTATTGGGGATACACAAGTGCAAAAGTAACATATTTTTTAGATGAGCACATGTTTACACTTAAAGGACGGGGAAACTTTGGAACAAGAAAGGGTGCAGTCGAAGCAACGTATTCATATCCACTTATTCACAACTACTTTTTTGCAAAGGTATTTAGTGGGTATGGGGAGTCTTTAATAGACTATGATGAGTATATTACTAAGGTGTCAGTCGGTTTTAGTTTTTCGCGTTAAGAAATTAAATAGTATTAGTATATTTTTACAAAAGAAAACTTCGAGCCATCTCTCTTTTTATATCTTCTTTTTTTAGAGCAGCATTTACAAAAAGTTCATTTGCAAGTACACCTTGACCTAAGAGCATATTTGCACCGTCTTTATATGTGATGTTTTTATCATGGGCAAGTTTCAAAAATGGTGTAAGTTTTCCATATATAGCATCTGCAACAAAGTTTGTATTTTTTAAGATACTAAGGATTAACTCTTTTGGAGCTGGGAGCTCTTCATCTTTTAGTCCAGCACTTGTAGTGTTAACTACTAAGTCATAGTGAGAAAGCTCAAATGTATCCCAAGTATATGTTTTACAACTAAGGTTATTAAAAAATGGGAGACGTTCTTCACTTCTGTTGATTACACTAACTTCTATACCTTCTTGTTTAAATCTTGCTGCGAGTGCTTTAGCAGTTCCGCCAGCACCGAGAATAAGAATCTTTTTGATATTTTTGAACTCTTCAATGGCATACATAAAACCATCAGCATCTGTATTGTAACCGATAAGTTTTCCGTTTTCATTTATAAGTGTGTTTACAACACCAACAGTTTTAGCAAAACCACGAACTTCATCACAGGCATTAAACGCAGCTTCTTTATGAGGAACTGTTACATTTGCTCCAGACAAGTCGAGTGCAAAAAAAGTCTCTTTGAGTTTAGTGCCATCTTCTAAGTGTGTACGAGTATAAGAAGCAGGGTAGTTTAGGTTTTTAAAAACGCTGTTGTGCATAAGGGGTGAACGAGAGTGTGAGACAGGGTTACCAAAGATAGAAAACAGTTTCATATTATGAGTTACTTTTTATCTAAGTCGTGTAGTGAATGGATAAGAGCACCGAGTTTATTTTCAACTTCTTCATACTCTGTCTCTTTTACACTATCAGCCACTATACCAGCACCGGCTTGAAGAATAACTCTATCTTCTTTTACCATAGCTGTTCTAATAGTAATAGCTGAGTCCATATTGCCATCAAAACCGAAGTAACCTATACTTCCACTATAAAAGCCGCGTTTAAGACCTTCATACTCAGCTATAAGTTCCATCGCACGAATCTTTGGAGCCCCGGTCATTGTTCCAGCTGTAAATGTTGCCATAAAAAGATCAAACATATCTTTATCATCTGCTAGTTCTGCTGTTACATCTGAAACTATATGCATAACATGAGAAAAACGCTCTATATGCATCATATCTTCAACTTTTACAGTTCCTATTTTTGCAACACGACTTACATCATTTCGACCTAGGTCTATGAGCATAAGGTGTTCAGATAACTCTTTAGGATCTGCTAAAAGTTCAAGTTCAAGTTCTTTATCTAACTCTTTTGTAGTCCCGCGTTTACGAGTACCAGCAATAGGGCGAAGTAAAAGTTTATTTTCTTCTAAACGCACCATAACCTCAGGAGAAGAACCAACTATACTAAAGTCTTCATACTCCATTAAAAACATATATGGAGAAGGGTTTTTTGCACGAAGAATACGATAAAAGCTAAAAGGATCTACTTTGATATTTCTTGTAAAACGGTTTGTCATTAAAATCTGAAAAACATCACCACTTCTTATCATCTCTTTTGACTTGTCTATCATCTCAAAGAATTTTTCTTTAGAGTGAGCAAAACTACCTTTATCTCTACCTATATTATGAACACGATGTTTATAAGTATATGAGCCTTTGAGGTCATCATGAATACTCATAAATTTCTCTTCATACTCTTTAAGTGTTGAGACTAGAGTAATCTGGTGGTTCTTATGAGAGTAGACTAAAATCATTTTAGGAAGTATAAAATCTAAGTCAGGTGTATGTAACTCATCTTCTAAGTTATCCATACTAGAACCAAGTTTTGGCTCAAAAACTTTAACCATATCATAAGAGATATACCCAATAAAACCATCAACATAACCGACTTTAAGTTTTTTTGTAGCTTCTTTATAGATACTCGTATCAATTTTCTTATAATACTCTTTCAAAAAAGTAAAAGGGCTTTCTTCTTTTGTGTGTTTAATGCCATGGCTATCAGTGTAAATTGTTTGATTATTTATATATTGGAGACGTTCACGTGCTCCTATACAGATAAAAGAGTAGTTTCCTTCACTTCCACCAGCTGATTCAAAAAGGTAAGTAATCTCACCTTTAAACATATCTTTAAGTTTAGAGTAAACAGCAATAGGTGCTAACTGGTCGAGTGTAAATTGTTTAGAATATATCAAAGTTTAACTAAAAATGAACCAGGTTCTACTTTTGAACGAAGAATACGTCTAGCATTTTTAGCCTCAGATGAACTAGTAAATGGGCCAACAAGCACTTTATTAAGGTTTGAGACTTTGTGAAATTTATACTTATATCCAAGTTGTGTAATAGAGTTTAAAAATTTTTTATTTGGTTGATATTTTGAAAAAGAACCCACTTGAATATAGTAAGAGATAGTTGATGCTTTACTTTTTAGTGTAACTGTCTTAGCTACTACAGGCTTTTTAACAGTTTTTTCTTTTTGAACAACAGCTACTTCCTCGTGGACAACTTCAACAGATGCTTCTGCTAAACTCTCTTCTTTCAGTTTTTGAGCGATAAGTGCAAGATCTGCATCTGAACTTGTTTCTTCTTCGATTACAATAACTTCTTCAAATAGAGGCTCTTCTTGAGCTTGAACAATTTGACCTTGTGGTTCTTGTGGAAGTATTGCTTGAGGAAGATTATCTGTTCCATTTGAACTTAAAGAATTCATTAGCATAACAACAACAATGAGAATAACCCCGAGTGTTGCAACAGCTAATACTATTTTTTTATTAGAGTTGTTATTTGTATCTTTATTTAAAATGATATCATTAAGTTCATTTTTATCGTTCATAAGTTATTCCTATTTTTTTATTATTATATTATAACTAAAAAAGCATCGTTTATATGCCTTTGTAGTTAGGATAGTAGTGGAGTAGGTTTCTTCGTAAGTTGGTATTCACTGCATTCATACATCAACTTTTGATTCGAAAGCGAGAAACGACAAGAAATTGTCGTTTCTTTTTCGCTTTCTCACATATGTTTAGACCAAGATGCCCCGCGTTCCTTTGCATATACTTCATAAGGAAGTGTCAGTATATTGTACTCATTAGGCATATCCGCATTTGGAAACATACGCCACTGTTTTGGTTGTTTTGCCGCTAACTTCATACTCAGTGTCTTTCCAAGTTGAATAGCTTCTGCTAAGGTAGTATGACCTTTATGGATATAAACATGAAGATGACCTTCCGTTTTTGTTTTATATGCTGTGAAGTTTATATAACCCTCTTCACGAAGAAGAAGTTGCGCTTTATGGTAAAAACGCTCAGGATCACGACCATTATAGTCTATAACAATGTTTTCTACTTTTGTATGTTGGTTAACAATTGAGTGCGCGACAGTTATGTCACCCTTAATATGCTGGTTAATAATTGACTGACTAAGAGTAGCGTTTACTTTTTCAAACTTATTATAAAAAGTACGACCCTTAAAGGAAAGTTTGTCAACTACAGAATCTCTTTTAATCCAGTAATGATCACTCACCATCTTTATAAGTTTTAAGTCCATAGAAGTCAAGGTTGTCCCCTTTTATTTTATACTATTTATTTTTTAGTAAGTCGGTTGGTTATAGATTACAAAGTTCTGTGCAAGTTCTTTGAGTTCTGCTTTTATAGTCGCTTGAAGCTCAGTATTTGTAATGTCATCTAAAACATCAGCCATTTTATTACCAATAATTTCAAACTCTTTCTCTTTCATACCACGGCTTGTAAGTGCAGGTGAACCTACACGGATACCTGAAGTAACGAAAGGAGAACGAGTCTCACCCGGAACAGTGTTCATGTTAATAGTTATACCTGCGTTTCCTAAGGCCGCATCAGCAGCTTTACCGCTAATGTCAGTACCAACAAAAGATACAAGGATTAAGTGGTTATCAGTTCCACCTGAAACTACATCGTATCCACGTTTAACCATAACTTCACCAAGTATTTTAGCATTAGCTTTTACTTGTTTTGCATATGTTTTCCACTCTGGAGATAAGTTATATTTAAATCCAACTGCTTTAGCAGCGATAACATGAACAAGTGGTCCACCTTGTAAGGCTGGGAAAATAGCACTATTGATTTTCTTAGCGATATCTTCATCATCAGTCATAATCATTCCACCACGAGGACCGGCAAGAGTCTTGTGCGTAGTTGTTGTAACAACATGTGCATGAGGAAATGGACTAGGATGCTCACCCGCAGCTACTAAACCAGCGATATGTGCGATGTCAGCAAAAAGTATTGCACCAACAGCGTCAGCAATCTCACGGAATTTTTTAAAGTCGATTTCTCTAGCATAAGCAGAAGCACCACAAACGATGATTTTAGGCTTAACTATTTGAGCAATATCTAAAACACGCTCATAGTTAATACGACCATCAAGCTCAACACCATAAGTAAATGAGCTATAGTTCTTACCAGAAAAAGATGGTTTAGAACCGTGTGTTAAGTGACCACCATGGCTAAGGTCCATTCCTAAAAGTTTATCACCAGCTTTAAGAAGTGCTGCATATACTGCACCATTTGCTTGGCTTCCTGAGTGTGGTTGAACATTTGCATAGTTACATCCAAAAAGCGCGCACGCACGGTCAATAGCTAACTGCTCAACGCCATCAGCATATTCACAACCACCGTAGTAGCGTTTACCTGGGTAACCCTCTGCATACTTGTTTGTAAACACTGAACCCATAGCTTCCATAACTGCTGGAAGTGTAAAGTTTTCAGATGCAATCATCTCAAGATGGTCAGTTTGACGCTCTAACTCTTTTTCACATAAATCAAATATTTCGCTATCGTACTCTTTTAAAAAACTCATGGTATAAAATTCCTTGTTATAATTAAAGTGATTGTACTAAAAAAGAACTAATAAAAGGCTTATTCATTTAGATATTTATCAATTGAGACATTAATTAATTCTAACTCTTTGGTATATTGTATCACTAGCTCTGGCAGATAATCGTACTTTTTAAGAGAAAGTTTTTTTAACATATCTGTCACAATTAAGTGTAGTTTTTCTGCACCGATTGAACCTGTAAGACCTTTAATATCTATACATAATATTCTTAGTTGCTCATATCTATAGTCTTGAAGATGTTTATTGAAAACTTTGTTTGTATCACCATAAGCATCTCTAAATTCAGAGAGTATTTCTTTATAAAAAACTTCACTCGAACTTGACTTTGATATACCAATCGCGATATTTAAGCCAGCAAGTTCGATGGTCTGTGTCTCTTCTGCTGTAAGGTTTTCTCTCTTTTTTTGATGTATATGTTGAATGTATATAGAAAAAACAGTATAAAGTTTCTCTTTTTCTAAAGGTTTTGCCATATAGCCATTCATTCCTGAGGCAAACATTTTTGCAATCTCATCGCTAGATGTTAACGCACTTAATGCAATGATAGGGATATTATCAT
The DNA here is from genome assembly GCF_029215985.1 of Sulfurimonas sp. SAG-AH-194-C21. Taxonomy (GTDB): domain Bacteria; phylum Campylobacterota; class Campylobacteria; order Campylobacterales; family Sulfurimonadaceae; genus Sulfurimonas. The sequence continues at coordinate 17,478 of NZ_JAEMVC010000018.1, forward strand.
ATTCTTTCTTTTCTCTTATTTTAATAGATGCTGTATACCCATCCATAACCGGCATATTAATATCCATAAAGATAATGTCGAATGTAGGATTTTCTAAAAGTATTTTTAGTGCCTCTTTACCATGTTTAGCTACGGTGATATCCATATTTGACTTTCGAAGAATTCCAACAAATACTTTTTGGTTAATGACATTATCTTCAACTAAAAGAACTTTTTTCTCTTGAAATTTAGAAAAATCATTCAGAGATATATTTCTAGTATTTTGAAAAGAGTTTCTGTGAACAAGTGCTGTTCCTGTATTTACTACACCTTGATTGGTGATTTTTGAAGTGTCATGTAAGTTAGAGAAAAGTTGATTAAGTACATCAGATGTTTGCCAAATAGTTAAAGGTTTAGATATTTTAATATCTGCTACTGCAGTATTTGGAAACTCTTTTTCAATCTCAAATAGATTAGACATTGCAATGATTTTACAGTTAGCATTTTCTAATTCTGCTACTGCCTTATGCGTAAAAAGTTTTTCATCAAGGAAAATAATGTCATATATATCAAAGTATTTAAAGTATGCAGTATATTCACTCTTGTTTATCATTTTTACATTATGATTTAAGTCTTTTAAAATATTTGCTATATTGTAAGCAGCATTAGTAGAAGAATCAATGAGTAAGATACTTTTTGGTTTTATCTGTTTAGGTACAGTGTACTTATCAGCAGTTGGTTCAGGCTTTTCTATAGTATAAGGGATAGTAAAAACGAATTCTACACATTCATTTGTATCGTTCCTAGCAATTAAATCTCCCTTCATAAGCTTAGAGAGTTCTTTTGCTATAAAGAGACCAAGACTGTCATACTCTTCTGTATCATCATTATAATTAGCTTGAAAAATATTTAATTCATCTTCTACATTTGTTTTTAAGTCACTAGTAATAGTAAATGAGAGTTGATCATCTTTGGAAAAAAGACTTGTCTGTTTGATTTTTAGGGTAAGTAAAGTAGAAGAGTTCTCCACACAGTATAAAAGAATATTTACAAGTACCTTACTTAGATTTAAAGTATCGGAGTTAATCTCTTGAACTACATTTTTATCTACATCATATATAAGTTCAAACTCTTTTCCTCTTATATTTGCTTTTAAAATTCCCGATACATCGTTTAAAAGATTTGATAGTTTAAGCTTTTGATGGTCGATGACAACTTTATTAGACTTTATTCTTAAAAAGTCAATTAAGTTTGTTGTAATTGCAAGTATTTGATTCTCAGATTTTGCAAGATTTTTAGCACCAATATTTTCTTTTGCAATACTGTGAATATTTTCACCCATTTTTGAGACTATGGCATCTTGTACTTGATTTTCTTTTTTGAGTACTTCGTCTTCTTTAGCTTTTTGTTTTTTAAAAATTTTAATTTTTTCAGAAGATAAAAAAAGTGCCATAATAGCAATAGCTCCAAGTCCAAATAGAGCAATTAATATAGAAAATTCTTCTTCTTCTTGAAGTGCTTCAAGAGAAGGTGTTAAACTATTTGCATCAAGGCTAAAGCAATTTATGAGAAGTATGAGAAGTAAATATTTATACATGTAGAGTACCTTTTTATTTATACTTGTTATTTTTATAGTCTACCTATTGTAGGGCAACTTTTTTAATTATAACATTTAATAATATAAATTTACTTAAGTACAAAGATAGTCTTTAAATAATTGATTAAAGGCGAGAAAAAGAGTATTGTCTACTCACTTTCTACTACTTCTTGCGTATGATCATTGTTAATAGGCTTCATTGCAGGGAATAAAAGAACATCACGAATACTGTGCTCATTTGTAAGAAGCATAACAAGTCTGTCTATTCCTATACCTTGACCAGCAGTCGGTGCCATACCATAGCTAAGTGCTTCAACGAAGTCTTTGTCCATTTCATGTGCTTCATCATCACCAGAATCTTTAGCAGCCATTTGACCTTCAAAACGAGAGAGTTGGTCTATTGGGTCATTTAACTCAGAAAATGCATTTGCTATCTCACGACCAGCAATAAAGAGCTCAAAACGCTCAGTAATAGCTGGGTTTTCATCGCTTCTTCTAGCAAGTGGAGAAATCTCAACTGGGTACTCAGTGATAAAAGTAGGGTCGATTAGTTTCTCTTCAACAAACTCGTCAAAAAGTTCGCCTTGGAGTTGTCCTAAGTTTAAGTTAGGTTTTACAGTAATGTTTTGTGTCTTTAAGTATGCAAGAATAGACTCTTTTGTATTACAAGACTCGGCAGGAACACCACCAATAGTAGTAAGTGACTCAATGAGAGGAATCTCTACAAAGTTGTCAAAGTTTACAATCATCTCTCCATAAGGAAGTTGTGTTGGAAGGTTTAAGTGCTCAAAAAGATACTTAAAATACTCTTTAGTAATCTCAATTAAGTCTTTATATGTTTTGTAAGCCCAGTAAAACTCAATAGATGTAAACTCAGGATTATGTGTAGCATCCATACCTTCATTTCTAAAACAGCGGTTGATTTCAAAAACTGCTTCAAATCCACCAACGATTAAACGTTTTAGGTATAACTCTGGAGCGATTCTTAAAAATCTATCAATTCCAAGTGCATTATGATGTGTAACAAATGGTTTTGCATTTGCTCCACCTGCAATTGGGTGCATCATTGGCGTTTCAACTTCTAAGAAACCCTTATCTTCAAAGAATCTTCTTGTTAAAGAGATAACCTTTGAGCGTGTTTGAAAAGTCTTACGAACATCTGCATTCATGATAAGGTCAAGGTAGCGTTTACGGTAACGAATCTCTTTATCTGTAACACCATGGAACTTTTCAGGAAGAGGGCTAATAGCTTTTGTAAGAATAGTGAAAGTATCAACATGAAGAGATAGTTCACCCTTACCAGTTACAAAGGGAAAACCACCAACTTCAATGATGTCTCCAACTTCGATGTTCTTTTTAAAGATAGTATTGTAAAAGTCTTCTGGAAGGTTGTCGCGAGTTACATAGACTTGTAACATACCAGACTCATCTTCGATTTTAACAAATGAAGCTTTTCCCATTACACGTAAAAGTTTGATGCGACCACTTACTATATAGTGGCGTTTTTCATCGCGTTTGTCTTCCATATCTGCTATATCAGAGTTTACATTAAGGTACTTTTCTATAGTTGTATTTCTTTTAGATTGGTTTGAGTATGGATTAAATCCAGCTTCTTTAAGTAATTTTGCTTTTTCTATTCTTTGTTGTACAAATTTATTATCGAACATTAATTATTTTCCTTTAGTTATATGTCTTGTGCTTGACACTCTGAACAAGTACCATATATTTGCATAGAGTGATCACTCATTTTAAAGTTAAGTTCATTGGTGATAGCATGTTGGCGTTTCTCTATATCTTCATCTACAAACTCTGTGATTTTTCCACATTTAGTACAAATGAGATGGTCATGATGCTCTTTGGCACCGAGTTCATACTTTTTCCCTTGAGCTCCAAATGAAAGAGAACTTACAACATGAGACTCTTCAAGGAGTGCAAGTGTTCTATACACTGTTGCTATTCCTGTTTTTAAGTCAGGTTGTTTCTCTTGAATGAGATGATGCAGTGCTTCTGGAGTAAGATGTTCGTCTGAGTCGTATAATGTTTCAAGTATAACTTCACGTTGAATAGTAAACTTTAGATTATTCTTTTTTAAAAGTGTTTTGAAGTCACTCAGTAACTGTCCATATTCAATAGTTCTATTGTTAAAATTTGTATTTACATTAGACATATTATTTCTCTTTGGTCTGTTTTTGAATCTGTTGTGCTAATTGGTCTTGAATCTTCTGTATTTCTTCTTTTGTACTCTCATTGATAAGTGCATTAGTTTTCTCTTTTATCGCCTCTGATCCTTGCTGGATTGAGGTATTTATATCTTCACTTAATCCAACTGGATCTATTTTCATGATAAATGCACCCGACTCAACCATAATAGGAAATAAAATACTTGTTTGCATTACAGAGTCAAGTGTTGACTTTACTGCTTTTATGTTATAGGCTGCATGAGCTATAACTGCTGCGATAAGAAAAAATTTACTCGCACCAAATATAAAGCCTAAAATCCTATCAATTGGGCCAAGACCACTGAGTGAACTTAACTTTTTAAAGGCATAACCAATTAGAATCATGAGAAGCCAGAAAATAGCTAAGGTGGTTAAAAACCCTAAAAAACTTACAGCTGAAGGTGATGCAAAATTAAATATAAGGTTATTTAAATATTCACCTACACTATCTCCAAAACGCGAAGCAATAAAAAGACCACCGATAATACCTATAAGACCAAAAAGCTCTTTGAAAAATCCGTTAATAATACCTTTAAGGCCTAGTAGCAGGATAATAACCGCTGCTACAATATCAAAATAATTAATTTCCATTAGGAGCCAACTCTGAATTCATTTGATCTTTTCCATTCTTTTTAGACTTATAAAGTGCTTTATCAGCTCTTCCTATAATATCTTCGGGAGTGTCACCATTTGAGTATTGAGTTGCTCCAATACTCATAGTAACATTTAAAGTACTTCCCTTGTATATTAACTGGTTAGAACGGATAAGGTTAAGGATTCTATTTGTTACGTCTAAACAAACTGACGGTGTTATTCTGTTGAGTATAATAACAAACTCTTCTCCCCCATATCTAAAGACTTTATCACCATCTCTAAGAGTACTTCTTAGAATATTCGCGATAAATATAAGAACTTTGTCTCCTGCTATATGACCGAATGTATCATTTATAACTTTAAAATCATCAATATCTAAAATTAGTACATGTAGCTCGTAAGCAATATGACCTTTATCACATAAACGATCAAGGTATGTTGTTAAAGCACGTCTGTTAAAGACTTTTGTTAATGAGTCTAGATTAGAGTTTCTTTCTAGTTCATTAACTTGCATTGTTAACTCAGTAATAATAGAATTCGCTTTTTCAATCTCGCTAAACATCTGTTTTTGAAGGTTTGTGAACTTTTGTGCAATTTCTGGAAGGTTCAAGTGCAAGTCTGTCGCTGAAATGAGTGTTTCTTCATGTATCTGTGCTAACTCTTCAAAGGCATTGTTACTTGTTGAGTAAGAGTCTAAAGACTTTTTGGCGATTTCTCTATATGCATTTGTAAACATTAGTTTACTTCTTTCTAAGTCGTTAAGAGAGCCCTCTTTAAGACTTGAAATAGCATTTGTTGCATCTTGAAGAAAGGTTACTACTTGCTCTTTTGATGGATTTGCATTTGCATCAATATTTTCTATTAATTCTTTGTGCATTTGATTGATAAGAGCTTTAAGATCTTCTTTTTGCATAAATATTCCCATGTGTAAAATATGCTGTTATTATACCCTTATTAAGCATAAATTAAACTTTCATATCCCTTTAAGTAAAAATACTTATACAATAATGATAATTTTAGGGTTTTTTAGATAGAATCCAAAAAAATATTTAATTAAGGTTATTATTATGAGTATATGGACTCCTTCTAGCTGGAGAGAAAAACCAATTCTACAGCAACCAACTTACCCCAACCAAGATGCATTAAACAAAGTGCTAGGTGAACTTAAAAACTATCCACCACTCGTTTTTGCTGGTGAAGCTCGTACATTAAAAGAACAACTTGGTAATGTAGCCAATGGAAATGCCTTTTTACTTCAAGGTGGAGATTGTGCTGAGAGTTTTTCTGAGTTCCATGCTGATAATATCCGTGATACATTTAAAGCGATGATGCAGATGGCAGTTGTTATGACTTACTCAGGTGGTCTTCCTGTTGTTAAAGTTGGACGTATGGCTGGACAGTTTGCAAAACCACGTTCAAGTGATACTGAGACATTTGATGGTGTTGAACTTGCTTCATACCGTGGAGATATCATTAATGGAACTGAGTTTACAGCTGAGGCTCGTATACCTGATCCTGAGCGAATGATTAAAGCTTATAATCAAGCATCTGCAACTTTAAATCTTCTTCGTGCTTTCGCATCAGGTGGTTTAGCTGATTTACATCAAGTACATCAGTGGACACTAGACTTTGCTCATCAGGGTGAAGTAAGTAAGAAGTATGAAAAAATGGCAGAGGAGATTGAAAATTCACTGCGTTTTATGGAAGCTTGTGGTGTAACTTCAAAAACTTATAGAACACTTCGTGAAACAGATTTTTATACTTCTCATGAAGCACTTTTACTTCCATACGAAGAAGCATTCACTCGTAAAGATTCTATCACGGGTGACTGGTATGATACATCAGCACATATGTTATGGATAGGCGATAGAACACGTCAACTCGATGGTGCACATGTTGAGTATCTTAAAGGTGTTAAAAACCCTATTGGTGTAAAAGCTGGACCGACTATGAATCCACAAGACTTAGTAAAACTTTGTAATGCGCTAAACCCCCAAAACGAAGCAGGTCGCTTAAATGTAATCGTTCGTATGGGTGCAGGTAAGGTTGGTGATGGTATGCCAGCATTAATCAAAGCAATAGAAAAAGAGGGTCTTAAAGTAGTATGGTCATGTGATCCAATGCATGGAAATACTATCAAGTCTTCAAACAACTATAAGACTCGTCCTGTTGATTCTATTTTGACAGAGATGAAAGAGTTTTTCCAGATTCATAAAGCTGAGGGAACTCATGCAGGTGGCGTTCACTTAGAGATGACAGGTAAAAATGTTACAGAGTGTATCGGTGGTAGTTTTACTGTAACTGAAGAGGATTTATCTTCTCGTTACCATACACATTGTGACCCGCGTTTAAATGCAGACCAGTCACTTGAACTTGCGTTTCTAATCGCAGACTCATTAAAAGAAGCTAGAAAGTAGAGTTTTCTCTACTTTTTATAAAATATACTAAAAGTAACATCCCTTCCTCCATCAATTAAAAATAGATCACATTTAAATAAAATATCATAATTATGCAGATTGCTTTATGCTAGAATCCCATCTTAAAATGTAAACCGTTGTAATAAGAGAAATATAATGAATATAGTCCAAGTTTTTGTCAATTATATTACCAATACAGTGCTCAATATTACAATGCGCCATTATGAGTAGAAAAAAGCTTTAATACACATTATCTTAGAGAGAAAATATATTTTAATACAAAAGAGAGAATGGATGCTTATCTGGAATATGATTCTTTATTAAGTGGAGGTGTATATACACTTCTGTCAGATATAGAGAAAAAGAAAGCTTGTGATTTTAATACAAGCAAGTATGAGAAGTAAATTATGAATAAAATATTTTACTACTCATAATATTATCATCATTTGCTTTTGCAAATACAGATGACTGTAAAATTGATGTTTATTTTTCTAATGGGATAAAGACTAAAAAGGAAGATGCAATAATCAATGCAGGTATTCTTGAAAATTCAATCAAAAAAATGCTAGGCACAGAAGCCTACACCCAACAAATAGGAAAAGTAGCTTATGCCTATAACGAATCAAACGGCTTTTTACTAGATGGAGTAGAGACTTTTTTACAAAAGTTTGGTTGGCAAGGTTTGTTAGATGAAATGGTTAATACTTCTCATGGAAAAGATCTAACTAAACAGATAAAAGCTTACCAAGCAAGTATAAACGACAAACATAAAGTTTTAGTAGTAGCACATTCACAAGGGAACCTCTTTACCTATGAAGCCTATAATGCTCTGAGTTCAGATATGCAAAAAGATTTTGAAGCAATCAGTATAGCTTCTCCTATGAAAGCCGACATAAAAGCAGGAACTGATAGAGTAGATTTTGATAATGACTTAGTCCCTAGAATAGCAAGACTAGGAGCGAGTAGTCCTAATGATATAAAAAATAATGTTAGAGTTGTTAACTGGTTTGGGCAGTATAATCCTTCGGATTCGGACTATACAAGCATATATGCTAACAAACCAACTGAAGATTATACTGCTATTTCAAATATTGATAAAATATATACTAATGGTGTTTATGATTATGAAGCACAAGAAGGAGGTGTAGATACAGCTAGTAAAGTTCATGCATTTACTTTTTATATGGGACATCCATTGGGAGAAGGTGATGCTGAAATCATATATGACCCTTTTACAAATAATACTCTTGTTGATGGAAGTGCTAGAATAAAGATAATGCAAGCTATTTCCACAAAACTAAATAAATTAGGGGTATGCGAAGATAAATGCAAGGACATAAGAAATTCAATACAACCTATAGGGGGTATTATTGAAGTCTCTTTAAGATGGTCTGACCCTAGTATAAATATGAGTTTAAGTTCTGAACTAGGGATAAAAGATGTTTCTGCTTCTGAGTGTAGTTCAATGGAACATTATTATCTTAAAAACAAAGATGATGTATCAATTGGAGTATATGGAGTCTCTGTAAACAGTTCTGGTGAAGTTAGTGCAAGTTCATTGCCACAAAGGGTAATTTTATCTATTAGTACCCCAGGTGCAGCGAAGGTCTTTGACTTTAATATAACAGCAGCAGATATGTTAAACCTAGGCCATGTGGCGGATATTGAGATTACAAAACAAGGAAAAATTGAAACAATATATACTGGTAATAATAGTAGCGGTAGTGGTGATAATAATAGTAGTAGTAGTAGTAATAATAGCACTAGTGTAGTTATACAAGAGTACACTGGAAAAGATTATGTAAACTATGTTTATGATATTACATCTAAACTCAAACAAGCGGCCCTTGGACCTTTAAGTAATGCTGGTATATTACTTACCGATGCTATAAACTTTGAGAATACTGTAGCATTTTATGAGAGTGCAACAAGTGGTGGTGGTTCTCTCTTAACTAGTGGAGTGTTTTACTTCACAAGTGAGGCATTAAGTACTCTAAAAACTGGGAACTTTTATGTACTGAATGTAAATGGTGGAAATGACATAGATGCTAATGATGATGGAATAGTTGATACTACTTCTACTCTTAATTTAGGAACTATACATGCCGTAGTAGATGAAAAAACTCTAAAAAATGAGAACTTTAAAGTAAACATACTTACAGAAGTGGTATTTCAACTCACAAAAGAACTTATGACTGAGAAGCTAAATACAACTGTTTTACAAGAACAATTAGATGACATATCCACGAGACTTTTAATCAAAGATGTAAATGGGGATGAAAAAATAGATTATGAAGATATACTGGCATGGCAAGCTATAAGAGACAAAGATAAACTACTAAAACCTTATAACCGTTTTTATGAACCAATTGTCCAAAAGATTTATAAAGATGAATATATTTATGATAATGTTTATGATTTGGCTTATGGAATATATTTAAAAGATACAGTTTTATATGTAAAGGATGGCACAATTCAAGGCACTTTAGTCGGAAATCTTGACATCATAAAAAATGAAAATACTATCAACAGTATCACTTTAAGTGGTATAGGAAGTAATGATTTTGAGATAGATTTAGATGGAGTTATTCGTGTAATACAAGGTGTCACTCTTCAAACATCAAGACAAGCTTATTACTCCCTAAATATTACTCTTAATTCTCAGTATACAGCAACTCTTAGTATTGATATTATGAGTCGAATTATGTCTTTTACAGATACATCAGGCTCTGCGCGCGGTGTTACTCTTTCATCAGATGGGACTAAAGTATTTATAGCGGATGGTTCTTCAGGTTTACAAATTATAGACATCAGTGACCCAATCAATCCGAGTATCATATCTTCTTTAGATACACCAAGTTATGCATATGATGTAACTCTTTCAGCAGATGGAACTAAAGCTTTTATAGCGGAATAAAAAACCCACGAGGCAAGCCTATTTAGCTGAACGCTAAATTTTCTAGTAAACTCGAAACGGGGTATTTAAGTAGATTTTTTATTCTTTTCCACACGACCCAAGGGTACGGGGAAATCTTTTCGATTATAAATCAGGTTTACAGATAGTAGATTTAAATGACCTAAGTAATCCAATTATTATCTCTTCTATAAAGCTATTAGGCTCTGCTCGTGGTGTCATCCTTTCCCCAGATGAGACTAAAGCATTTGTTGCAGATGGTGATTCAGGATTACAGATTATAGACATTAGTGACCCAATAAATCCAAGTATTTTCTCTTTTATAGACACTCCAAACTATGCACATAGCATCATCCTATCATCAGATGCAACTAAAGCATTTATTACAGATGGTGATGCAGGTGTACAGATAGTAGATTTAAGTGATTTAACAAATCCGAATATCTTATTTTCTGTAGATACACCAAGTTATGCACATGGTATCACACTTTCATCAGATGAAAGCCAAGCATTTGTGGCAAATGCTTCTTCAGGTTTATTAATAATAGATTTGAAGTGACGATGAGTTTTAATATATTGAGGCATACTTACGAGTTAATCTCTTCCTCTTTTTCTTGTATAGTTAAAAGCTCTTCTATCTTCGTCTCATATAACTCTTCGGCATTTGCTAACTCTTGTGCAACAGCTGTAATTCCCTTGTCTTCATAACAAGATGGATTTGCCAGACACTTATTTATATCTTCTATTTTGACTTCAAGTTCTTCTATCTCTAAAGGAAGCTTTTCTAAGGCCATTTTTTCTTTAAATGTTAGTTTGAGTGTTGTTTTTTTTACTTCTTTTTTTATCTCTTGCACTTTAGGAGCAGAAGCTATTTCTTTTTCCATGATTGCGAGTTCTTTTAACTCTTTTTCCATATCAAGGTATTCGCTATATTGCTGATGAGACTCTTCTATAGTTTTATCAGCTTGAAAAATGAAAAGTTTTTTTGCAATTTTATCTACAAAATATCTATCATGACTTACAATTATAACTGCACCTGCAAAGTTAGTGAGTTGCTCTTCTAAAATGTTAATAGTTGGAATATCCAAGTCGTTTGTAGGCTCATCTAAAATGAGAATATCTACATCTTTTGTAAAGAGTAGGGCAAGTGCTACACGGTTTTTTTCGCCACCACTAAGAACTCCTACTTTTTTCTCTAAAAACTCCCTAGGAAAAAGAAAGTTTTTTAAGTATCCATAGACATGTAGGTCTGCACCACGAACACTCACTCTATCTCCACCATTAGGACAAAAAGTCTCTATTAGGTTTTTATCATCATCAAGAAGTTCTCTGTGTTGGTCAAAGTAACCGACTTTGAACTCTCCGCGTTTGATAACTCCCTCAGTTGGTTCCATCCTTCCAAGTAAGGCTTTAAGTAGTGTTGATTTTCCACTTCCATTTGGTCCAACTATGGCGATAACATCTTTTTGCAGTATTCGAGTTGTAAAGTTTTTTAAAAGCTGTTTATCTCCAAGTGTAAGACCAAGTTTTTCTACCTCAAAAAGCATCTTCTGTTTGTTTATACTTTTGTCACGGTTGAAGTGTTTTGCCTCGCGTTGGAGTTCTACACTCATCATGCGTATTTTTGCTGGATTTGTTTTAGCATCTTCTCGTAAATTCATAAGTCGCTCTTTACGACCTTCGTTGCGTTTAAGTCTTGCACGAACTCCACGAGCAAACCATTCGTTCTCGCGTTTAAGAACACCTAGAAGATTATCATGCTGTTTTTGAAGTGTTCGGATATACTCTGCTTTTTGAGTTAAGTAACTACTATAACCACCACTATACTCTTTTAAAACGCAGTCATCAACTTCCACACTTTTTGTGGCAATACGGTCGATGAAGTATCTATCGTGAGAGATAAAAACAAGTGTAAATTTCTCTTTGAGAATCAACTCTTCTAAAAATTCAACCATATAAACATCAAGGTGGTTGGTAGGCTCATCAAGGAGTAAAATATCTGGCTTTTGAAGGAGAAGTGAGGCTAGGGCAACGCGACGTTGTTCTCCACCACTTAAAAGACTTATAGGTTTATCTTCATAGTCTTTAAGATTGAAGTGTTGGATGATGCGTTCTACCTTATCATCAAGGTTCCAAGCATTATGATGGTCTATGTACTTTGAGAGTCGCTCATGCTCATCTAAAAGGTTCTTATTTTCAAAGTCCTCTGCTAGAAGTAGGGAGACTTCATTATATCTCTCTTTAGCAATGTTTAAGTCCACTAAACCATGTTCAACTGCCTGACGGACATTATGCCCTTCAACGAAGTTTGGGCGTTGGTCTAGCATCTTGACTTCAAGATCATTTTTTGTGATGCGGTTTCCACTATCTTGCATAAGTGAGCCGTGAACTATCTTCATAAGAGTAGATTTCCCACTTCCATTTTTACCGATGATAACTATACGTTCACCCTCATCTACATGAAAATTCACTTCTGTAAGAATTTTCTGAGCTGAGTAGTGTTTTGAGATGTTTTGTAAGTCTATGAGTGCCATAATTATTCTTAGTTTTAATTTTTGTAATCATATCTTTATCTGTGTTAATAGGTGCTTATTTTATCGGTAGTGTGCTTTAACTATAGATACTTTTTCACCTAACTATTGTCGAAAACTATGGGGATAAAGTGATTTTTTTGAAATGTAAGGATGGATGCTTTTGATTATCTTTTAGTAACTCAAAATTTTTATCTGCTAATAGTTGTGTTCTTTTGGGGAGTGCATCATATGATTTCCAAAAAGAAGGAACTGTGTAGTGTGTCATAAGGCCTTATGCTTACCGTTCTTAAAATCATTAAGAGCAGTATTAGCTAGATCATCTAGCTTACCATCAGTAGCATCATCTTCAATTCGCTTATCCCATTTTTTAGAGTCAAGGTCTTGAAACCATTCTCTAAGTACTATAAAATCATGTTCTGGAAGATTTTCTATTTCTTCTTCTATCATTATTAATGAGCTCATATTAAATCTCCTATGATTTATTTATTGTTACTATTATAGCTAAAATGTTATCAATTCTAGATCTCTGGTTTTATCTTTACTTTAAAATGCTCTACTCAAACAGTTTTACTTGAGTATCATCCTTCAATAAACATTAAAATTTCTGATGCTATTATCAGTGAATTTAGTAGTAGAGTACATCTCCTACAAGATAGTAATTCTACCCTCTTACGTGTTCATTCATGTGAGGCTAAAGACAATCAAAAGTCCTTTTGTTTATCTATCTCAGGAAATAATTTTAAAACTGTACTTACTATAGCAGCTTTTTGCATTGGCTTTGCTAAGGACAGTGCACCTAAGTCTGTAGCTATTTTTATGAAGTCCTCATCAAGATTCATATCGGTTAAAAAGATAGAAGGAAGTGTTTCAAATCTAGGCATAGATCTAAGTGTTCGAAGAAACTCTATCCCTCCCATTTCTGGACGAATTACATCTTGAATTAAGAGGTCAATTTTATGTTTTTTTAAATAGCTAAGTGTTTCATGGGAAGAAACCGAGCTAATTAGATTAATGTCGAAGGTCTTAGATAATGCTGATGAAAGTATTTTTAATTATATATGTTATAAGTAAGTATACTTCCGTATTATACAATAAAATTAGTATTTATAGAAACTTTAATGAGTTTAAGTATCTTCTTTTGGAGTTTCGTCTACTTCTTTAGCAGGAACCCATTTAGATTTTATCTCGGCTTTTCTTTTAGCTCTTTGTGCTACTTTTTTATGACGAGGTTTTTTACTTTTATCTTTTACCTGCGTTTGCGCACGATTTGTATGCTCAAAACCTTCAAGCTCTTCTTCTTTCATCTCACACTTCATCATAAGTTCTATAGTTTCTAATTGCCCTTCATCTTGTGGGTCTATGAGTGAGATGGCATTACCTGTCTCATCAACTGTACGAAGACCTTTGAAGTAGTCGGGTGCTTCAAATGGAAGGTCGTAGTTTATAAGTGTCTCAACATTTTTTAACTCCATTGTCTCAAAGATTCTATCAGTAGTGATGAGAATTTTTAAGTCTTTGGCATTAAATGCAGTCTGTGCATCTTCTATCTGAGAAGCTCTATGGTTTCCATTGACATTTAAGACATTAAACTCTTTTTCTTTAAGTAAAGTTTGGAGTTTCTCAGCACTTTTTTTACTTTTAACTATAAGTAAAACTTGCTTGTCTTTAAGAGGTGTTATTAACTCTAGTAACATTCTAGTCTTATCGTGTTGTTGGACAAAGTAAGCAGTCTGGGGTGTACGATTTCCTACACTGATATAATCATAATATTTTTTAGGTGTTGTAGGTTTTTCTTCATTTAAAGTAGTGTTTTCTTCGCTCAAAATGGACTCCTTAAAGTTTTAAGAGAATTATAGCTAAGTAATGGGTTATAATGATAATATGGATAAGAAAAAAATAACAATTATTGGTGCAGGTGTGAGTGGACTCTATCTTGCATATTTACTTGAAGATAAGTTTGATATAAGAATTCTTGAAGCTAGAAAAAGAGTTGGTGGAAGAATTTATAGTATATCGGGAAATGATATGGGTCCTTCATGGATTTGGTCACATCAAAAAAATGTTTTAAAACTAGTTGATGCACTTGGACTTGAACTCTTTACTCAGTTCAGCGAGGGAAATGCTTTGTATGATACTAAAGAGAGACTCGAAGTTTTTAGACCACAGCCATCGGCACCATCAACTAGAATATCTGGTACACTCTCTCAACTTATAAATAAACTTGAAGCAAAACTACAAAACACTCAAATAATTTTAGATGAAAAAGTAGAGAGTGTACAAGAGAAACATGGAAATAGGGTAGTGCGAACAGGGAACAAAGAATATGAAAGTGACTATGTAATAGTAACGCTGCCTCCTCGTTTAGCCGCTGCACTTGTCTATGAACCTGCTCTACCACAAAGTCTTAAACAAAAGATGTTAGATACACAGACTTGGATGGGTGCTAGTGCTAAGTGTGTGGTTGAGTTTAGTCGTTCATTTTGGAGGGATAAAGGTCTGAGTGGTTTTACTTTTTCTCCTCTAGGACCATTAGGTGAGATACATGATGCAAGTGAGGGTGATAAACATGCACTTTTTGGTTTTGTTGGTGTAAATACAGATATGCAAGACTTCCAAAGTAAAGTACAAGCACAGATGATACGACTTTTTGACATAAAGAAGAGTGATATACAAGGGATTCATCTTCTTGACTGGAGAGAAGAGTTATATAGTTCAAGTGCTGAGGATAAAAAACCTTTAAATGCTCATCCTGAGTATGGGATAGATACCAGTGAGTATGGTGATAGAGTACTATTTGGAGCGACTGAATTTTCTTATGATAATGGTGGTTATATAGAGGGTGCAATAGTACTAGCACAGGAAATAAGTGAGAAACTACATAATGCATAAACTTTTACAACATAAAATTCTTATATTCTTTTTGATTCTTCTCACTTTACTGATAGTCTCATTTAAATCCTTACTTATAAAAGGGGGTGAGTGGTACCTTGGTGATTTACTTAAAGAAGAGGTTCGTATTAACTCTTTAGTTTTGTACCCTACACAAATAAAAGCCTACATTCAAAAACCTCAAAATAGAGCCTCTCTTCGTGTTATAAATGAATTTCCTTTACAAGCAGAACTTACTTACGATGGAAATATGAATGCTTTTAAAGAGTATGTAGCCTTAGATGCAAACACATCACTATTTGCTACCATCTTTTATGAAAAAGAGTTAGTGATAGATGCAGAGGGTGACATTAGTATACCTGCATTTGATACACTACATATAAACACAAAACTAAATATGATAGATGAGAATCTAAGCCTTTTCCTCGAAGTGGCTTTTAATAAAAATAGTGAGTATAACTTTGATGCAAATGTAAATAAAGAGGGCAATACTACACTTGTTAACCTGCAAAGTGATGCTTTTGGTGGAGAAACAGAAGCTCTGTTTGAAGATGATAAGTTAAAGGTAAGAGTCAAAAATATTCATCTCTTGAAACTTCTTCAACAGTATGGTGTCGATGTAAAAGCCAAAGGTTATATTTCTGCCTTAGCACAAGTAGATACAAAAACATTTAAAAGTACTTTACTTATATCCTCTCCTAAAATCACATATGAAAAAGAAGTCTTAGAAGATGTTGTTTTTGATATACAAAAACTCTCTTATGAGAAAGAGAGACTAAAATTAGACTATATACTGAGTTTAAAGTATGCAGATGAGAAGCTATCTTTAAGTGGTGATGTTGATTATAAAGATAGACTCTCTGTTCATGCCACAACAAAACTTTTTGGTTCAAGTACAGACTTACATTATTTAGAAGATAAGATAAGTGTAAGTGCTAAAGGTATAGATACTCAAGAGCTCTTGACCTTTTTAAAACTTCCTCTTTATGCAAAAGGAAAATTTACTCTCAACCTTGAGGGGAAAATTGATAACTTAGATGTCGTAGTCCAAGCCAAGAGTATTGTTTTAGATAAAAATCTAACAGGTTTAGATGATAGTGTGAGTCTGAATGTAAACGCAAACTATACACCTAAAAAAGTGAGTTTTCAAACGCAAGCAAAAGCAAAAACCTTTGAACTGGGTAAAAGTAAGGGTGTGTATAACTTAGTGAAAAAAGAACTTCATTTAGAACAAAACCTTAAACTCTTATATGAGAAAAAGTTTGTGCCTCTTTTTGTGAATATAGTGTATGCTGATGAGGTGCTAAGAGTAAAAAGTCCATCTTTTGGTGGAAAACTAGATCTTACACTTAAAGATAAAAAAGTAAATATTTTAATGAAAGAACTTGAAGTAGACAAGATAGCAAAAATTGCAAAACAGCAGTTATATGTGAAAGGTGGTGCTGTCAATGGGAAAGTATTTTATGACATAGATAAAAAGAAGGCAAGAACAAAGATAAGAGTAAACAATATGTATCTTCAAGGGATAGATTTAGATACAACACTCGGTGCAATGGGACTTAATGTGTTTAATATTACAAGTAGTTTTTTGGATGATGATACAAGTAAAATAACTAATATACAACACATGCAGATAAACTTAGAGTATCAAAATGAAATGATTCATTTAAGTGATGTGGCGTTTGCTACACCAAAATATAGAGTAGCAGCACTTGGTAATATTCATAAAGATGGAAATATTACCTCTTTAGATATTCATATTTTAGATAAAAGTGGCTGTTCTTCTTTAGAACAAAAACTGAGTGGAAGTGTTTATGATATAAAACTTGATAATAAACTCTCAACTAGTGTTGATGTAGTAAGTGCTGTGCCTGGTTCGTTAGTGAGTGGTACGAAAAGTATTTTTGATTTTGCAACAGGTGCTATAGACAAAACAGCTACTTTTGTTGTAAATAAAAGTCATTTAAGTGAAAATAAGATCTCACTGGTATCAAATATAGGAGATACCGCAACAGGTGGTGTCTCTTCGAGTGCAGATGTCGTTAGACTAGAATGTAAAGCAGTGTATAAGGGTTCTGTTAAACACCCACTTAAGGATTAAAAGGCTTTTTTTATAAGCTGGTGTAAACCTACACTTATCATTCCTAAAAGAAAACCAAAAAGTAGTTGACCTATAATACTTGGTATAAATGCTAAGGTATGGTGAATATATGCAATATTATGTGAAAAAATACCACCTGCTACTAAAAACATAGCAAGAGTTCCTAAAAATGTCAGGACTCGTATGACTTTAGGAAGTGCAGAGACAAGAATTTCACCTATATTTTTAAGCAGAGGTCTTGTGTCCTTTGCTATTTCTATAAGTGTAAATCCAAAGTCATCCATTCGTACAAGTAGGGCGACTATACCATACACCCCAACTGTTGCTAAAAAGGCTACGAAAGTAACAGCTATTATCTGTACGGGGAGAGACTGCTCAAGAACAGTTCCTAACGCCATGATAACTATCTCGATAGAGAGAATAAAGTCTGTAAGAATTGCAGACTTTACTTTTGACTTTTCTATAAGTAAAATCTCTGCCTCAGTTTTAGCTGTAGTAATGTCATCATCATCTTTGTGCTCATTATGTAAACCAAAGTACTCTAAAACCTTTTCAGCTGCCTCGTAGGCTAAGTAAACGCCACCAAGCATTAGTATAGGGATGATAGACCAAGGAGCAAAAGCACTTAAAAGAAATGCAAGAGGAAGAATGATAAGTTTGTTTTTAAATGAACCTTTTGTGATAGCCCAGAGTACTGGCAGTTCTCTCGAAGTTGTAAAGCCAGAAGCTTTTTGAGCACTAACTGCTAAGTCATCGCCTAAAATACCAACAGTCTTTTTTGTAGCTACCTTACTCATAGCAGCTGCATCATCTAAAAGAGCAGCAATATCGTCAAAAACAGCAAAAAATCCTACACTCACTGTTTATCCTCTGAAAGTTCTATACAAAGCTCACGTGCTGTAAACCAGTCTGCTATGCCTTGTGAAGTGTAGTTATACTCATGCTGAGAAGAGGGAATGACACTATGCATCATTTTTGAGCGGACAATCCCCATGATGATAAAAGAGAGTAAAAAGAGTGCTATACCTATGAAGTAATCATAATAGTACCATGATATTAGTCCTACGATATAAGAGGTGAATTGTAAAAACACTCTTAACAAAAAAGAGATAAGTTTACATTTTTTAGTAAAGAGTTTTGGTGTTGGTTGGATTTGATTTATAAAGTCTGTTTGCATGAAATAATTATAACAAAACATTGGTAAATACAAGTTGACTAAGAAAACTTGAGTCTATTTGACTAAAGTATGTCAAATATTAACTTTTTTTAGTTAAAATTCCGAAAATAATAAAATGCACAAGGATTCTACAATGGCAAAACATCAGTTTCAAACAGAAGCAAATCAAATACTTCACCTAATGATACACTCACTTTACTCAAACAAAGAAATATTTATTCGTGAGTTGGTTTCAAATGGTTCAGATGCACTTGATAAGTTAAACATGTTAGTACTTACAGATGAGAAGTATAAAGATGTTACATTTAGTCCTCGTATAGATATGGTTGCAGATAAAGATGCAAAAACTTTAACAATTTCAGATTCTGGTATCGGTATGGATGAAGAAGACTTAATGAACAACCTTGGTACTATTGCAAAGTCTGGTACTAAAGCATTTTTAGAAAACCTTTCAGGCGATCAAAAAGAAGATTCTAATCTTATTGGTCAATTTGGTGTTGGTTTTTATGCTTGTTTTATGGTTGCTGACAAGGTAGTTGTTACAACAAAAAAAGCGGGTGAAGATAAGGCTTTAGTATGGACAAGTACTGGTGATGGCTCTTTTGAGATAGAAGATGGTGAAAGAGAAGGGCATGGTACTACTATAGTTATGCACCTTAAAGATGATGAAGATGAGTTTTTAGAAGTTCATAGAATTGATTCTATCATTAAAAAGTACTCTAACCATATTCCTTTTCCTATTTTTATGGATAAAGAAAATTTCGTAGCAGCTGTTATGGATGATGACGGTAAAGAAGAAGTAGAACCTTCTCGTACTGACATCGTAAATGAGCAGATAAACAAAGCAAATGCACTTTGGACAATGGCTAAAAAAGATGTAACTGATGATGAGTATAAAGACTTCTATAGCTCAATTGCTCACTCAAGTGAAGAGCCTTTAGCTTGGATGCACAACAAAGCAGAGGGTGCAGTTGAATTTACTACACTTTTTTACATCCCATCTAAAGCACCAATGGATATCAACCGTGTTGATTACCAAACAGGAATCAAACTTTACATCAACCGTGTTTTTATTACTGATGATGAAAAAGAGCTAATGCCTGTATACCTGCGTTTCCTTCGTGGTGTGATTGATTCTAAAGATTTACCATTGAATGTTTCTCGTGAGATTTTACAATCAAACGCAGTAATGGCTAAAATCCAAAAATCATCTGTGAAAAAAGTACTTTCTGAACTAGGAAAAATGGCGAAAAAAGATTCTAAAAAATATGATGCTTTTTATGCTGAGTTTGGAAATACTTTAAAAGAGGGTCTTTACAATGACTTGGATAATCGTGAAAAAATCTTAGAGCTTATGAAATTTAGCACTCTTAACTCTGATGAAACTGTAATGATAGAAGAGTTTGTTAAAAATGTGGACGAAGAGAAAAAAGAGATTTATTATATTACAGGTAAGACTTCTTTAGCAATGTTAAAATCATCTCCTGCATTAGAGCGTTTTAAAGCGAAAGGTATTGATGTTTTAGTTCTTAACGAAGAAGTAGATACTATCATCTTTCCTATGGTTACTGAGTATAAAGATTACAAGCTTGTAGCTGTAGCTGATGCTAAATTTGAAGAGAGTGAAGAAGAAAAAAAGAAAGAAGAAGAAGTTGCTAAAACTTATGAAGGGCTTGCTAAAACTTTCAAAGATGTTCTTGGTGAAGCTGTGAAGTCTGTTGAAACTACAAGCGAACTGACTGACTCTCCAGTAGCTATCAAGATAGATAAAGAAGATCCATCATACCAAATGGCTCAGATGATGAAACAGATGGGTCAGGGTGGTGATATGCCAGAACCAGCTCCAATCTTTATGATTAATCCTAAACATGAATTAATTATGAAACTAAATGACTCTTCTGATGTGAACTTAGTTGAAGATGCAGCACATGTTCTACTAGACCAAGCGAAGTTGTTTGATGGTCAAGAGCTAGCAGATACGGCTGATTTTATCTCTAGACTTAACCGAATAATAACAAAAGCCGTGTAAAGACAGTTGAAAAAGTGTTGATATAACACTTTTTTATACTAACTTGCTTAGTTTTTGCTTGCTTTTATGTTTAAAATGTTAGTTTACTTCTATGAAAGAAAAAAAACATGTAGAAAGAAGACAAGCCAAGAACAATGAGATAAGAGAACTCGTAGAAAAAGCTCAGAAAGTTTGTTTTTCATTTTTTCCAGATAAGTACAAATATAATAGTGCTGAAGCAGTTTTAGAACTCGGTCTTGATGAAGAACTAGTAGACCAGCTCTTAGAAGACTATATCGCTCAAATTATTAAAGCGGTGTCACAGTTTGAAGAGATGCTATACATCCTTCAATCAGATAAAGATGCTAATAAAAAGCTTGTGTATACTAACCTTCGAGAACTTGCGCATAAAAATCTTGGTGTTGCAAAAAATTTAAGAATAGAAGACGCTATTGTCCTCTTAGATGACTTAATGCGAAAAGATGACCTTGAGCATCTTTTCTTATGCATTGAAGCTCTTCGTGCTTGTGCTATTACTCTAAAACCAACATATGCATATAATACTATTAAACTTATAGAAGTTAAAAGTACTTTTTAAACTATTATCTATTTTTTAAAGAGTGTGAAATTATTTCTAGTTTCCCCTTAGGTTTATAAACAAAAGTATCTTTTTTCTCTCTTACAGGCAATACAAAAGTAAGTAAAATAAAAATAAATGAGAAAATAACCCCTCCAAGGCCACTCAGAATTAATTTTAATTTAAAGTCACTCATTTAACTCTCTTTTTCATCATGTGTCATATAAACCCAGTACTCTTTATATGTGTGTCCCTTATTTAAAAAGAACAGTTGCAGTATAGTAACCCTATAAAGAGTAATGAACATTTTTGCAAAGGGGATAAAAAGACTAAGTTTCACTAGTAGTGGCTGCTCTTTATCTCCTTTACTTGTAATCATCTCTTGCATTCCAATGTTGTTAGAGAGGTGGATACCAAAGAGTATAGAAAATGCAAAATTAAGCACCAATCCAAATATCACATATGCTGCAAAATCTTGTTCAAACATTCCAATAATCATAAATAAATTTTCCTAGTTTTAAAATATTTACTCATTTTATCAGAAAAAACTTTTAATCCTAATTACATCTATTCTTTGGGCAAATATATCCTCTCAAAAGGTAACAAGTTAGATAAAACAGACTAAAATAGAAAGCGACTCAACTTTTTTAAATTGTTTTTATACTATACTAAGCCAACAAATTATGAATAAAGGTAATTTAATGGAAACTAACCTCATTATAGAAGGTTTTAAATTTATGGGATTAGGAATGGGAACAGTGTTTATCTTCCTAATTATTATGATTGCTAGCATGAATATCATGTCTATTTTTATACATAAATTTTTCCCTGAACGAACACCAGAGATAAATCCTGCACCTAAGCAAGACAATAAAAAAGTAATAGCAGCAATAACTGCAGCAATTACACACCATAGACAAGGGTAATAATAAGAATGGCTAAAAAATTTATAGATGTAATGGATACATCATTTAGAGATGGCTTCCAGTCAGTATATGGCGGTCGTGTCCTAATGAATGACTTTTTTCCAGCTGTTGAAGCTGCAAAAATGGCAGGGATTAACCACTTTGAGTTTGGTGGTGGCGCAAGATTTCAATCTCTTTACTTTTACTTAAGAGAAGATGCATTTGAAATGATGGATAAATTCCGTGAGATAGTTGGACCAGATGCAAATCTACAAACACTTTCTCGTGGTGTAAACACAGTTATGCTCGATACTGGTTCAAAAGAACTCATCGACCTTCATGCAAAAATGTTCAAAAAACACGGAACAACGACTATTCGTAACTTTGATGCTTTAAATGATGTTGAAAATCTTAAGTACTCAGGTGAACGTATCGCTCATCACGGTCTTAAGCATGAAGTAGTTGTAACTATGATGGATTTACCACCAGGTTGTCATGGTGCTCATGATGTAGAGTTTTATGAAAAAACTCTTCGTGGTATTTTAGATGCGGGAATTCCTTATGATAGTATCTGTTTTAAAGATGCATCTGGAACTTCAAATCCTCAAAAAGTTTTTGAAACTATTAAAATGGCTCGTGCTTTAGTTCCTGAGGGAACACACCTTCGTTTACATACTCATGAGACTGCTGGTGTTTCTGTTTCTGCTTATATGGCAGCATTAGAAGCTGGTATTGATGGTATTGATATGGCTGCTGCTCCTGTGAGTGGTGGAACATCTCAGCCTGACATCTTAACAATGTTACATGCTACAAAGGGAATGAACTTTGACCTTGGTGGACTTGAAATTGGTAAGATTCTTACTTATGAGAAAGAATTACAGCACTGTTTAAGTGATTACTTTATGCCTCCAGAAGCGACTATGGTTTCTCCTGTGATTCCATTCTCACCAATGCCAGGTGGTGCACTTACTGCAAATACTCAAATGATGCGTGATAATAACATCTTAGATAGATTTCCTGAAGTTATTGCTGCTATGCAAGAGGTAGTTGAAAAAGGTGGTTATGGTACTTCTGTAACTCCAGTTTCTCAGTTTTACTTCCAACAAGCACTTAACAATGTTATGCAAGGTCCTTGGAATGCAATTGCACCAGGATATGGAAAGATGGTTCTTGGTTACTTCGGTAAAACACCAGTGGCTCCAGATCCAGAAATTGTAAGAATTGCTTCAGAGAAGTTAGGTTTACAGCCAACTACTATGAATGCTATTGATATAGCTGATGAAGATGAGACAAAATCTCTGCAACATGCAATTGATAAGTTAAAAGACAATGACTTAGAAGTTACCGAAGAAAATATCTTCATCGTAGCAGCATGTCAAGACAAAGGTATCTCTTTTCTTCAAGGAAAGGGAGAGTTAAATGTTCGTAAAATATCAGAAATGAAAAATGATTGTGGAGAAGCATCAATGGGTAATGGAAATTATACAGTAGTAGTAAATGGTGAGAAGTTTAGTGTTCAGGTTGCTGAAGGTGACGCAGATATTCAAGTTACAGCAGTAAATGGAGAATCAGCAGTTTCAGTTCCAGCGCCTGTTGGTTCAACAAATGACATAGAGATTAAAGCACTTCTTCCAGGTAGTGTTTGGAAAATAGTTGCTAATCCAGGTCAGAGTGTAAATGAAGGTGATGTAATCTTAATATTAGAGTCTATGAAAATGGAAATTGATGTTATCGCTCCTCGTGGTGGAGTTATCCAGTCTATAAATGTTGCTACAAATGATAAAGTTGTAGAAGGCCAAGTAGTAGCAGTTTTAGGATAATATAGATGAAAAATATTGTAATAAAATTTCTTGCACTCTTTATGCTTTTAGCTTTTACAAATGTATCTGCTAACCAAAGTACAAATGAGAGTACCGGTACAAATACACATAAAGAAGAGACATACAAATCTCAAACTTTTGGACATATGGTGAGTGGATTTTTAAAGTCAACAGGTATTGTTGCATTTATTAGCCCTGATCCTGATGAGTTAAATGCTAAGGGTGAAAAGATGAGTACTTTTCATAAAGGGCTCGGTCGTGCTCTTATGATTATACTTACGTTTTTCCTTTTCTGGTTAGCGATTGCTAAAGGTTTTGAGCCTTTACTTCTCTTACCAATTGCATTTGGTGGATTACTAGCCAATATTCCAGTTGCTAACATTGGTGGAGCTCATGGGTTCTTAGGTGTTATCTATAGCATGGGTCTCTCAAATGAGATGTTCCCTATTATCATCTTTATGGGTGTTGGGGCAATGACTGACTTTGGTCCTCTCCTTTCAAACCCTAAAACAGCACTCCTTGGTGGAGCTGCTCAGTTTGGTATTTTTGGAACACTTGTTGGGGCAGTTGCATTAAGCCAGTATGGTATAGTTGACTTTACATTACAACAAGCATCAGCTATATCTATTATTGGTGGAGCGGATGGTCCGACATCTATCTTTATCGCGACTAAACTTGCTCCTGAACTTTTAGGTGCTATTGCAGTTGCTTCTTATAGTTATATGGCGATGGTTCCTATCATCCAACCTCCTATTATGAAAGCATTAACAACTGATGCAGAGCGTCGTATTAAAATGACGACACTTCGTCATGTGTCACGTTTAGAGAAACTTGTTTTCCCTGTAATGGTTCTTACTCTTGCTATTTTAGTTCTTCCAGAATCTACGCCACTTATTGGTGCATTTATGTTTGGTAACTTCTTAAAAGAGTCTGGTGTTGTTGAGCGTCTTAATGATACTCTTCAAAACTCACTTATAAATACTGTAACTATTTTCTTAGGTCTTGGTGTTGGTTCTAAACTAGCAGCAGATCAGTTCTTAGTTCCACAGACTATGTTTATCATGGCTCTTGGTATTGTAGCATTCTCAGTAGGTACAGCTTCAGGTGTACTTATGGCTAAGGTTATGAATATGTTCCCAGGACATAAGATTAATCCATTAATCGGTTCAGCTGGTGTTTCAGCAGTTCCAATGGCAGCTCGTGTATCAAATAAAGTTGGTATGGAGTTTGACCGTAACAATATGCTTTTAATGCATGCGATGGGTCCAAATGTAGCGGGAGTAATCGGTTCAGCCGTAGCGGCTGGGGTACTAATCTCACTCTTTCAATAACTAAGACACAAAAGTTCAAATAGCGGCGCATCTGCGTCGTTACTTCTTCCTCATGTACTAAAGTACA
>NZ_JAEMVC010000019.1 GCF_029215985.1 Sulfurimonas sp. SAG-AH-194-C21
TGAGTTTAGTGTATATAGGGTTGAAGTCTTCATTCTTTATTTTAGAGAGAAGTTTATGTGCTTTAGTAGAAAAGTTTCCGCCTATGCCCTCTGTAATCTTTTCAATGATATCAAGAACTATCTCATCTTCAAGAGATTTAGTCTTCTCCACTCTAAAACCATCTTGCATTTTCCATTTTTTATTCTCTTGATAGATTGGAAAAGAGACTAAACGCTCGTTAAAGTCTCTTTGTATAGTTCTATCACTCGTGTTAAACTCTTTTGCTAACTCTTTGACTGAGAGTGCCTCCCCATAATTGAGTTTTGACAGAATGACAGTGAGTCGTGTTAGTATCTTATCGTAGTCGTGTTTGTATGCCATATTTATATCTCACTTTCAAAGATTAGATGTTTAATCAGTTTAATCAAGATATCTTTCTCTTTTGGATCACTTGAGGCTACTAAAAGAGTGAGTGTGACAAGTGCATTTTCATTTATTTTCTTCTCACCATTTTCTTTGTACAAATACTCACATTTATCTAAAAAATATATAAATAGAAATGCTGCACTACGTTTGTTCCCATCGTTAAATGGATGATCTTTAATGACAAAGTAAAGTAAATGAGCAGCCTTGTCCTCTATGCTAGGATACAGTTCAACACCACTAAAAGTCTGATATAAGTTTCCAATAATTCCAGACAACTCCTTTGCTTTTTCATTTGCAAAAAGTTTTGTTGCTTCACCTTTTTTTATAAGTTCAAATTTAACCT
Organism: Sulfurimonas sp. SAG-AH-194-C21; assembly: GCF_029215985.1. GTDB lineage: Bacteria > Campylobacterota > Campylobacteria > Campylobacterales > Sulfurimonadaceae > Sulfurimonas. Next base: position 750 of record NZ_JAEMVC010000019.1, read on the forward strand.
TATCCAATACATCCGTAACCTCTTCATAAGTCAAATGATAAGCAGAACTTTTACCATCAAAATCATTAATGTTACTTTTATCGTAACTCTCAAGCAGTGATAGTGTCTTAGTGTAGGAATTTAAAAGGTTTAAAATCTCTTTTTCATCTCCTATGCTTTGAGTAGTAAGTAAGTCTATAGTCTGTTTTAGATTGTTAAGAATATCTTTTGTTTGAGTGATTTTTTTCTCATTAATTGCATAGCCATTTAGGAGATACTTGTTGAGAACTGATGTTGCCCATTTTCTAAATTCTATGGCTTTTTTAGAGTTAGTTCGGTAGCCTACTGCTAAGATAATATCTAAACTGTAAAACTTCACCAGTTTATCAGAATTTGCAATGTGCATTTTTTGCACATTGCTTTTTTCATCTACCTCATTATCTTTTAAAATATTATTAATATGTTTTGTAATTACTGTTCTATCTTTATCAAAGATTTGAGTGATCTGTTTTTGAGACAACCATACAGAGTCACCTTCAAGATTAACTTCTAGTTGGCTATTTCCATTTTCATCGCTGTATATTTCTATTGTATTTTGCATTTACAATTGTAACTTATTTGACATTAAACTGTCTGTCATTATGTTCTGTAACTTCTCCCAAATTCGGACCATAGCCAAAGTATCAAGGTGACAATAAGCAAGTAAGTCTTTTTTTATATCAGCGAGTTGACTTTTATCTTTGAGCAGATGTAAATTAGCAAAAGTATCCATAGCATCCCCACCATTTTGAATTGAACCAAGTTTTTTGTAGTCTAGTTCATCATCATCTGGGAAAAGTGTCGGCAGAACTACTTTTATAGAGTATTTACCATTGAATTTTGGATGGTAGTAGTGTTTATATTGGAATGGGTGTGCAAGGTCTATAAACCTCTCATTTAGAGCCAATAGTTCATCACTAATATCAGAACACACTAAAGCCAAGTTCTTAATCTGTGTTATCTCAAACGATTGGTTAAACGCGATGATAGAACCCGTTGGTGTAATCTCTTTTAACATCTGCTCTGATAACGCTCTTCTTGGGTCACTATTTTCATCTCCTAAAAACTCTTTATGTTCTAAAGTTCCATCTTCATGTAAGATATGTAGTGAATACTGAAAAGGCATTTGTGCATAAGGTCTTTGGTTATCAAACCTTGGAATAGCATTTTGAAAAGTTTCAAAATCAAAGAAGTTTATAGGATATTCAATCGTGTCTAAAAACTCTTGTATTTTTGGTTTATCTATTTTTATCTCTTGCGACCTATGATGTTGTATTTGTAAGCTGGCATTTTTACCTAAATGAAAATCCTCTGGAACATCATCTATTGCTACGATACCTTGGTAGTAAAGTTTCCATTGCTTACCCATAGCATAAGATATATCAAATACTGAATTCTGTTTAGGTATATGCTTCCAACAATGTGAATGAAAGTCACATCCATAAGGGTCACTACAATGTTTTCCAATATCAATACTAGGTATATCATTTTGAAGCATTTCTTCCATTTCAAGAAGTTGTGGTTCTATCTCATCTTGCTTTTCTAAAACTATATCTGTAATATCATCAATAAGAAATAACTCTTTTATGTTAAGTTCGCTATCTCTCACATACTTGTTGTTAATATGAACTACATAAGCACGATTTAGGTTTATGGCTTTTGAAAGAGCATACCATTGAATAGAAGTGTCGTTGATGTGATACTCTTTTGTATAAGTCGAAGCTTTAACTTCATATATATCCCAAGCAGTTCCATTTTTCACTAAAATATCAGCCATTGCAAAAATACCATCTTCTTTGAATGTTGCTTCATAGATTACTTGTGTACCATTAGCTATAAGTTCTTTAGTTTTTTCAATCATACCATTGAAGTCATTACTAACAAACTCTATCTCTACACCATTAGGAAATAGTTCTTTCGCTAACTTCTCAACATCATATCCAGTATTAAAACTTGATTCTGTCTTATTGCTTGGTATATCTCTTAGTTCTTGATTATTCTTATATAACCATAAAGACTTATGACACTGTAAGCCTCTTATATATTGGGATTTAGATAGTCTCATATGTACTTACCTACAGGATAAAGGAATCTAGTGATTTTAGCTATTTCTTTTATTTTTCTTACTTCAGCAAGATTTAGTTCCCAAGAAGGATAAAGTGTAGTAAAGTCTCTAACTATAAAAAAAATACTTTTTTTATAAGATATCATTTTTTTACTATAAGGGTCATTCCCAATAGAACGGTTTATACTATATTCTAAAATCATTAAATTGCCAATTGTATTTAATGTATTTTTCCAGTCATCTTTGACATCATCACTTTCAAAGTCACTATCATTTCGTGATTTTATATGTTCTACATCTATTTTTGTATCAAATATTAACTTCTCTATTTCTTTAATAGTTTTTTTACTTTTATTCTCCTCAATAGAAGCACTCATTCTGGTCAATATATTTTTTATTTTTGGATTCCAAAAAATATCACCTGAAATTTTCTCTTCTATAATTTCTTTTTGCAAGAAATGTTTTTGGTTTACTTCATGAATAACTTCATTAATATTTTTAACACCTTGTACTAAATCTTGGAAAATTTTCTTTGTAAAATAATGCATCTCTATTGTTTGTTTTTGGTACATCAATGTATAACTTATATATAACCTACTAAGTGATTGAATTAATTGGTTGTATTTTTCATCTGTTGCATCATCTCTTAATAAGTATAAGAAGGGTAAATTCCAATAATTACTATATCTACTCCACCATAAAAGTCTTAATGACAACATAGTATTAAAGTCATCAAAATTTCCACTTACACCATAGTGCTTACTTTCCCATATATACCTTACTTCTAGGATTTTATTTATATCTTCTATTTTTAATGGATTATCTACAGTTTTCAATTCTGAAAACCCATTCCACTGTTTGATATTTAGAAGTGAGTCAAATAATTGTTCAAAAAATGCACCTGTTGCCATCCGCCAAAGTGTCATATTTAATTCATATTTTGAAATTAAATAACTTTTATAAATACTCAGAATTCCAGTCATATCCGTAATTTTCTTATTTGCATTACTATTATATATATCTATTCTTTCATATAACTTATCAATATTTTCAAAAATTTCTTTACTGTCTCCAGAATTTGAAAGATATTCATATAATCGTATTTTAAATATATCGGTATTATCTAAATCAAGTCCAGTAGTATTAATAGCATTAAATATTTGCAATGTTTTACTTAATCCAGCTTTTGTTTCTATAACAACAAAATAAAGATTTGTTAATAAATGTGTTATAAAATCATCTTCTTTAAATTCCTGTTCATCATCTTCTTTATCTACTAATATATTTAATTCAAAATATTTTTTTAATAAATTATAATTTTCTGTATATTTATTTAACTCATTTTCAAATTTATTCTCAAATAGCACCTCTTTTAAAGCTTTTGACTGTTGTCCTCTATTCACATCTGTATCAATCCATTTAAAATCAAAAGATTTCAATTTTTCATTATCTATATATATTTCACTCAAAACTTTAATCAATAATGTTAAGGTTGTAATCCGTTGTTGTCCATCTATTATTTCTTGATAGTAACTATTTTTTTCAGGACATTTTTTTTCTGATAATTGCATAGTACCGATAAACATACTTTCACTTTCAGATTTCTTTTCTGCACCCCAAAAAGACAGAAAAATATCATTTAAAAAAGTTTCAATTTGTGATTCATTCCAAGAATAAGGCCTTTGATAGATGGGTACTAAATATTTTAACTCTTTTTGTATGAGACTTACAGTGCTGGAGTCAATATCAAATAAATTGTAGGTATAACTTTTTATTTGGAATTTTTTATTTGTAGATAATCTATCATTATAAAGTTTTTTAACAGTCTCGGCTTCTTTATTCATCGCTTGAAAAGTACGACCTCTTGTAATAGTAAATACATCCTCGCAATTCAAATCAAATATTTCAACTCTAAAACCTATAACCCAATTCTCATATTCAAATCGTTGTTGATCTTCTTCTTGGATTTCAAAAGATGTAATTGAAGTAGGAAGTGAAATCGCTTTTGCTATGCTCACAATTTTCAATCCATCACTTATAGCAACTATGTCACCTAATTTAACACTCTTTTGTATTTTATCTGTGTCTCTTCCTGCAAATACAATTCCATATTTACGAAATATATTTAAGATAGAAGATTGTTCTGTTCCTGTGTCACTCCATCTTGATGCTACTTTCCATACATTCATTTTATCTCCAGACTCATTCTAAATTATTTTTATAAATTTTAAAACACTATATAAATAAAAAAACACTTGTAATTTAAAGTTTTTTTGTATATCTTGTGAAGTTTTTCTAAATATACTTGGCTCTAGTTTCATAACAGTTAAAACTACTTCCTCATCTTCTTGTAGCCTTTGAGATGCAAATTCAAAAGACAATTCATTGTTCTTGCATGCAGTCAATACTACTTCTTTATCATCTTGTAGTTCCTTAGATGTAAACTCTAATGCTGAAAATCCATTTGTATGAGAACATGCTGCTAAAACTATCTCTTTATCTTGTTTGAACTTTTCATCAACATAATATAATATCTCTACACTTGATTGACATGCAGCCAATACAATTTCTCTATCTAACTGTAATTCATCTGAAACACCTCTAATGTTCATCCCATCAAGTTTGCATACACTTAAAACGAACTCCCTATTTGATCTAAGTTCATCAGATGCATATTCTAATACATCTGAATTACTGCAAGCAGCTAAAACGACTGCCTTATCTGCTTGTAGTTCGGTTGAAGCATATTCTAATGCATGCCCTCTCTCTTTACAAATTTCTAAAATAACTTCTTTATTTTCTCTTATTTTGGCAGAAGCATATTGTAATGTAGATCCCGACTCTTTACATACTCTCAGAACAATTTCCGTATTATCCTTGTCCTCTTCTGACATAAACTTAAAATTAACCACTTCTTCTCTTATCATAATAATCTATCCTATTTATATGTACTATAGCTTATCTAAATAATAATTTAATACTATTAAGATTAGTTAATTTTCATCATTTTACTAGTGCCATTACTTTTTAATACTTCCATATACTCAGAAAAAGTCTCACGAAGTGTTCCGTCAATATTTGAAAGCCATCTTGTAACATCATTCCAAGACTCTTCCTCATAATACTCTTTCAGCCATACTGTATCCGATTTTAGTTCATCAAAGTCTGCTAATTTTGATTTTGACTGTACAAGTTCAGTTAGCATCTCTATAGAGTGATTCAATAGTATTGTATTTGGGGTATTACTATCGTTACTTCTAATCTTGTGTTTAGTCAATGGAGCAGAATATTTGCTAATGATAAGGTTGTTACAACTGCCATTTTAGACAGGCTTTTACATCACTCACATGTTATAAATATTCTTGGAGATTCATATAGACTCAAAGAAAAGAAAGAAGAAGGTCTCGTAGATTCAGACTTATATAAGTTTCAGACTAAAAAATCAGGTAAAGGAGTAAAAAAGAAGCTTTGATAATCATATCTAAGAAATTAGCAACTATTATTTACTCACTCTTTAAGTACAACAAATCTTATGAAGCAAAGAGAGTTTTTATTCCTCATAGATAATACTAAACTGTTAGTTTTAGCACTTGTGAAAACAATGAGATTTTAATGAACATTGACCAAGAATGTATTACTTTTTTTATTTGATCATATGAATACTTTTTTCAAAGTACTCAAATAATGAAACAATATTCTAATGTCTATAAAGTTTAGTTTCCGTTTAAGCTATTCTTTATAGGATGGTTTTACAGTAAATTTTACCACAACTTACATAAATCTATAAAAAATAATTTATGCTACGAATTCTTTAGTATTGTTAACATTTACTACTCCTTGTTTTTAGAAGTATACGAATATTGAGTGACATCTTTATGTCTGGTTAAGTGTTAGTATATTTTTTTCCCAATATTTAATAATATTCATATCTTTATTTGTAATGTCACAGTTTAAAACACCTTGTGCTTGCACAATTGTAAAGCCACTTAACTCAACCGCATACAAAAGTTCTTCTGCTCTAAATACTCCATAAATTATAGACATTTGAGCATGTATACTTCTGCTATATGCAAACATACAGTTGTGAAGAATTTTTGCCCATAAACTAAGTTCTTTAACTGTTCTTGGGAGTTTAAATTCTAACTCTTGATGTGTACAACAAGCAGATAAATAAACTTTATCATATTCAAAGTTCTCTTTAGCGTCTAAGTCATAAGATACTATATGAAAAACTCTCACTATCTCATCATGCAGTTTTTTTGTAGTAAGTTTTACTTTTGAAAAATACTCTTCTAATGAGCTAAAAGCATTTCTTGTTTGAAGCATGAGCAGAGTATCTCTCCAGTTGTTTAGTCTATTTTTATGCTCTTTTTTATCTTGCATATCTTCAATAAAAAGTTTTACTATTTGTTTCTCTGTGTAGTATCGTTTTAAAAATTGAATGAACTCAATTGCAACATAGAATGTTCCATCTGTAAATATATGTTGCTTAATTACTGGATGTATTCCATATAATTTAACAAGTAGGTCAATATTCTTAATGCTTCTTGAAAATATATAATCACTATATGGGTAATAGCCAATATTATTTATTGAATTTTCATAGCCTAGATAAAGTGCTTTTTTTATACTTTTTTCTTTACGGTTATCAACTATAAAATTGAGCATTTCAACTTGTGTTGTATGTTTGATAGTATATTCAAAAATATTATTCATTCTCCAAAAGAAGAACCTATGCTCAATTAGATGAGTGTTCTTTAAGAAGAATGTTAAATATTTTAGCTTTTCATCACTTGAAAATTCTTTGAGTTCATTATAATCTATCCACTCAATAGCTTTACTTTTATTCATCATTACATAGTTGTATAAGCTTTCTTTTGCTTCATCAAGTAAGAGCTTTTTAAAAGGTTGAACCCGGTCATCTATAAATAAGCTATATTGAGAAATTATTTTAGATGTATAAGAGACTCGATGAGCAGCAGTGCCATCTTTCTTAAATATAATATGTAGTAATTCTTTATCTTCTTGTTCAACTTCATTAACGGTATCGTTATAAATTGGCATCTCATATTTAAGTGTAACTTTCCAATGCTTATCATTCTCACTTACTGTTGTACTCCATTTAAAATACTTCCAAATCTTAGTACTCTGCATATCTTCAAATACAACAGCATCTTTAAAATAGTCATTACCACATATGGGACATAAAATATCTGGTGCTTCTGGCTCATCTATTTCTGTTTGTAGTTTAAACTCTTTGGTGCAAGTACAAAAATAGTGATGATGATATTTTGTATTGGTTTTATTTTCAACCGATAAAATCCAGCTATTTTTATTTTTGTATTTAAGCAACATTAGCAATCACAAAATCTATTCACGATTTGCTTATATATCATTTGTGAAGAGATTTTAAATGTTTCTCTTATACCTAATGATTTTGAACCATCTTTCTTTATCAAATCATCATTATGCATAATGGTTACATTACTACTGATAGCTTGAATACTTTTTAAAGCACTAAGTGCAACAGTATTTCTCGCTTTTCCCTCAAAATTAAATGGCATTGTTACAAATACCGATATTTCTTTATCTAGTGAGTTTAAATATTCTATTATTTCCACTGTTGAGCCACTACCTACACCACCGCCAAGAGTTGCAACCACATAGACTTTCTCAAATGATTGTGTTAATTTAAAAAGTTGTTTTTTACTAATATTATCAACTAGTTTAGTTCCACACTCTGCTACTCCACCACAACCTAATCCCTCTTTTTTATCATACCCTAATAAGATTTTATTTTTAGATTTTTTTGTTTGTAATGCTTGTAAATCACTATTGATATGTATAAACTTATGCCAAGCATCTATATGAGATATGTCTTCTACAATATTACAACCACCTCCTCCAATACCAATAAAACACAATGTATCAAGTTTACAAGAGATATAATATTTTTCGAGTTTCTTCTCTAAAACATCAATTTGAGTTTGATGTTTTATTTGGATTTTCTTTATTATATTGTCAGATGTTTCCTCTATTGTTGCTTTTATTTTTTTTTTCAGAGCATAAATGCTAAAAATTACTACAGTAAGGAGAATAGATAAGCTATATATTATAATTGATGTACTCATGGTACTAAGAACCCAATAACATTCCCACTAGATACATTTTTAACTGCTATCTCATCTTCAAGTCTTTGTATGAAGTCTTTAACATTTGAAATAGGCCTAAATCTATTCTGTCTTGTTACTGCTGCAAAATCCCCCGGAGTTAGATACCTTAAACTCTCAACACCTCTTTTAAATGAAATTGATGGTTTTGTAAGTTTTAAATCTTTACAATATGACAAAAACATATTCCAAGATTGTTCAGATTTTAGAAAATCAAACTCTAGCTTCAAATCAAATCTTCTCAAACTTGCTTTATCAAGATTATCCATCAAGTTAGTAGTAGCTATGAATATTCCCTCAAAATTTTCCATTTGAACCAACATCTCATTTACTTGTGTTACTTCCCAACTTTGTTTAGCTTGTGTTCTATCTGCTAAAAAACTATCAACTTCATCAAATACAAGAACAGCTTTTTCCTCTCTTGCTTCTTCAAATGCATCTGCTATGTTTTTTTCAGTACCACCAACCCACATGCTAATTAAATCACTACCTTTTTTAAGAAGTAATGGTTTGTTCAATGTTTCAGCGATATACCTACCAAATGCACTTTTACCAGTTCCAGCAGCACCATATAAACACAGACGAGCATTTTGGTGTTCTTTTATACCTTGTGTTAATTGTTCTAAATCAGTTGTTGTATTGATAAACTTAGGGTCATAAACATTTGGTAACAGAGTTACTATCTTTTCTTTTATCTCCTTATAGCCTTGTGCTTTTAGTGTATTATTTAGAACTTGTGTAAATGCTTTTGGCTTATCATCTGTATCTATACTACTTATCACTTTTGTAGCTCTAGTAATAAGAGCAGGAGCAATATTTTCATTTTCTGCTAATACTTTTATACTATGCTCATCAAGTAAATTATTAGAGTAGTTCTTAATAATTTCAGCTCTCTTAGATTTGTTTGGAATTGGTATCTCTACACTGAAATCAAATCTTCTAACCATTGCATTATCAATACTATAGATGTTATTTGTTATCCAGATAGTTGGGATAGTATTTGTTTCAAGTAACCTATTTAGCCAGGCTTTATTATCTTGTCTCTTTGGCATTAATGGGCTATCACTACTATCAAATATATCTTCTGCCTCATCGTACATAAGTAAAATATTTTGATTTGCAAGAAGAGATTGTGCTGTTTTATAAGCTTTTAGTCTGTTGTATCCATCTATTGCTTCCTCTTCTCCATCGGCATAGCTTATTTCAAATAGTTTAGTTTTTATACTTTGGGATATTGTTTTTGCAAGTTCTGTTTTTCCAGTTCCTGGAAGACCATAAAAAAGAATATTGACACCTTGTTTTTTATTTTCAATCGCATGTTTAAGATAAGGTATTACAATATCCATATCTTTTGAGATATGCTTATAATCTTTTAGCTTTAAAGAGTTTTTGTCACAAGGTCTAACAGCATTTTTTATCATTACTGATATATCTTCATCAAGATTAAACATATTATCTGCAAATTCATCACTCAATATTTCTATTTTATTTCTCATATCATGGTGGAAGCTTTTATTAATCGATACAATAGAAGACTTACTGAGTTTAGAGTTTGATTTAAAAGCTGCATTGATATGAACCATTGGTATATTTAAAATACCACTAAGCATTTTTTTAGCTTGAGAAGAATTAAGAGAACTCCCTAGTAAATCAGCAGTTTCATCTAAAATATCATATTGATTTATTAGAACTGTAAATTCTAATATTTGCTCTTCATATTGATTTAAGTTCATAAGATTTGAGATTTGCTTGATATTTTTAGATAATATTTTTGAGCTGCTGAATCGCTTTCTCTTTTCTAGTTTGATATAATTTCTTTTTAATAGAGCTAGTGGCTCACTTCTTTTAAAATCCTCACTATCCATTTCTAAATACTTACCAATATCAAGAAAATAAGCTATTGAATCCCTACGAATAGAGTTATCTTTATCTATAAACTCTTTACTAGCACCAAGATTTACAATAATCCTTAACATCCATAAAGAGATTTTATCTATTAGCTCTTTATCTACAAGTTGTGTTTTATCAAATTCTTCCAATGTTGTGTTATTTTTTCTTCGTCTCATATCAAACTCCTACTTATTTTTATAATAGAAGTATAAGATTCAAAATTGACACCTTTATGTCTGGATATGTAAATTCTTTCCAAATCACACCTAAAATCCGAATAATTTCCATTTTCAAGCATAAAAAAAAAGGAAAAGACAAATGACAAAACAAGACATCGTAAATCAAACAGCCCAAGCAACGGGTCAATCCAAAGCACAAACGGCTGAAACAATAAATAAAGCCATTTCTATCATTCAACAAGCAGTATCTTCAGGTATTACAGTTTCAATCAAATTTTTCATATCAATAACCCTAATCACTAAAAAACCTATCTCTGGCGAAATCACGGTACTAAATACTCAAAGCCAGAGCGTAAAGGTATCAAGCTAAAAGCAATGAAGCCCTTCAAAGACTTAGTAGAAAATTGTATTCAAGAAGAGCAAGATGAAAAGTAAAATAAACATACAACTAAGAGAGTAAGACATCCCTCTACTTATCTATGAGCATCCAAATCTATTTACTTAAGGGCATTGGGATATTGTACTTGGAAGACTAACAATGGCGAAGTGACACAAAAAGTGACAGTAAAGTTTAAAATTGTGTATACTTTACTTAAACTTTTAAAAAAATAGTGTCAAAATAGTGTCATTTTAGTAAAGTAAGAAGTATGTTAGTTTTAAAATTATAGGTGTAGAATTAGTTAGAGTTTATTATAGTATCGTCATGTATCAAAGGAATGGAAGCTTTTTGTTCCTAGTTATTAAGAAAAAATGTTATGAATTATGCTTTAGAAATGGTGCGGATGAGAGGACTTGAACCTCCACGCCTTGCGGCACCAGATCCTAAGTCTGGCGTGTATACCAATTTCACCACATCCGCATAAATAAAGCAGAATTCATAACATTAATAAGTGGTACCCCCTACTCGATTCGAACGAGTGGCCTACGCCTTAGAAGGGCGTTGCTCTATCCAGCTGAGCTAAGGAGGCATATATCTAAAGGTGGTGCGCCCGATAGGATTCGAACCTATAACCCTCGGAGCCGAAATCCGAAACTCTATCCAGTTGAGCCACGAACGCTACTGTATATTAGTCGTTATATTTATTAAGTTTTATATTTATTTAAATTATGGGGTGGGATACGGGATTCGAACCCGCGACCCCCGGCACCACAAACCAGTGCTCTAACCAACTGAGCTAATCCCACCATAGTTATTGTCTTAAATATAAATCTTGATAATTTTAAAAGGTGGTCGGGGTGAAAGGACTCGAACCTTCGGCCCCCTGGTCCCAAACCAGGTACTCTAACCATACTGAGCTACACCCCGACCTAAACACAAAAATCGAACAGCTAGTGCTGATTAATGAGCCGGAATTATAGTCAATTAATGATAAAATGTCAAGAGTATTTAGCTACAATTACTCAATTAGTATTTTACGGGGGTTATTTTGGGTGAATTATTTGTCGCAGCGAACTCTTTTTTAGAGACTGTTTTGTTTTTTGACATACTTTTTGGAGCTATTGAAGGTGTGAGTTTACCTTTTTTAGTAGTTTGGCTTATTACGGGTGGTGTTTACCTTACATTTGTAACGAAGTTTATAAATGTAAGGGTTTTTAAACACTCATTAGACATTATTAGAGGTAAGTATAGAACTACTGATGATGTAGGTCAGATATCCCCTTTTGGAGCACTTACAACGGCTCTGAGTGCTACTGTTGGACTAGGTAACATTGCAGGTGTGGCATTAGCTGTTGCTATTGGTGGTCCAGGAGCAACATTTTGGATGATATTTGCTGGTTTTTTAGGAATGAGTCTAAAATTTACCGAAGTTACACTCTCCATACAACATAGAGTTTTTCTCAAAGATGGAACTATTATGGGTGGAGCTATGGAATACCTATCTAAAGGTATCGCACAAAAAGGCTTTCCAAAATTTGGAAAAGTTTTAGCGATTATATTTGCTTTTTTAATGATTGGTGGGGCTATTGGTGGGGGAAATATCTTTCAAGTCTCTCAAGCCTATAGTGTTATCTCTCATGAGATGCCGTACTTCGCAAACAATCCCTTAGTATTTGGTTTTATACTAGCAACTTTAACTGGGGCTGTAATCATTGGGGGTGTAAAAAGAATTGCTTCTATTACAGAAACACTAGTTCCCATTATGGTAATTATATACATCAGTGCTTCTATTTGGATTTTAGCTGTGAATGCTGATAAGATAGTAGATGCTTTTGCACTTATTTTCTCAGAAGCATTTAGTACAAGTGCTATTTATGGAGGTACTATCGGTGCTCTTATCCAAGGTTTTCAAAGAGCAGTGTTCTCAAGTGAAGCTGGAATTGGTTCATCTCCAGTAGCTCATGCACCAGCACGTACAAAGTACCCTGTTCGTCAAGGTATGGTTGCACTCTATGAGCCTTTTATAGATACAGTCATCATCTGTACTATGACAGCACTAGTTATCATCATCACAGGTGTATTTGAGCCTGATGGTGCATATACTGACCTTATAGCTGCAAAAGAGGGTGCAGCACTGACAAGTGCCGCTTATGGAACTGTTATCTCATGGTTTCCAACTGTTTTATCTATTAGTATCTTCTTATTCGCGTTTTCAACTATGATTTCGTGGTCTTATTATGGTGAGCGTGCTTGGGTGTATCTTTTTGGTTCTAAGTTTTCTATCATATATAAGGTAATGTTTTTATCTCTATCAGTTATAGCAACTGTAGTAAGTACAGGAATTCTCGTAGACTTTAGTTTTATGCTTATGCTCGCTATGGCTCTTCCAAATATCTTAGGGCTTCTTATCCTAAGTGGAGATGTACGAGAACAGTTAAACACTTACATGGCTAAACTAAAGAGTGGTGAGTTAGATGCGGAGGCTATAAGAGATGAGTAAAGTATCAGATGAGTGTAAAAAGATTTTATTAGAAGAGAATATTGATATTTTTTCTGAGATAGATTTTGAGGTTAACTCTAAAGTCCATACACTTAGTTTTGAGTACATCGTAGATACTTATATGCAAGCTTCAGATGAGTCACAGTTAGTTTTTTTAGCTGCTCTTAAAAAAGCTCTTTTAACTGATGATATGGGAGTGGAGAAGTTTTTTGAAGGAATGGGTCAACTTTTGTTGATGACCCATCTCTCGACTAAGATTTAGTCGCGTTTACTAAAAACATAGCCGTAACCGTATCGAGTGTTTCGATGTGGTTTATTAGCCATGGGATTAAAGAACCATCGACATAAGAAGTTACAAGAGAAAAGTCACCTTCACCCTCGCTAAAAATCCTCGTAATGTTATTTAACTCTTTTAAAACTCTATCATGTTCCGCTTTATGTATAGGATAAGGAGGAAAGTTAAACTCTTGCATCATCGACTCTTCACCGCTAAAGTGCGAGATAGTATGCTCAACTAACTCTTCTAAAAATATTTTCGTAGCAGCTACATTTCTACTCTGTGCTGCAGCAGAGAGTTGATTTATCAAAATAATATCTTCTAAATGTGTATCATTCATACTAGGCATTGCTACCATTGGCAGTTGTTCTTGTGCTATCATTAGAACTGAATCATTCCGTTAACTGGGCTTGAAGCAGTAGCATAAGGCTTTTTAGGGATACGACCAGCAAGGTAAGATCTTCTTCCAGCAAGCACTGCATACTTCATAGCTTCAGCCATTATCATAGGGTTCTGTGCTTGAGCGATTGCAGTGTTTGTCAGTACACCATCAGCACCTAACTCCATTGCATAAGCAGCGTCAGATGCACAACCGATTCCAGCATCAACGATGATAGGAAGGTTTACAGCTTCACGAACAAAAACGATGTTGTAAGGGTTTTGGATACCAAGACCAGACCCGATAGGAGCAGCAAGAGGCATAATAGCATGAGCACCAGCATCTTCTAAACGCTTCGCCATGATAGGGTCATCTGAAGTGTAAGCCATGATAGTAAAACCATCTTTAGCTAAAACTTCACAAGCTTTTATAGTCTCTAAAACATCAGGGTAAAGAGTCTTTTTAGTATCGCCAATAACTTCTAGTTTGATTAAATCAATCCCAGTAGCCTCACGAGTTAAGCGAAAAGTAGTAATAGCTTCTTCAGCAGTTACACATCCAGCAGAGTTTGGAAGAAACTTTACATTTGTTCCTTTAAATGTATCTCTGAGGTTCTCTTTATCAGGGTCAGTGATGTTTAAACGACGAACAGCAACAGTGATAAGTTCACTTCCAGAAGCAAGAGTTGCATCTTTTGTCATCTCAAATGAGTCATATTTTCCACTTCCAACGATTAAACGCGAGCCTAGTTCATATTTTCCGATTTTTAAAATGTTATCCATTGTAGTTCCTATTGTAGTATTTAATTTTATAATTATTGATTTGTCGTTATTATAATGATTTTTTCTTAGAGATTGCCAATTCCTTCTATCAAATCATCAGGTGTAAGAGAAAAATCAGCCCCTTTATAGTTTTTTGCCAATTTTGTATGAGCAAGTGAAGCATGAATACTCGCGTTTAAAGTAGAGTACCCTTGTGCTAAAAGTGAGCCGATAAGTCCGCTTAAAACATCTCCACTCCCACCTTTTGCAAGAGCAGAAATTCCGTGAGGATTTACAAAAACTTTTGTATCTTGAGCAATGATGACATTTGCACCTTTGAGTAAAAGGGTTACATTTTTATACTTAGCAGTAAAAAGTTCTACATAGCTAAAACGATTTGATTGAAGTTCTTCTATGTTTATATCAGCTAGTTTTGTTAGTTTTAAAAGAGAAACAAACTCTTTAGGATGGGGTGTTATAACAAGTGAGTCGCGTTTGAGTAGTTTCAAGATGATAGGCATATGAAAAATATCTGCATCAAGGATAAGTGGTAAGGTATTGTCAAAAAAAAGAGCTAAATTATCTTCACTAAAAGCATTTCCTAAACCCATACCACAAGCGAGAGCTGTTGTGTTTTTTGGTACTTGTGTTGCACTCATGAGAGAATGGTGTAAGGAGTAGTTTATATCGTGGGTTATGAGTGTCACAAGCCCACAACCAAAACGCGATGCAGCTAAAGCACTCATAGTACTAGCCCCTTGCATTTCACCACTAGCGATACTCAGATGCCCAAAACTTCCCTTATGAGAGTCTTTTTTATTTCTATATGGAAGTTCTAAGTCCTCCATATCAAGGAGTTTACAGTTGGTCTCTGTTTCATATAAATCTCTATGAAGACCTAAATCAAGAACTGTTATTTCCCCAACAATATCTTTAACGCCATCAAGAAAAAGAGATTTTTTTAAGGCTCCCATTGTTAAAGTAATATCGGCATTAAAAATAAATCCCGAAGGAATATCACAGGCTATTTTAAATGCAGAGGAGTTGTTCATATTTTGGAGTAGTTTTGTAAGT
This sequence comes from Sulfurimonas sp. SAG-AH-194-C21, assembly GCF_029215985.1. Classification (GTDB taxonomy): domain Bacteria; phylum Campylobacterota; class Campylobacteria; order Campylobacterales; family Sulfurimonadaceae; genus Sulfurimonas. Next base: position 16,442 of record NZ_JAEMVC010000019.1, read on the forward strand.
TCAGGTTTGAATTCACCCTTAAAACCAGTTCCCACAAGAGCATCAACAAGGATGTCAGACTCTAAAAGGATGTCAGATTCTTTTATCTTGAGACTCAGGACACGTTTATACTGAAGTTTTGCCATTTGAGTAGTAGGAGTTCTTGCTAAAAAAAGAGTGACATTACAATAAAGATGGAGTAAACGCGCAAGGGCGAAACCATCTGCACCGTTATTACCACAGCCACAGACTATAGTAAGTGTCGAGCCTAAAGTAAAGTTCTCTTTGATGTACAAAGCCATACCATTCGCAGCATGCTCCATAAGTAAGTCTTCTGCCAGTCCAAACTTAGAGTAAGCCCGCTCATCTAAAGAACCTACTTCATCAAAAATATTTTGCATATTAGTCTTCTAAAATGTACTCATCTATCTTAACAACATTAGTTTTTATAGCATTAAAGAGTAGTGTTTGATGTGAGGTTCTATACTGGTAATAAAACTCATTTTTCCCTAATGTTTTGATGACAGCAGTGTTAAAATAGTTCGTGTTTGAACAGCGTCCAAGATAAAGGAATGTGAACAGTAGTTTAAGATGCTGGTTCTCAAAAGTAGCATGAGGTTGTGCAAGAAATGTAAAACCAAACTTCTGAAGGTGACTAAAACTTAAAAGGTAGAGTAAAAAGTCTTCAAATTTTGTATAAAAACCATTTAAATTATCTATGTCATGAAAGAAATAGTAGTAGTTTTGTAGTAAAACATCTTGCGCAATAGTTTTTGAGAGACGACTTTGAATATCTTTTTTATTTGTAAAGTATTTAGGGTCAACAGCCATATAAATGTGTTTTCTTTGTGTTGTAAGTTGTGCAAACTCTGCATCAAAAGCCTCACTCTCTTCAAACTTGATATAGTTAAAGTGTGCGTCTTTGTATCTAAGTTCTATCTCTTCTTCAAAAGAGTTGTTAAAATCAAAATAGATAGTAGGTACATCACTGTCTATCGCAAAGTTACGTATTCTACATGCTAGATTTGTTTTACCAGAGCCTACTTCTGCAATGATAAGTGTGTTGTGTGTGAGTATTCTGTCTTCAAGTATTAGTGGATTAATTGTATTTGTATATTGTCCAATATTATTTCTCATGATTTTCCTTCTTGTATCTTAGTCGTATTTTAACACATTTTAGATACTATTTCACACTTTAATTTTTGGAAACTAATGAACTGGTTAATTCACTTTCACCTCTTTGCAGCTATTGCATGGATTGGTGGTTCTATATTTATGTTTGTTTTGGGTGTTACTCTTTTAGATAAGACCAAACAAAAAGAAGTTTATCCGCATATCGGACCTATTTTTGGTTACTTTGAACTTGTTTCTTTAGCGGTGCTTTTGACCTCTGGTTTAGTTATGATTTCTAACAACCATCTTTTAGAACTACTTTTAAATGGTGACACTTCTGTAGTCGTAGAACTACTTGGCAAAAAACTAACCCTTGTAGCTGCTTTGATAATTATGACCATTATCCATATAACTATCGCGTTTAGAACAAACAACAGAGAGAGAACAGCATTAGAGAACTTTTTCTCTCGTGGTTCCTCTCTGCTTATCTTTTTTATAAACCTTTTTGTGCTGCATTATGCCATCATGATTCGCTCGATTTTATCTTAAATACTTAACAAAAGGACTCCGCTTGGCTCCAAAAGCAACAATTTATAAAGCAAATGTAAACATAGCAAATATGGATACACATTATTACGTAGAACACCCTCTCGTTTTAGCACAACACCCCTCAGAAAACGACCTGCGTTTGATGGTGCGTTTGACTGCGTTTATCCTCAATGCAAACGAGACACTAGAGTTTACAAAAGGAATAGACCAAGACGATGAACCAGACTTGTGGCAAAAGTCTATGAGCGGAGATATAGAACTCTCTATTATCTTAGGGCAACCCGATGAAAAAAGAATCAAAAAAGCCTCAGGAACTTCGAACGAGGTTATCATCTACTGCTATCAAGATGGAATGGCTGCATCTTGGTTTAAACAAAATGAAAAAGTACTCAAACGCTTTAAAAATGTAAGGGTAATTTTTCTCTCATTTTCTAGTGATATAGAAGTGATTTGCAGTCGTTCGATGGAACTTCAGTGTAATACAGATGACAGGGAACTCACGATAATTTCTGGGGATAATTCTATAATTGTTGATACACTAGAGTGGAAATAACATGATAGAGTATAACAAATGGAATGAGATTAAAAAAGGTTTATCTAAAAAAAATAAGCTTATTTCTTTTAAAAATCGAGATATTTTTTGGGTACATATTGGAAAAAACTTGGGGTATGAAACCTTTGGAAAGGGTGAAGAATTTTTAAGACCAGTTTTAGTATTTAAAAAATTTAGTCGTAATACTTTTCTGGGTATTCCTCTAACAACTGCAACAAAAGAAGATATGTTTCACTATAGATTTCTTGTGAAAAATAACGATAAAATCAATTATGCTAGTCTATCCCAAATACGAATTTTTGATGTTTCTAGACTTCATGATAAACTTGATAAAATGTCTGTAGAAGATTTTGAGAAGTTGAAAGAAAAACTAGGAAGTTTGTTAGGATTAGTAAATACTCCCCTAGAAAACTAGGGGCATCCTGCTAGGCAGGTCGTGTAACTGGTATTATAGCATAATTTTAAGATGGAATTACCAACACTAAATCAAGAACCAGACTACAAACTAATGAAACCCTCATCCGTGCCATTCAAAAACAAGTGATAAAAGTAGAGATTTTTATGCAGAATGAGAGTGTTTGGCTACCTCAAAAATATATTTGAAAGTGGAGAGTTAGAAGAAGATGCAGTTAGTTCCATTTTGGAACATACCACTCACCATGCTGTGATAGAGGGAAAAACCCAAGTACAAGAGGTGAAATACTATAGCTTTTTCTTATAAACTAGCCAAAGAAAAAGCTTCACTAGAGTATGATGAGTTTAATAAAATACAAAAAATAGAGTCTGATTTTGATAAAGAGATGAAGAAGTTACTCGGTGAGAAGTAGATACTAAGGATACCTACTTGAAGCACAAAACGCTATAATACATTTATGAATTATAAAACAATTGCACAAGAGACTTTAAACATCGAAGCTAAAACACTTTTTAATGCAGCTATGCTCATTGATGATGTGTTTGATAAAGCGGTCGAGACAATCTTAAAATGCAAGGGTAAACTTATCATCACAGGCGTTGGTAAAAGTGGACTGATTGGAGCTAAAATGGCTGCAACTTTTGCTTCTACTGGGACACCGAGTTTTTTTCTCCATCCAACTGAAGCACTTCACGGTGACCTAGGTATGATAGGTGAGGGCGATGTGGTGATAGGCATTAGTTATAGTGGTGAGAGTGAAGAGTTGTCTTCCATATTGCCTCATATAAAACGTTTTAATGTACCGCTTATAGGGATGACAAGAGATGAAAACTCAACTCTTGGCTCTTTTAGTGATATGGTGATAAAGATAAATGTTGATAAAGAAGCTTGTCCCATAGACACAGCACCAACCTCTTCAACAACTTTAACACTCGCACTTGGTGATGCTTTGGCAGTTTGTCTTATGAGGGCTAGGGATTTTAAAAAGAGCGACTTTGCTTCTTTTCATCCTGGTGGGGCTTTGGGTAAAAAGCTTTTTGTTAAAGTTTCAAACCTTATGCAAACGCAGAACTTACCACTTATATCTAAAAATGCAAACCTTAAAGATGCGATTTTAAGCATTAGTGAGGGGCGTTTAGGTACTACACTTATAGTGGATGAAGATGAAAAACTCCTTGGACTTTTAAGTGACGGCGATGTTCGTCGTGCACTTTTGAGTGACTCATTTTCACTTGAAGATGAAGTCTTAAAGTATGCAACTCTAAACCCTATGACATGTGAAGATGAAAATATACTCGCAAGTGACGCACTTGTTTTAATAGAAGAAAAAAAGATACAACTGTTGGTTGTTACTGATACACAAAAAAATATAAAAGGCGTGCTTCATATTCATACGCTAATAGAAAAAGGAATTTCATAATATTATGATGAGATTAAACAAATTTATAGCACACTACTCGACTTATTCGCGTAGAGAGGCTGACAAAGTAGTCCAAGATGGATATGTAAGAGTAAACGGCGAGATAGAAGAAAACCCTGCGACTCAAGTTGATGAAAAAGAAGATATCGTTTATGTAAGTGGAAAGCAGATAAGTCGTCAAGAGAAGTATACGGTTATCGTTTACAACAAACCTAAGGGAGAGCTTGTTACAAAGTCAGATCCTAAGGGTCGTCGTACTATTTATGATTCACTGAGTCATGAGTTTAAACATTTTGTTCCAGTTGGGCGTTTAGACTATGCTAGTGAGGGAGTTTTACTTTTAACGGATGCTTCTCATGTTGCAACTGCACTGATGACTTCAGATTTAGAACGTCGCTACAAGATAAAAATCAAAGGTGAAGTAACTTCTGAGATGGAGACTGCTATGCTTGAGGGTATGTACATAGAAGATGCAACAGCAGGTGGGCACTCTCACTCAACTATAACATCGATGCAATTTAAACCATTTTTAGGCTATCAAATTCAGAAAAATGCACATAACTACTCTACACTTAAAGTTGCGATTTCTGAGGGTAAAAATAGAGAGTTAAGAAGATTTTTTGCACACTTCGATGCTGAAATAGCAGACCTTAAACGTGTAAGTTTTGCAGAGGTTGAACTTAACAACCTTCCAACTGGAAAAACACGATTTTTGACTCGTAGTGAGTACTCAGCACTCTTTACTTTTTTAAAGTCAGAAGAAAAACTAGCTCGTGAAATGGCTGGGAATAAGCCTAAAAAAGAGTTTAAGTCTACATTTAACAAAGCTAAAGCTGTTCCTAAAGCGAGAGGGGATTCAAAATCAAATCCAAATGGTAAGAAAAAGAAGTAGTTATTTAGTTTGGCACTTCTTACATAAGCCAGATAGTACTACACAACTCTCTTTGAGTTGGTAGTTACTTTTTTTACTAGCATCCGATATTAAACTTTCTAAATCAAGATCTAAATCAACAAACTCATCACACTCTTTACAAAGAAGATGAATATGCGGTTCTTTTACTATCTCATACTTTGCTTTAAAGTTAGGTGCTTTTATCTCTGTAATGAGGTGCTTTTCAAGCATTGCATTTACATTTTTATAGAGAGTAGCAAGAGATATAGAAGAAAACTGCTTTTTCATCTCTGAGAAAAGCTCTTCTACATCTACATGACCTCTTATTTTCATTAAAGAGAGTATACCCAATCGTTGAGGAGTCACTTTTAAATCGTGCTCACGTAATAATAGTTCGGAATTCATTTTAAAATTATAGCAAAGAAAATATCATTTTACTTTACGATATATTTTATTAAAGGATAATAATTATCCTTTAAGCTAAAGAGGTATATAATTCATTTATAAAAATTATAAATGGAGAAGATAATGATTAAAACAATGATAATCACTATAGTAAGTAGTACGGTAATAATGGCAAGTTCTTTGTTAAATGAAGCAAAGGATGCGGGACTAGTAGCAATTCCCTCTGATAAACAAGAGTTAATGAAGCTTATAGATGACAAACGCAATCCTATAACAGCTCAAAAAACAGAGTTAGGGAAGATGCTTTACTTTGACCCACGTTTATCTAAGAGTGGACTTATTAGCTGTAACACTTGTCACAACCTTGCAACTGGTGGTGATGATGGTTTAGCTGCAGCAGTTGGTCATAAGTGGAGAGTTAATCCTCATCATTTAGGTTCTCCAACTGTATATAATGCAGTTTTCTTTGATACTCAGTTTTGGGATGGTCGTGCGGCAGATTTAGAAGCACAGGCACAAGGACCGATTTTAGCAGCACCTGAAATGGCAGCTACGAAAGAGCATGTTGTAAGCACTGTAACTTCTATGCCTGAGTATGTACAGAGATTTCAAAATGCATATGGTAAAGATGTAAAAATAACATACAAAAAAATTGCAGACACTATAGGAAACTTTGAGAGAACTCTTGTAACGCCAGCACCATTTGATGCTTACCTTAATGGTAAAGAAGATGCACTCACTAAGGCTCAAAAAGCAGGACTAAAAACTTTTATAGATAAAGGTTGTGCAACTTGTCATAATGGTATAGCACTTGGTGGAACTATGAATATGCTAGGAATTATGGCAGAGTATAAGTATTCAAAAGTAGGTGACTTCAAAGGTGATGCAAACGGTATGGTAAAAGTACCAACACTTAGAAATATCACTCAAACAGCTCCATATTTTCATAATGGTCAAGTAAAAACTTTACAAGAAGCTATCGTTGAGATGGGAAGAATCCAACTCGGTGTTGCTATAAATGAAAAAGATGCAGCGTCTATAGAGACTTTCTTACACTCACTAGAGGGAAAAAGACCTGAGGTTGTTTATCCAGTTCTACCTATCAAAACAGCAACTACACCGGCTCAAAACATAAACTAGATTATGTTAAAATTCCATATATTTTATATATGGAGTTCTTATTGGCTGATTTTACACAACTACTTCGCCCAAAAAACTTTGATGAACTTGTTGGACAAGAACATTTAAGTGCGCAGGGTGCACCTCTTCGTACCTTGTGTGAAAACTTTTCCCTCGGACATAGCTTCTTTTATGGTCCCGCGGGAACTGGTAAAACTTCCATCGCTAGAGTCATAGCTAAAGTGATGGACCTGCCCTTTTATGAGTTTAATGCAACAAGTCTCAAGATAGATCAACTTCGTAAAATCTTCGAGCAGTACAAAAATGCCCTCCAAAAACCTCTAATCTTTATAGATGAAGTACACCGTTTAGCAAAAAATCAACAAGAAGTTCTACTACCAGTTATGGAGAATAACTCGGTTTTAATCATAGGTGCTTCAACTGAAAATCCTTTTTTCTCTTTAACTTCAGCAATCCGTTCTCGTTCTATGCTTTTTGAGTTAAAACACATATCAAATACAGCACTCCATATACTTATGAGTAGAGCTTGTGACTTAGGTAAGATAAGTTTAGATACTCAAACTCAGGAGTATCTAGTGGCTAGTTCAGGAGGGGATGGACGGGCGATGTTAAAACTACTAGAGTTCGCATCAAATCTTGATAAAACTATCACTATAGAAGTACTAAAGTCCTTAAGACCAAATGCTCTCCAAACGGGCAGTAGTGAAGCAGGTGTTCATTACGACCTTATATCTGCTCTGATTAAATCAGTTCGTGGAAGTGACGGGGATGCTGCCATTTATTATTTAGCACGACTTATAGAAGGCGGAGAGAGTGCAGACTTTATAGCAAGGCGTTTAGTAATCCTAGCGAGTGAAGACATAGGAAATGCAAACCCACAAGCGATGACACTTACAGCCTCATGTCTAACATCTGTAAGTAAAATAGGTTTCCCTGAAGCAAGAATTATTCTTGCACAAGCAGTTATCTATCTTTGTGGTTCCCCGAAGTCAAACGCCGCATACTTAGCGATAAATGCAGCCTTAGAGTCAGTTAGAAGTGGGGATATTTTAGACATTCCACCTGCATTACAACAAAATGATGGTAAGGGTTATTTATATCCCCATGATTATGGTGGATATGTCAAACAAGACTATTTAATAAAGCCTTTAAAATTTGTAGCGTTAAAAGATATCGGTTATGAGAAGAAAATGAAGGATTGGTTACAAAGTATAAAGGATGTATAGGAGTTAAGTTGAGCCCATAAATGAAAATATAAAATTTGTTATAATGGAGAATATTATTTGCAAAGAGGATATTATTTATGAATCAGTTTTTATACGAGGCGATAAATGAAGCTAAAAAAGGTTTAAATGAGGGTGGTATACCAATTGGTGCTGTTCTTGTAATTGATGATAAAATTATTGGAAGAGGTCATAATAGAAGAATACAAAATTCAAGTGCAATTTTACATGCAGAGATGGATTGCTTAGAAAATGCTGGAAGATTAAGTGCAAGAGATTATAAAAGAGCTACTTTGTATTCAACTCTCTCTCCTTGTGATATGTGTAGTGGAGCTATTCTTTTGTACGGGATAAAGAAAGTGGTGATAGGTGAAAATAAGACTTTTAAAGGTCCAGAAGAGTATGTAAAATCACGTGGTATTAGTTTAGAAGTTGTAGACAACCAAGAGTGTATAAATATAATGAAGAGTTTTATTGAAAAGTCACCATTACTATGGAATGAAGATATTGGAAAAGATTAATATTTATTTACAATGTATTTTGTTATACTAATATAAATTTTTTATATGAGGTTAATTTGAATACTAAAAATGAGAATTTACTTCTTAAAATGATTATGTATTTTCCATTATTACTAATCCCTACAGTTACCCTTATAAGTATCATAGCATTTTACCAAATTTATTCTATCAGTTTTGATTCCAATGTCGTAAAACTAAAAAAAGATTTATTGAACACTAGAAAAGAAATACTAAAAAAGAAAGTAGATAACTTATCCCAGCTAATTGTATATGAAAAATCTAAAATCCAAGCCGAGTTACTCAAGCGTGTTAAAGAACGAGTACAAAGAGCATATGAGATTTCTGAAACTATATATAATGAATATAGAGACATAAAATCCCAAGAAGAGATAAAGGATATTATTACTACTGCTCTTAAAGTATTTCGATGGAATGGTAATGAAAGTTACATATGGGTGATGGATTATTCAGGGGTACATTACCTGATAGAAAATAAGAAAAGCAGTGGTGTTTCTTTCATTGATTTTAAAGATGCAAAGGGTAGATATATAGTTCGAGAAGAGATAGATATTTGTCAAGAAAAAACTGAAGGTTTTCTGTGGGATACATTTACTAAACCTTTTGAGAATGGGGATAAACAGTATCGACAAGTGGCTTTTGTAAAAGCCTTTGAACCTTACAAATTGTGTCTTGGTTCTGCAGAATTTTTAGATACAGCTACAAAAAAAACTAATAAAATTTTATTTGATATGATAGGCCAAATAGATAAAATAAGTCAAAATTATGTATTTCTATTCAATGACAATGGAGAGTTGTTAGTACATAATAAATTACCTCAATTTGTAGGAGGAAATCTAAAAACAACCGATAGTTTATTTTTAAATACGTTCCACTTCTTGCAAAACTCGATTAAAGGTAAAGAAGAAGTTTCTTCTGTTTATGAGTGGCATAACCCTTCTACAGATAGAGTAGAAAAAAAGCATGCTTATCTTAAGCGAATCCCCAATACAGAGTGGATTATTGGTAGTGGATTTTTTTTATCAGAAGTTGATGATGAATTTACAAAGCAAAAAATTGAAATGCAGCAGATGTATAATTCCCGTACTCAATACATTTTTTATATAGTTGTAGTGGTTTTTTTCGTATCGCTCATTATTTCATTTTTTATATCTCGGAAAATAGAAAAATATTTTTTAATTTACAGGTTTCATTTAGAAGAAAAAAACATAGAATTAGGTGAACTTAATGTTTCACTTGAAGAAAAAGTTAAAAAGAGAACTTTGGAGTTAGAAACTATCAAAGATGATTTTGAGAAGCTAGCAACAATAGACGCACTTACTCAGATAAGCAATCGCTATTCAATAATGAATAAACTTTTATATGAAATTAATCGCTCCCATAGGTATAGGTCTTCTTTGTCTATTCTGATGTTTGATATTGACAATTTTAAGGATGTTAATGATACCTATGGACATGATATTGGGGATAAAGTTTTAGTTTCATTAGCTAGATTAACTACTGAAACCATTAGAGATATAGATATTTTTGGACGATATGGTGGAGAAGAATTTTTAATTATAATGCCAAATACATTGCTTCAAGATGCTAATACTTATGCACAAAGACTAAGGGTAGCAGTCCAAAATTATCATTTTGATAAAATAGAAAACTTAACCATAAGTATTGGTCTAGTTGAACTACAAAGTGATGAAGATTTTACATCATTATTTAAAAGAGTTGATACTTTACTCTATTTATCTAAGAAGAATGGTCGTAATAGAGTTAGTTTTTAATACTCAACAGTTAATGGTGTAAAAGAAGTGTTGAAAAAAATGAAGGATTGGTTACAAAGTATAAAGGATTAACCTTTTACGTGATATATTATGTCACACAAAATTATAAGGTTTTATTATGTCAGAATCTCAACGTAACTTCGAAGTAATTATTGTAGGTGCAGGTATATCAGGTGCAGCCCTTGCTTACGAGTTGGCTCGCTATACAGATGTTAAGAGTATAGGTATTTTAGAGAAGTATGAAGCTATCGCAACACTTAATTCAAAAGGCACAAGTAACTCTCAAACTATTCATGTTGGGGATATTGAAACAAACTATACCTTAGAAAAAGCAGCAATTACTAAACGAACAGCTAAGATGGTTGAAATGTATTGTCTACAGCACAATCTTCAAGACAAAGCAATTTTTTCACATCAAAAAATGGCCTTAGGGGTTGGAGAAGAAGAAGTTGAGTTTTTACTTGATCGTTATGAAGAATTTTCTGAACTTTTTCCTTATTTAGAAGTTTGGGATAAAGACAGACTCAAAGAACTTGAACCTAAGGTTGTTTGGGGTGCTGATGGTAAAGAAAGACCTGAGCCAATAGTTGGAATAGGAACACGAGGACAGTGGACAACAGTTGATTATGGAATTTTAGCTGAGGATATGATAACTAAAGCAAAAGAAGAACCAGACACAGAAGTAGAGATTTTTTTAAATACTGAAGTAAAAGTTATGGAGCGAAGTGGTAAACGTGGGTATAAAGTCTTTACAAATGGTAAGACCTTTTATGCTGACTTTGTTGTAGTAAACGCAGGGGCACATAGTCTATTTTTAGCACATAAAATGGGTTTTGGGCATAACTTAGGTTGTCTGCCAATTGCGGGAAGTTTTTATCTTACAAATGAGCATTTACTCAATGGTAAAGTTTATATGATTCAAAATCCAAAACTCCCTTTTGCAGCACTTCATGGTGACCCTGATGTTTTAGTTGATGGACACACTCGTTTTGGACCAACTGCACTTATGTTACCAAAACTAGAGCGTTTTAAACCAGGTACTTATATGGATTTTTGGAAAACTCTTAGACTTGATATGCATATAGTAAAAGCATTATACAAACTACTCAAAGAGAGTGATATTCGTGCTTATATTATGAGAAACTTTCTTTTTGAAGTGCCTTATATAAACAAGATACTTTTTTTAAATGATGCTCAAAAGATTGTCCCATCTCTTACAAAAGAGCAGTTTACTTATGCCAAAGGTTTTGGTGGGGTAAGACCTCAGGTTATCAATAAAGATGAAGAAAAACTTATGCTTGGCGAGGCTTCTATAAACACAGGAGAGGGAATCATTTTTAACATGACGCCATCTCCGGGGGCTACATCTTGTCTAGGAAATGCAGAACGAGATTTACGTTTTGTTACAGCTTACTTAGGGAAAACTTTTGATGAAGATCGTTTTAAAGAGGAGTTAACAGAGGGTGATTACTGTGCACTTCCTGAACCTATAGAGACTCAAAAAGAGAATGTGAACCGTATTCGAGATGCAATTCGTAAAACATATGAAGATTATTATGTTGATCATATTGAGGGTGAGCCAGATGAAAACTTCTGGAGCCAACCACACAGTAAGCTGTAGAACTTACGCGTAAAGGAAAATAGATGTCACACAAAACAGTCACAGATCAAGAAGCATTAGATTATCATCAGTTCCCCTCACCTGGAAAAATTTCTGTAGAGGTGACAACCTCTGTTCTTTCTCAAAGAGACTTAAGTATGGCATATACACCAGGTGTAGCTGCTCCATGTTTAGAGATAGAGAAGAATCCTGAAAATGCCTATGCATATACAGCAAAAGGAAATCTTGTTGCCGTTATAAGTAATGGTACTGCAGTACTCGGGCTTGGAAATATTGGTGCACTAGCGAGTAAACCTGTGATGGAAGGAAAAGGTGTACTGTTTAAAAGTTTTTCAGGACTTGACAGTTTTGACATAGAAGTAGATACTGAAGATGTAGATGAGTTTTGTAAGGCAGTTGCACTTATCTCACCTACATTTGGTGGGATTAATCTTGAAGATATTAAAGCTCCCGAGTGTTTTGAGATAGAGAGACGTCTTGATGAGGAGTTAGATATCCCGGTTATGCATGATGATCAACATGGAACAGCTGTTATCTCAACAGCAGCTATCTTAAATGCATGTGAGATTACAGGTAAAAAGATAGAAGAGATTAAAATCGTAGTTATCGGTGCGGGTGCAGCAGCTATCTCATGTGCGAGATTGTATCGTCATATAGGTGTAAAAAATATCTTTATGATTGATTCAAAAGGTGTTATTCACGAGGGACGAGATAATCTCAATGAGTTTAAAAAAGAGTTTTGCGCTCCAAATGGTACAACTACTGAGGGTGTATTTACAAATGCTGATGTAGCAGTTGGCCTCTCTCGACCAGGTTCATTTAGCGTTGAAGATATAAAACTTATGGCGGATTCCCCCATCATTTTTACTTTAGCAAATCCAACACCAGAAATTTTTCCAGACATTACAAGAGCGGCTCGTCCCGATGCAATTATCGCAACTGGAAGAAGTGATTTTGATAACCAAGTTAATAATGTTTTAGGTTTTCCTTTTATTTTTAGAGGGGCAATGGATGTTCGTGCAACGCGTGTAAATATTGAGATGAAAATTGCTGCAGCTCGTGCTTTAGCCGATTTGGCAAAACAGGAAGTTCCTGAGTATGTTAACGAGATATTTGGGAAAAAACTCGTCTTTGGTAAAGAATATATTATTCCTAAACCTTTTGATAAACGACTTGTTGTTGAAGTCTCTTCGGCAGTAGCGCAAGCGGCAGTTTTGAGTGGTAGTTCTAGTATGAAAGATTTTAACATCCAAGAGTATAAAAAAGAGTTAGCAAAGAGAATTAAGTAGTTCTTGAAGCCTCTTTATAAAACCGAGTGAGTCCGCGTTTAGCATTAGAATCTAGTTTATAAGAGATAAGTTTTAGATACTCTAAAATATCTTTTTTACTGACTTGTGTCTCATCGGAAGCTTTTTGTAAAATATACTGCGGTATTTTCACCTTTCTTTTTAAAAACTCTTTTTCTATTTTTTTGTATACTTTTTTATCTTTATGGTAACAAAGCAGGGCAAAAACAAAGGGAAGTTTGTATTTATCGTGCCAAATCTGAGCTAAGTCGACATACTCATCACTATTAAGAGCATAACGAAGGGCTTTATCCCCTATGAGTACTTCACCTTCTACACCTAAGATACTTGCAAGAACATTGGAACTTGCTGATTCTTCATCTTCTTTAGTGTTTTTTGAGGGGATTACAATAACACTTTTGACACTCTGCTTCGCAATGATACCAAGCCCAACATAGTTACTTGTTTTAGCACTTATACTAGAAATAAACGCAGCATCGACTCTTCGTGAGTGAAAATCTCTGTTTATTTTCGAGGGAACACCGCGTTTATATTCCATACTTATTTTTGAAGCACTATTTTTTAAAAATGCTTTCATAAAGACATGAAATGGAAGGAGGTTAAGATACTGTATTTTGCCAAAGATCATGAAAGTATTATACTTTGATAATATTAATTTAGGTACTATTGCATAAGAAATAAGTCAAGGAAATTAAATACAAAATGAATGAAATGTACAGTTTAGGATTATCCATACATAGTGTCATAGCAATTGCTATGCTCGGAGTGATTTTTATGAATCTTTTTTTACTTATGAGTAAGAATGATTTAAAAGAGTATAAAAGACTGCATAGTATAGTACTCTGGCCTATCACATTTAGTGTACTTGGAGTTACTGTTTTTACAGGAATCATTATGATGGCAGCTAAACATTTAGACTTTAGTTTTGCAAATATTATCATGATACTTATCACCATAGTATACATTACTTTAGAAGTGAAACGTGTGAAATCTTTGAAGTACTTAAGTGATACAAAAGATCATGCTTTTAATGCTTATAAACCCATAGCTAGAACTATTTTACAAGTTGAATTTTTACTTATACTTATTCTATCACTTGGAATGTGGTTTCTTTGATATATATCTTTGATGCAAACGCAGGCGATGAGACACTTACACTAAAAGGGGAGCTTCATAAGTACCTCATAAAAGTACGTCGTCATTCTCTTGGTGATATTTTGTCTTTTAGAAACAAAGAGCATATCCAAACACTGCATAAGTACAAAATCATAGCCCTTGAACCAAGAGTAGCTACTCTAGAACTTATAAGTTCAGAAGTTCTTGAAGTGCAATCAAACAAAAAGTTACATATAGCATGGTGTATAATCGACCCTAAGTCAGTTGAAAAAGTATTACCTTCTTTATGTGAGATAGGAGTAATTCGTATCTCTTTTATAGGCTGCGATAGAAGTCAAAAAAACTTTAAAATCGACTTCAAACGCTACGAGAGAATAGTAGAAGCTTCAATGCAACAAAGTGGAAGAACTTCATTTATGACTTTTGATACCTATAAAAATATCAGTACATTTATAGATGAATTCCCCGACACTAAAGTTTTTGATTTTACACAAAATATTTTACAAGATAGCAGTGACTTTAAGAGAGTTCTTATAGGCTGTGAGGGTGGTTTTTCAGTTAAGGAGAAAGAGTTCTTAAAAAGACAAGAAGTTTTTAGACTGAACTCAAGTATGGTACTGCGTTCTGAGTCTGCTGTGATGGCAGTTGCTTCTAAAATTTTGCTATAATATTTTTTAACTATAAGGAATGATGAATATGCCTATACTCTTAGGAAAATTAGTACTAGTCTGTTTATTCGCTAGTCATTTATATGCAGTTCAAAGTATAAAAGTAAATAAAAATACAAATTATACAGCGAATAGTGTCCCCCAAAAGATGAGTGTTCAAGAAAAAAAACAACGCTTTCGTGACCTTGTTGTTCCCGCTGTACAGAGAGTATATGTTGATTTGGATGCAAAGTATAAAGCAGCTAAGAAAATTGTTGAGAGTGGAAAAACAAATATAAAGATAGAAAAACTTATGAAGTCATATAGGGCAAAAAGTTTACAAGACTTACTAGTGAGAATGAAACCACATGCTAAAAGTGTAGCTATCGCTCAAGCAGCGATGGAGTCTGCTTGGGCAACATCACGATTTACAAGAGTTGCTACGAATCTTTTTGGTGTGCATTCTATAGAAGTAGATGAACCCAGAGTTAAAGCAAGTGCAGCAAATAATGTGTATGTTACAAAGTATGCTAGTGTTGAAGAAGCGATATATGCTTATTATAAAATATTAAGTACCGGTAAAGTTTTTACAAAATTTAGAGAAGTAAAAATAAGTTCAAATAATCCCTATGAACTTGTAAAAGAACTTGATGAGTACTCTGTAAAAGGTGCTTTATATGGAGAAGAGTTAAGTGCTATGATTAAATATAATCGTTTTTATGAGTTTGATTAGATTTTTAAGCAATTTTTAGATATAATTTCGGCTCATACCCTCAAGGGGTACCTCGAGAATCTGCACCCATACGGATTTAAAAAATATATAGTATTACGTACAATGACGTGGTACAAAAGGCAAACGAAATGAAAAAAAACTTACACCCAGAATTTGTAACTTGTTCAGTAACTTGTGCATGTGGAAACACTTTTGAGAACAGAGCGGCTCAAGACACACTTAAAATAGACATCTGTAATGAATGTCACCCATTTTTCACAGGTTCTGAGAGAATGGTAGATACAGCTGGTAGAATCGAGAAGTTTAACGCTCGTTACAACAAAAAATAGTCAAGAACTTTTTTTGCTTAGTCTAGTTCCAACTCCGATTGGTAACATAGGCGACATCTCACTTAGAGCCATTGAGCTTTTAAGTGAGGCTGATATACTCCTTTGCGAAGATACTCGCGTTACAAAAAAACTCATAAATATACTTAAAGTCCGTTACAACACTTCTTTTAAAGAAGACCAAGAGTTTATCTCTCTACATTCACATAATGAAAAACATTTTATTGAAAAACTATCACCTGATTTTTTTGACTCAAATGTTGTGTATGCTAGTGATGCAGGAATGCCTGGTGTGAGTGACCCTGGTCAAGCACTTGTGGCTTACTGTTTAAAAAATGATGTAGAGTTTGATGTACTTCCCGGAGCAAACGCAGTACTTACTGCTTTTGTCGCTGCTGGTTTTGAAGAGACAAAAATGCTTTTTCTCGGATTTTTAGACCATAAGGGCGACTCACGAGCAGCAGGACTTCAAAAAGCACTGCATAATGGATTTACAACAGTACTGTATGAATCTCCACACCGTATAGAAAAACTTCTTATAGAAATAAATGAAGAAGAACCCGGTCGTGAACTCTTTTTAGCTAAAGAACTTACAAAAAAGTATCAGAAGTATTTTCGCGGTACAGCGGCGAAGGCACTTTCCCATTTAGATGGTAACTTCCGTGGAGAGTGGGTAGTTGTTTTTAGTATGGGTGAGTCTCAAGCGGACTCAGCTATAACGCAAAAAGATATACTTACACTTGACCTTCCAAAAAAAGTGCAAGCGAAGCTAATTTGTAAGATTACGGGAGAAAATAGTAAATCCTGTTATAAAAGATTATTAGAATTAGAATAGATTCTTAAAAAACAGATATTCATCACTAAGTAAACACTTTTTTTAGATAGAATACCCACATGTTAATTTATGCAAAACAACCAATATATTATTTAATCAATAAATATCCAAACAAAATCAAAACATTGTATCTAGCAAAAGAGCTAGAGAAAAAAGAATACTCTCGTCTAATGAAAATGGGCTTTGAGATTAAACGTATTCCTAATGAGGCTGCACAAAAAATGTGTAAGAATGCTTCACATCAGGGTTTCTTAGCAGAAGTAGATGATGTAAGTCTTCAGCCTTATGACTTCTTTTTAGATAAGAAGTTTGTACTCATCCTCTCGGGTGTAACAGATGTAGGAAATATCGGAGCACTCGTTCGTAGTGCGTATGCCTTAGGTGTTGATGCAATCATCGCTTGTGGTATAAAACAACTCCCTCTTGATACTATTATGAGAACTAGTACAGGTGCTCTGTATGATATGCCATTTGCGATTGAGAATAACATTCATGATGTACTCAACGACTTTAAAATGTCAGGTTTTACATCTTATGGTGCTGATATGAGTGGTATGGATATAAGAGAGACTCGTATAGACAACAAAAAGATATTAGTTTTAGGAAGTGAAGGTGAAGGTCTTACTTCTCGTGTTATATCAAAACTAGACTGTGCTGTTAGTATTAAGATGAAGCATGAGTTTGACTCGCTTAATGTAAGTGTAGCAGGAGCAATTTTAATGGATAGGATGAAATAAATGAGTGAAGAACTAACAAAGTTAAAAAGTTTAGGTGCCCAAAAAATATATGAAGATACACATATCCCCGTACTGCATGTAAAAGCCATTCTTGAACATAACTTTGATAGTTTACAAAAGGTACAGTTCTTAGGATTTGTTTCCATTCTAGAGCGAGAGTACAGTTTAGATCTCTCAAGTACTAAAGCCTCAGGTATCGCACATTTTGATGATAAAGATGCAGAAAATTTAGATGAGAATCTCTTTATCATACCAAAAAAGAAAAAAAACTCTAATGCTACTTATTCTGTTATCGCTATAATTATATTTATTATAGTAATGGTTTATAAGGTGGGTTCTTTTGGTGAAGATCAAGTAAAAGAGCAGGTAGTTGATGATGCCCTTATTCACAAAATGCAAGAGACTATGAAGCCAGTAGTCAAAGTAGAAGAAGTGAATACAACACTTGAAGTTAATACTACACAAGCTATAGTAGAGATAATCGAGCCAGTTGAAGTAATACCAAAATCATTTAAAATCGTTACAAAGTCAAAAGTGTGGGTTGGTTATATAAATGTCAAAACAAATCAAAAAAAGCAAAAAACATTTAAGGGTGAGATAGATTTAGATCCTGAAAAAAAATGGTTACTACTTTTTGGACATGCTTATATCGATATGTATATAGATGGGGAAATTGTAAAAGTGAATTCACGAGATAAAATACGATTTGTATATGAAGATGGAAGTGTAGAAGCAATTTCTGCCAAAGAATTTAAGAAATTAAACAGAGGTCGTAAATGGTAAAATATGTATTAGGTTTTTTCCTAATTTTTAATCTATTACATGCAGAAGATTTAGAAATATATGATGGTGAAGAGCTAAGTGAAAGTCCACTTACCTTGAAAATAAAAAGTTTTTTAGATGAAGAAACATATAATGAAAACAGTGAGTTTATAGATGTGATTTTTGATCCCGAATTTGCTTTTTTTGAAAAAGATAGAATTAACTCAGTTAAAGTTGTACAAACACTCAAAGAAAATGGACTTTTAAAACTATTTTTTGCTAAACCAAGTGAATTAAAACTTAACTTTACAACAAGTGGTGCACCACTGTTTTTTGTTAAACTGATGGGAGATACCCTTCGAAATATTGGTTACTATCGTTATGTGACAACTGCTTCAAACCTTGATGCATCAGAGTTTACATGGAAGATAGCACTTACATCAGAGTATGCGACTGATCCTCTTGTTTTAGAGCAAGAACTAAAAAAAAGTGGTTGTAAAATCATTGACATTGAGCGTAACTCTGCATATGAATGGACATATGTAATAGATATGGGCCAAGGCTTTTTAGACATAGAAGTTTTAGATCCAAGAGAAGTACGTAGTCTCAAGCGATCTTTATATGCACACTGGATAAATGTGTCAAAGATTAAACATCTAAAAATTTCAAGTAGTCGTCGTAATAGTTGGTATCCATATATATCTTATTATGACTCTTCATTACATCTCTTAAAAGTGATTCGAAAAGATAAAATTTATCATAATATCAATCTTAATATTCCGCAAAATGCGAAGTATATGAAAATTGCAGACCTTTATACAATGAAAAATATTCGTGATGAACTTACTCTTGAACCGAATGGTGCGAAGTAGTAAACACCGATATTAGTTTATTCTCAATTTATTTAGATAAAATGTCATTAATAAATTTAGAGGGCTAAATATGTTTGATGAGATAAAGTTTAACCGAGTTGAAAGATTGCCAAAGTATGTATTTGCAGAAGTAAATGAAATAAAAATGGCAGAACGCCGTGCTGGTAAAGATGTTATAGATTTTTCTATGGGTAATCCTGATGGAGATACTCCAGAGCATATTCGCCAAAAACTTGTTGAATCAGCCCAAAAAACTAAAACACATGGGTACTCCGTTTCTAAGGGTATCCCTAAACTCCTCCAAGCGATAGCAGACTGGTATGAACGCCGTTATGACTGTAAACTTGACCCTGAGACTGAATGTGTAGCGACTATGGGAAGTAAAGAGGGTTATGCTCACTTAACATATGCTATTACTAATCCAGGTGATGTTGCAGTTGTTCCAGATCCTACCTATCCTATTCATGAGTTCTCTTTTATACTTGCTGGTGGGAATGTTGTAAAGTTTGGTATAAAATTTGATGAGAAGTATCGCATTGATGAAGATCATTTTTTTGAGAACTTAAACCGTGTTTTTATGGAAAGTAGCCCTAAACCAAAGTATGTACTTGTAAACTTTCCACACAACCCTACAACTGCGACTGTAACGCAAGAGTTTTATGTACGCCTTGTTGCAATGGCAAAAGAGAAAAGATTTTATATTATCTCTGACATTGCTTATGGTGACATTACTTTTGATGGTTATGTTACTCCATCTATCATGTCAGTTCCAGGTGCAAAAGATGTAGCAGTTGAGTCATTTACTCTCTCAAAGTCTTATAACATGGCAGGATGGCGTGTAGGTTTCTTTGTAGGAAACCCTAAACTCATCGGTGCACTTCAAAAGATAAAATCTTGGTTAGATTATGGAATGTTTACTCCTATTCAAGTAGCCGCTACTGTGGCACTTAATGGTGACCAGCAGTGTGTTAAAGATATTACAGCGAAGTACAATCATCGTCAAGAAGTTCTTATTGAAGCATTTGACAGAGTTGGTTGGCATATAGAAAAAAATGAAGCGAGTATGTTCTCATGGGCTAAAATGCCTGAGTGTGTACAGCATCTTGGTTCTTTAGAATTTTCTAAACGTCTGCTTACTGAAGCAGGTGTTGCTGTTGCTCCAGGAATTGGATTTGGTGAGTATGGAGAAGGGTATGTTCGTATTGCTCTTATAGAAAATGACAACCGTATTCGTCAAGCGGCAAAAAATATTAAAAACTTTTTAAAACAATTTGAAGATTGTAAAATAGCAGAGGAAGAAAAATAATGATAAAAGTCGGAATAATTGGTGTAGGAACAGTAGGAACTAGTGTTGCTGAAATCTTAAGAGACAATGCTGATGTAATCTCTGCTCGTGCTGGTGTAGACATAGTTGTTAAAAGCGGAGTTGTAAAAAATCTTAAAAAAGACAGAGGTCTTGACATCATTATCACTGATAATGTTGATGATATTTTAAACGACAAAGAAATCGATATCGTTGTTGAACTAATGGGTGGTGTTGAAGAGCCATTTGAAGTAGTTAAACGTGCCTTAAAAGCAGGAAAAGCAGTTGTTACAGCAAACAAAGCTTTACTTGCATATCACCGTTATGAACTTCAAACTATCGCTAAAGATATAGCATTTGAGTATGAAGCTTCTGTTGCTGGTGGAATTCCTATCATTACAGCACTTCGTGATGGTTTATCTGCTAATCATATCGAGTCTATTATGGGAATCATGAATGGTACTTGTAATTATATGATGACTGAAATGACTAACAATGGTGTTTCTTATGATGCTATTTTAAAAGAAGCACAAGATTTAGGTTATGCAGAATCTGACCCTTCTTTTGATGTTGGTGGATTTGATGCGGCGCATAAACTTCTTATTCTTGCATCTATTGCATATGGAATAGACGCTAAACCTGAAGATATCCTCATTGAGGGGATTGATAAGGTTAGAAGTGAAGACATCGCATTTGCTAAAGAGTTTGGTTATGCTATCAAACTTTTAGGTATCGCTAAAAAAGATGAAAATGAAGTTGAACTTCGTGTCCATGCTTGTCTTATTAAACAAGATGAAATGATAGCAAAAATTGATGGCGTTATGAATGCTATCTCAGTTGTGGGCGATAAAGTTGGTGAAACTCTTTATTATGGTCCTGGTGCTGGTGGAGATGCGACTGCTTCTGCTGTTGTGGCTAACATCATCGATATCGCAAGAAGTGGAAAATCAACTCCAATGCTCGGGTTTAACAGACCGATGGAAGGGAGTAAACTTACTCTAAAATCAACTGACGATATCAATTCAAAGTATTACTTACGTATAAATGTTTCAGACCGTGCTGGTGTTTTAGCTCGTGTTACAAAACTTTTTGAAGAGAACCAAATCTCAGTAGAGACAATGTTACAACGTCCTTCTACTCAGACATCAGCGAATCTTCTTATTTCAACTCATATTGCACTAGAAAAAGATGTTCAAAAATTGATTAAAGAACTTGAAGCACAAGACTTTGTAAATGCTACACCGGTTATGATAAGAATAGTATAAAACTCTTATGAAAATTCTTATCACGGGCGCTAGTTCAGGTCTTGGTGCAGAACTAGCACGTCAGTATGCAAATCCTGAAAATGAACTTATTCTCTTAGCCCGTAGAGAAGATAAACTCTATGCTCTTCGTAGTGAACTTTTTGAAATATGTAAAAGTGTTGAAGTTATCGTTGCCGATGTAACAGACTTTAAACTTCTCCAAGAAAAAATCAAAACAATTACTACTTTAGACATGGTTATCTTAAATGCAGGTATTTCACTTGGACACTCTTCTAATAGTGAGTATATTCCTACAATTGATGAGTTTGAAAACCTTTACCGTGTAAATGTACTTTCAAATCATGCTATTTTAGAGATACTCTTACCACTCTTTAAATCACAAGGCAGTGGCAAAATAGTTTTTATATCTTCACTCGCATCACTTTTCTCAATGCCAAGTTCAAAAATATACTCTTCTTCTAAACGTGCTCTAAATGCTTATGCAGAAGGCATTAGATATAAGTATAACAAGTATGGAATCAAGGTGATAAATATCCTGCCTGGTTTTATAAAAAGTGAACTGACAGATAAAAGTGAGTTTAATATGCCGTTTTTACTTGAGACAAAAGTAGGGGTGCAAAAAATCATTAAAGCGATAGAAAAAGATAAAAGAACATATCTCTTTCCCCTTAGATTTTATTTAATCATTCGGCTCTTAAATCTACTTCCAAGTT
>NZ_JAEMVC010000002.1 GCF_029215985.1 Sulfurimonas sp. SAG-AH-194-C21
GGTGATTCTACTTTATCCCAAAAAAGTGACATATCAATTGTAAAGTCACTTACAAGCTCTGTCTCTAAGGAAAACTCAGCATGGTGTACATATGTTCCCGACTCTTCATTCACAAGATACATATTATAGTTAAGAAGAAAATCAATATCATCACTCAGTTCTTGTTTATATCTTGTATCTAAGAAAAACAGAGCAGTTGACACCTGTTGCTGTTCCCCTACTTCTACTTGTGAGTATCTTATCTGCTGGTAACCAGGACCCACAGTCACAGACCAATCTATATCATCTGTGTAAAGAATGTCATAACCAAGACCCATCGCAAAGGTATATTTAGTATCAATATTTTTTAAGGGGTCACTAATAGCTTCAACAGATGCCAAACGCCAGAAAAAGTGTTTTGTTTGGTACATATCAAAACTTCCTGTGAGTCTATTATTATCAGCTGTTGTAATGTTCAAGTCAACTTGTGTAAATGTAGACAAGTAATCAGCTCTCAGTCTAGTCAAAGAAGTCCGTCTCTCAGCACTTGCTTTACTTGTTATGGTAACTTGTTGTGTATTTCCAGTTAAAACATCAATCCCAAAATACACACTTGCCGACCAATAATTACTCTCTTTTAATTCTCCTGAAGAAATCGATGCTATGTTACTCTTTGGAATATTTTCACTTGTTCCGTCTGCTAGTTTTATAGTAAAAGTTCCCTCTGAAAAACCTAAAAGTCCACTTACTTCACTCTCACTACTTTGAGAAAGGGAAAGCGAACTTAGTGACATAAGATTTGGCATCTTTCTATTTAAGTTTATATTTGAATTACCTACAGTCACCAGCTTATTAACATCATCAATATCAAATTTTACTAAATCAAACTCATCACTATCAAACTCTATCTTATTTGAGTAAAAACCTTTAAACTCTCCTCGCAACCACTCTCCAGACTTAAGTTCCATCCAGTCTGACTTTGAGTCTTTCGCTATTTCTACATTTTGTAGATACTCTGCGTTTAATATGCCTTGAGTTAAAAGTAGTGTTATTACAATTTTTAAAAGATTTTGAATCATTTCTATTTTTCCTTTTAATGTTTTATACTCGGTATTATTGATGATGCGATTTTATCTAAAAATCACTTTATAGAGTTTAAAAACTTATATCCAGTACTTAGGATAAAACCTTTTTGGATTATTAGATAAATTATTTATAAGTAAAGCGATGCAGAGCATAAGACACGATACTAAAAGAATAGGTGAGATGATAAGATAAAAACCCAAATCGTGAATTTGTGAACTTCCGATGATGGAGATTAGTGCTGTTGCTCCTCCTGGTGGATGCATAGTTGCTGTCAGGTGCATAGCAATTATGGAGAGAGAAACAGCTAAAGCACTTAAAATCATCAAATCAAAGGAGAGAAACTTGTATATGAGTACACCAACTAATGTTGAGATGATATGTCCTCCTATAAAGTTTCTCGGTTGCGAATAGTCAAGTTGGGGTGCACCATAAATCAAAACTGCAGAAGCCCCAAAAGAGCCAATAAGAAAAAAGTTATCCATAGGGCTTGTGGCTAAATATTTTGTAAAAAGAGAGATACAGACTATAGCTAAAAAAGCCCCTAAACCTGACCAGAGTATTTCTGAGAAGTGTTTTGGTTTAGGGCTATTCTCAAAACCTTTCATTTTGTTAAAATAATTTTTTATCTCTAAAAGCATGAAACAATCTCCTTTGTCAACATTATACCTATTATAAGATGAAGATATTAATCAAAATCTTGCTAAAATTAAAAAAACAATTTTGGATAAATATATGAAAATGATAATGGCAGAGTCACAAGATGCAAAGAGTGCTTATACTTTAGTAAGAAGTTTACAAAAAAGATTTGCAGATAAACTCTCTAGGCTTAGTAAAGAGATAGGACAAGATAGAGCTTTTGAAGAAGTCACTTGGTTAAGAGATGAGGGTATTCACGGTGGCGGTTCTCGTTTTGAGTCTCGTGATGAGTTACTTTTTAATACCGGAAGTGTAAATGTCTCTCAAGTGCATTATGATGAGATGCCTGAGAAAAACCTCAAGTCGGCTACAGCAATCTCGACTATAATTCATCCTAAAAATCCACATGTTCCCTCTATCCATATACATATCTCACTTACAGAGTTACGAGATGGCTCTGCATACTGGCGTGTGATGGCTGACTTAAATCCTAGTATACTCAACGAAGATGACAAGGTGGCATTTGATAATGCACTTCGAGATTTAGCGGGTGGGACTTATACTGAGGGGAAACTCCAAGGTGAAAAGTACTTCGATATTCCAGCACTTGGACGAAAACGTGGAGTATCTCTCTTTTACCTTGAAAACTATAAAACAGAGGATAAAGAGCAAGACTTAGAACTTGCAAAGAGTTTTGGAGAGGGTATCATAGATAAGTATGTTGAGATTATCACGGCTGCGTTTAAGAGTAGAACTGAGACAAGCCAAGAAGATAGACAAGAACAGTTAAACTACCATACTCTTTATCTATTTCAAGTGCTCACTCTAGACCGAGGAACAACATCAGGACTACTTATACATAATCAAAATGATGTAGGTATTATGGGCTCACTTCCAAGCCATATTAACAGAGAACTTTTAAAATCATGGGCAAAAAAAGTTCAAACGCCACAAGATGAACTTGTTTTAGCTTTAGCAGATGTCATAAACGACAACGGTGAAGTTAATGAAGAGACGAAAATCAAACTAGCACAAGTTGTTCGTGAACATTACACTAAACATCAAGATGCACTCTCACTTCAAGCAAGTGGAAATAGTGTTCCCAAGACAGTAGGAAATCATACAGACTAACCCATATTAAAATTAGCGGATGAAAATTATTTTTTTCCTTTTGGTTTGACATATTTTTTTATCCCTCTTGATTTTATATATAAAGTAAGTGACTTAGGTGTCCCAATATCTAAGTGCTGAGAAAGTTTATTAATACTGAGTCCAATTTTACATAACTCTTCTATCTTTTCTATATGCGAATCATAAATTGATTCTGTTTTAAGAGTTGAACCTTGTATAAGTTTGTTTTCTATCGGTAAAAGAATATCATCATAAAAAGACCCTATAAGTTCATCTCTATTAGCATATTTATAAATATCTAGTACCCATGGGTATCTGGTAAAATGCTCAAACATTGCATATTCCGTTTGACCTTTTAATATAATTGGCTGAACAGGAACAGAAGGTAAATTGGCAACAATTGCTTTGAGTTCGTGGGGAATACTTTTTGGATCCGTTAAGTCTGCAATGATAAAACGAGACAAACCTGCAAGTGTAGTTATTGTTTCTGTTAAGTCACGGTTATGCGCTTTTTCGAAGTCAAACATTATTGGTAAATAGTTATGCATACGTAATTTATTTCGAATCTCATCTAAAATAGGCTTTCTTTCTTCTGTAAATCGTCCAAGTATTAGTACTGCTTTAGAGGTAATAGTAACTATGGTATTTCTAATTTCTTTGTTATTTAATAGTAGATAAATAAACTGTGCCACTTGAATATTGTCAACTGTTATTACAGGACTATCTGGTGGTGTTATAAGTAAGTTAGACTGTTGTGTCTTTTCAAGACTTAAATCCCAGGTTGAGATTCCATACGTTAAACATTCATCAAGATTCGCACCGTCAAAGTTAGTTTTAATGAGCTGTGCTTGAATAAGATTTGCACCTTTTAACCTAGCATTCACAAATATAGCATTAGTTAAGTCTGATGCAGATAAGTTCGCACCAAGAAGAGTTGCCCCTGTCAAGTCAGCATCAATTAAAATAGCTCGCCTAAGATCTGCATTGTTCAGGTTGGCATTTCTAAAGTTTGCACCATCAAAATATGAACGACCTATATCAACACCACTAGGGTCTTTAGCTCCAGTCATGATGGCATTTTCTAAGTTTGTTCCCTCAAAATTAGCTTTAACAAAGTCAGTCCTTGTAAAGTTTGCACCAGACCAATCTTGTCCAGATAAATCAATACCATTCAAGTTAGGAATCATGCCAGGATTATCTTCTCGCCACTTATTCCAGACATGTACACCTTGTTCTACAATTTTTTTATGTTCTGCATTAGCCATTGAAACTCCAAATATTTATTCATGAAATATTTTATCTAAAATCACCTATATATTCATTTTAGGGCACCTCTAAAAACCACTTAAAAAGTAGCCTAAAAATATCCAATCTGTTTTTTAACTTTTCAAATTTAATATTTTGAAAAATTATCTTAATTTTTACGCTCTTTAGAGGTAAAAACTGAGATAATATCTCTGTTTTTATACTTTTTTACATCATTTTCACTTTTCCTAAGCTTACAAGCTGTTCATATCTAAAGAGGTTATAGGTAAGATTTAAAAATCCTATATTGGATTCTATATGTTGGTTGATCTTTTCTAATTGAAATTCGTAATCAAATAATCCTGCCATCTCATCTCACTTTTTTATTTATTTTACTGTTTTTTAGTTTAAATCTAATTTGGTTAGGTTTTTAGAGGTGCCCTTTAATTTCTTAACTACTTGAAATATTCTTTAAATTGTATTAAATTTTAGTATACAACCACTTTCGTTGCGTATAAATATACCAGTATATGAGCCCTTTTATAAGGGTTTCTATGTTCATAATTACAAATATCACGACTACACCATAACCCATCTCATAAGCGATATACGAGGGAACAACTCTTAGTATCCACAGACTCAAAACATTTACTTTAAGTGTTGTTTTTGTAGCTCCTGCTCCACGAATGGCTGAGGAGTAGACAAAAACTATGGCTAGTGGGATTTGGGCTAGTCCTACTAGGATGAGATACTTTGAGGCTACGGCTATTGTTAAACTATCCTTTGTAAAGAACCCGACTAAATATTCAGGAATAAGTATCATAATAAACCCGACACTTCCCATAAATATATAAGCGATTCTTCCACTGATAATTCCAAACTTATAGGCTTTATCGTGATTATTTGCACCGATGTTTTGCCCTATGAGAGCCATAGCAGCGATAGCAAAACCAAAACCAGGCATAAACGCGATACCCTCAACACGAAGCCCCACTTGATAGCCCGCTAACTCTGCTGTTCCGTAAGCAGTTATGATACTCACAAAGATGACAAAACTCATACTCGATATACCTCTATCAAGTGCAGCACCCCAACCAATATGCCACACCCTTATCAAATCTTTTACTCGTATAAGTGGTAAAAAATCGAGTTTAGAGTTCATCTTTTTTATCAAAATATAATATGCGATTACATTAAAAGTATAAGCAATTATTGTAGCAATTGCGGCACCTTCTATACCCCTAGCCTCAAATCCAAAATGTCCAAAGATTAAGACATAGTTGAGCCCTGCGTTTATAGCTGCTGAGACGAGTTTTATGTAAAGAGAAGATTTTGTATCTCCTGCGGCTGAGAGTGCATTGTAAAGTAAGTTGTCTATAAAAATGACTACTAAACCAAGAGAGAGGATTTTAAAGTACATACTTCCTTGCTCGACTACATCAGGTGAAGAGCTCATCACCTCATAAAACCAAGCAGCTCCAAAGTAGCCAGCAATACTTATAAAAAATGAGAGGATAACTGCAAAAATAACAAGTGAATAGAGTAAGGCCGAAGCCCTGCGTTTACGACCTTGACCGATGAAACGCGAGATAAGAGCATTTCCCCCAACTACATACAGAGTCATCAAAACATTGATAATCATCATAAACTGCATGCTTAGACCAACTGCGGCAAGTGCTGCTGTGGATATAACACCCACCATTAGCATATCTATGAGGATTTGGAGTATATCTACTAGGTGTTTGAGTGCAGCGGGAATAGCAAGTGAAAATACTTTTTTTGTATCAGGAGAGATTAGTCTAAGTATTTTGCTACCTCTTGAATCTCTGCTATTAGAGCCTCTTTTGTCTCAAATATGAGAGTAGTTCTATCTTTTACATCTTGGTTTAAAGGTGTGAAGTCAAAAACAAGTACATAATGTACTATCTTTACTTTATCACCATACAACTCTTCCCACTCCAGACTCATTTCAGCGACTTCACCTTGCATATCTACGACTACTGCGGGATAAAGCCTTGTGATATTGTCAAGTTCTAAGTCACCTTCGCTTGATTTATAAATCATTTTCTTCCTTTATTATACTTTTATTCATCTTACCTCGTTTCATTTTTAAAAATGCCAGAAGTCCAAATGTTACACCTACTATAATAGAAGCAACTCCCCAAAAGTCATCGCGTTTATACGCCATGATAATCCAACAAATATCTGCAAAAAGATATACACCAACGGCTTCATATATCTTGCCTTTAAATGTCAAAAATGCACCTATGTTTAAAAGTAAACCACCAATAACTGCAAAACTTATCATGAAATCTCCTCTATCTTCTCTTTTTGAAGTACCCAAGCATAATAAACACCACCTATCATAAAGGCAATACCCATAATAACAGCAATATATTCTAAAGAAAAATCATGTGTAGCTAAAAAACCTATCATATATGAGGTAAACGCAGCGGAACCTAGAAACATCATATCATTATATGCTACGATTCTGCCATAATATTTTACATCAATATTTTTTTGTAAGAGTGTATAAGTATAAGACCAAAGTGTTGTAGTAAAGAGTCCTACAACAACACTTGCTATTAATGAAAGATAAAAATCATGCATCATATATGCCCATAACCATACTGCTAAACCTTGGCCTATAAAAAGATAAATAATACGTTTGTTCGTAATCCATTTTCCAAAGATAATTGGCCCTATAACTAAACCCAATGCACGAGCAGAGTGAATCAGTCCAAGAGCTAGTGAAGTAGCAATAACACTTGCATAATACTGATCTACCATCAGTGCGACTAAAGCATCAAATGCAGTTAAACCAACAAAAGCATGGACTATAATCAAGTAGACTGCTTTTGGTGTTTGTCTGAGATACGAAAAGGTATCTAGCATCATGACGAGAAACTTCTCTCTTTTTGCTTTCATAATCACTTGTATCTCTAAGTTAAAAAGTAAATAAAATGCAGCTACAAACATAAATGCATCAAGAATAAATGCAACTTTTACACCTAAAGCATACACTACAAAGCCACTAATTGCCATGCCTAAAGTATATGAAAGTGACCAGATGATAGAGTGAATTTCATTTGCCTTTTGAAGTTTATTTCCATCAAGAATTTTAGGTAAAAGCGACATCTCAGTTGTAAAATAAAACGAAGCTGCTGCCATTTTAAAGAATATAAGTACATAAAGAAACCATAAATCAGAAAGTTCTGTAATAAATATAAGACAAAATGTTGCAACAATTTCAATGCTTATAAGTGAGAGCATAAGTTTTTTTGGACTAACACTATCTATAATTACACCCGAAATTGGAGCTTGGACAACTCCTGCTAAGAAATGAAGCATTGCTACAAAGGCTACAACTTGTGCACTTACATTCATTTCTAAAAGAAGTGTGTAGATTGCTACATTAGAAAACCATGCGCCAAAGTATGAGATAAGTTGAATAAAGGAGAGTCTACGCAAGACTTCATGTGATTTTAATAGGCTTATATACTCTTTCATAAATGCAAGATTATCATAAAAAATGAGATAACTATGTAAAATATAAAATATTTGTTAAAGTTTAAAAATATTCTGTCGATATAACTCCTAATAACTATATTTTAAGAGGTTAAGGAGCACGTCATGGATGGCATAGCAAATGTAGCAAAACAACAACAAACACAAGTAAGTACCGCTGAGACTCAAGGAAGAGCAGTTGAACAAGCAGTTCAAGCACAACCTAAACAAGAAAGTGTTGTAAAAGAGATTCAACAAGAGTTAAAGACACAAAATACATCTATCAATTCGGAACAAGATGTAAAAGATTTAGTTTCTAAACTTAACAAAGCAATGAATCCAATTAGTACAAATTTAAAATTTGGTGTTGATTCTCAAGATGTCTTTTTTGTATCTGTAAGAGAGTCTGATTCAGGTAAATTAATCAGAAGGTTTCCAGCGGAGCAAGCACAAGATTTTCTTCCAAAAATGCAAGAAGTTACTGGTATATTATTTGACTCTAAGGGGTAAAAAAGCTCACCCTTTAAGTCAATCTTCATCTACTCTTATATTTTAATCCTATCTATTCCTTTATAAGCATTATCTCACATTTTTTTTGATATAATCGCGTTAATTATTACTCTATATAAGGTTATCATATGAAAAAAGAAGTAAAGAAAGTAGTTCTCGCATACTCTGGCGGACTTGATACTAGTGTTATTTTAAAATGGCTACAAGAAGAGTACAAGGCTGAAGTTATTACATTTACAGCTGATTTAGGTCAAGGTGAAGAAGTTGAACCAGCTCGTCAAAAAGCTCTTGACAATGGTATCAAACCTGAAAACATTTTTATTTTAGATGTTCAAGAAGAGTTTGTTAAAGATTATGTATTTCCTATGTTTAGAGCAAATGCAATTTATGAAGGCGAATATCTGTTAGGTACTTCAATAGCTCGTCCTTTAATCGCTAAAAAGCAGATAGAAATTGCGCAGAGAATGGGTGCTGATGCTGTAAGTCACGGAGCAACCGGAAAAGGAAATGACCAAGTACGCTTTGAACTTGGATACCTTGGACTTAATCCTGATATTACTGTAATTGCACCGTGGAGAGAGTGGGACTTAAACTCACGTGAAAAGCTTCTAACTTATGCAAAAGAACGTGGAATTGACATCGATGCGAAACATGTAGATAAAGATGGTAACCCGACTGTGAGTCCTTACTCAATGGATGCAAACCTTTTACATATCTCTTATGAGGGTCTTCACTTAGAAAATCCAATGAACGAACCAGAAGAGTCAATGTGGTTATGGTCTGTAAGCCCAGAAAATGCCCCTGATAAATCAGAATACATCACTATTGGTTATAAAAATGGTGATCCAATCTCAATAAATGACAAAGAGTTAAGCCCTGCTACAATGCTTCGTACACTAAATGAATACGGTAACAAACACGGTATTGGCCGTATTGATATCGTTGAAAACCGTTTTGTTGGTATGAAAGCTCGTGGTTGTTATGAAACGCCAGGTGGAACTATCATGCTAAAAGCTCACCGTGCTATAGAGTCAATCTGTCTTGACCGTGAAGAAGCACATATGAAAGATGGTATGATTCCTAAGTATGCTGAACTTATCTATAATGGTTTTTGGTTTTCACCAGAACGTGAGATGCTACAAGCTGCAATTGATACAACTCAAAAGTATGTACAAGGAACTGTTAAACTTAAACTTTACAAAGGTAATGTAGAAGTAGTAGGACGTGAATCAGACATGTCTTTATACTCAGAAGAGCATTCAACATTTGAAGAAGATGAAGTTTACAATCAAAAAGATGCAGAGGGTTTTATCCGTTTAAATGCACTTCGTCATATAATAGCTGGTAAAAAAAGAGGAACTAAATAATGAGTATGATTAAAATAGATATGAATTCACCTGAATTTATCGAAAGAATGGAAAAAACTGTTAAATTTACAGATAAAGTTATTGCACAATTTGGTTGGGAATACAATCCTCAAGAAGAAGTGAATGAGGGTGTACAGATGGGTCTTGCTCGTAACAAGATGATGTATAACAAGCTTTTTTGTCCATGTTTTATGGTTGAAGAGGTAGATGGCAAACCTCAGTCAGTTGACAATAGAATATGTCCGTGTACTCCAGCAATTGAAAAAGAAATTCCTGAACTTGGAGCTTGTCACTGTGGTATCTTTTGTACTCCAGAGTTTGCAGCTAAAAAACGTACTGAATTAGGACTAGAAGAAGCTGTTCAGACTCATTCACGTGGTTTAACTAAGGAAGAATGTGAACTACTAGTAAACCAAGCTGAAATAGATTCAGAGGAGATGGTAGCACTTCTTGAAGCTAGAGACTTAGGTATGGTAGACTTCAAACTAGTTGATGTAAGAGAAGATATGGAGTGGCAAATGGGTCATATCAAAGGTGCTGATGCACTCATACCTACAAGTAGTTTCTACCAAACACTAGAAGTTGCAAAACTAGATAAAAATGAAAATATAATTTTATATTGTCATGTAGGTAGCCGTTCTGCTCATGTTGCACGTATCATGCCTGACATGGGTTATACAAAACTAGGGAACCTTACACACGGTATCCTTTCTTATAGTGGAGAGAAAATAAACTAATGAAAGTACTATTAATTAAAGATGTAAAAAGTCTTGGAAAATCTGGCGAAGTTAAAGAAGTTAAAGATGGTTATGGCAAAAACTTTTTAATAGGAAAAGGTTTTGCAAAACATGCAACTCCTGAGATTTTAGCACAACATAAAGCAGATGAGATACAAGCTGCTGCTGATTTAGCAGCTGAGATTACTCTCCAAAAAGAGAATGCAAAAAAGCTTGAAAAAGCTGAAGTTATTATCACTAAAAAAATGGGCGATAATGGTCATCTTTTTGGTTCAATCACAAAAGATGAAGTTGCACATGCACTTTTTGAACAACATGGTATTACTATAGATAAAAAACATATCACTGATAAAAAAATCATCAAAACTATTGGTGAGCATGATTTAGACCTTAAACTCGGTCACGGTATCCATGCTACTCTACATGTTGATGTTCAAGGCGAGAAGTAGCAGAAATGTTTGATGCCACTACCATACTTGCATACAAAAGTAAAAACAAAGCTGTTATAGGTGGAGATGGTCAAGTGACTTTTGGGGACTCAGTCCTTAAAGGAAACGCGACAAAAATTCGTACACTTCACCATGGTGAAATCCTTGCGGGTTTTGCTGGTAGTACTGCTGATGCTTTTAACCTCTTTGATATGTTTGAAGAGTTTTTAGAGAATAAAAAAGGGGACTTGCTTAAGTCCGTTGTTGAGTTTTCTAAGGCTTGGCGCAAAGATAAGGTTCTGCGCCGTCTTGAAGCTATGATGATAGTTTTAAACAACGACCACATCTTTATACTCACTGGAA
This sequence comes from Sulfurimonas sp. SAG-AH-194-C21, assembly GCF_029215985.1. Classification (GTDB taxonomy): domain Bacteria; phylum Campylobacterota; class Campylobacteria; order Campylobacterales; family Sulfurimonadaceae; genus Sulfurimonas. The sequence continues at coordinate 10,990 of NZ_JAEMVC010000002.1, forward strand.
ATGGTGATGTTGTTGAACCAGAAGATGGAGAAATCGCTTCTATTGGCAGTGGGGGTAATTTTGCTATTTCTGCTGCACGTGCTCTTAAAAAACATGCCATGCTTGATGCAGAGGAACTTGTAAAAGAGTCACTACATATCGCAGGTGACTTATGTATCTACACAAACCACAACATTAAAACTTTAACATTAGAGAGCGACTAAAAGATGAACTTAACTCCTAAAGAGATTGTAAAGTACCTCGACCAGTATGTTATCGGTCAAAACGCCGCTAAAAAAACGATAGCACTTGCACTTCGTACACGCTACCGTCGTATGCAGCTTGACGAAGAGATGCAAAATGAAATCATGCCAAAGAACATCCTTATGATAGGTTCAACTGGTGTCGGAAAAACTGAAATTTCACGGCGTTTAGCGAAAATGATGTCTGTGCCTTTTATAAAAGTAGAAGCTAGTAAATATACTGAAGTTGGTTTTGTTGGTCGTGATGTTGAGTCTATGATTCGTGATTTAGTTGTAAACTCCATCTCTATTGTAAAAGCAGAAAGAGAAGAAGAAAACAAAAGCAAAATTGACAATTATATTTTAAATAAAATTGTAGAAAAACTACTTCCTCCTCTTCCAGAGTCGGCGAGTGAGAGTAAAAAAGATGACTATCGTTATCTCCTTGAAGCGATGGAGAAAAAAGTTGAGTCTGGTGAGATGGATGATAAAGTCATCGAGTTAGACTTAGCAAAACTCAATATCGAGTTTGATGATAGTGGACTTCCTCCAGAAATGGCAAAAGTACAAGAGTCATTTTCTAAGGTTTTTGCAAGTATCAATAAAGAAGACACTAAAAAAGAAGTCTCAGTTAAAGATGCGAAATCTCTTCTTCGCCAAGAAGCAGCACAAAAACTTCTTGATTCTACAAGTATCAATGCAGAAGCACTTAGACGTGCTGAAAATGGTGGTATTATTTTTCTTGATGAGATAGATAAAATCGCTTTAAGTGAGAAATCGCAAGGACGTAACGATCCTTCAAAAGAAGGTGTGCAACGTGATTTACTCCCAATAGTAGAGGGTAGCAGTGTATCAACAAAATATGGAACTATAAATACTGACCATATTCTCTTTATCGCGGCTGGTGCTTTTCATGTGAGTAAACCTAGTGACTTGATACCTGAACTCCAAGGACGTTTTCCTTTGCGTGTTGAGTTAGAATCATTAACAGAAGAGACACTCTATCAGATTCTTACACAGACACAAAATTCTCTCCTAAAACAGTATGTTGCACTTTTAGGTGTTGAGGGAATGGAGTTAATTTTTGAAGATGATGCTGTAAGAGCTATAGCACAACTAGCACATCGAGCAAATCAAAACACTGAAGATATTGGGGCAAGACGACTCCATACAGTCTTAGAAAATATCCTCGAAGAGGTAAGTTTTGATGCGAATGAGCATAAAGGTACTACTTTTGCTATAACAAAAGAACTTGTACATGAAAAATTAGACGAGGTTGTCGAAGATGATGACCTCTCAAGATATATACTATAAAACAAGGTAAAAAAATGACTAAGGCTGATTTTTCACAAAAAACCCATGCGGGTTTTGTTTCTTTAATTGGGCGTCCAAACGCAGGAAAAAGTACTCTAATGAATTCACTCTTAGGTGAAAAAATTGCTATGGTTAGCCAAAAAGCAAACGCGACAAGACGACGTTCAAACGCAATAGTCATGGTTGAAGATACACAAATCATCTTTATTGACACACCAGGTCTTCATGAGAGAGAGAAAGTACTCAATAAGTTTATGATGGATGAAGCACTTAAAGCTATGGGTGATTGTGACCTTATAATCTACCTTGCTCCTGTTACTGACAGTGTAGAACATTACGAGAAATTTTTAAAATTAAATAAAAAGAATATTAAACATATTATAGTTATTAGTAAAATTGACCAGGTTAAACAAGAAAAACTCTTTAAAACTATCGCTTCATATAACCAATACTCAGAGCATTTTGAAGCACTAGTACCAGTTGCTATCCCTAAAAAAGTAGGTCATGAAGATTTACTAAAACTTATTACTAGAAACCTACCAGAATCACCTTTTCTTTTTAATCCTGAAGACTTAACAAGTGAGCTTGTTCGTGATATTTACGCTGGTTTTATCCGTGAGGGGATTTTTGAAAATGTAAGTGATGAAGTACCTTATGAGTCTGATGTTATTATTGAGAGTATTGATGAAGAATCTCATGTTGATGTTATCACAGCAATGATTATCATAGAAAAAGAGTCGCAAAAAGGGATTATCATTGGTAAGGGTGGTGACTGTATCAAACGTATTGGTAAATCAGCACGTGAGAAGATAGAAAGACTTAGTACAAAAAAAGCTTATCTAAACTTACAAGTTACAGTAAAAAAAGGCTGGACTAAAGATGTTAACTTTTTAAAAGAGATAGGATATGATAGTGCAAAGTAGATTTGTAGTTTTTTTTAAGATTACATTTTCACTCATTGTACTTAGTAGTTCTCTTTGTGCAAATGCTTTAACACAGTACAGAGAACATGGTATCCAAAATATTGCTAAACAGATGGATGCAGACCTTGCAGATGAAAAGTACTGGAATAACTACATTCAAGATATAGATACAAAGTTTGGATATATTGAGTCATATACAAATATTTTAGCATGTGATAAATCAAATTCTATGCTTACATTATATACTAAAGATGCAAACCAATCATTTGTAAGCATTAAAGGTTACAGTGCATTTACCGGTGAAGCCAAAGGTGATAAGATAAGAGAAGGAGATTTACGAACACCTATTGGGGTTTATAAACTTGTTAAAAAGCTCTCTAAAGTAGACTCATTTTATGGTCCAATGGCATTTGTAACTTCATATCCAAACTCTTATGACAAATATCGTGGTAAGAATGGTTCAGGTATTTGGATTCATGGTCTGCCTCTAGCACAAGAGAGAGATAGTTATACAAAAGGCTGTATAGCAATCAATAATCCAAATATAGAGTGCCTTGATAGACATATTGATATTAAAAATACTATTCTCATTATTAGCGAAGAAAAACGCCAAAATAGTATTTCTAAAGAATCACTTGCGAATGTTCTAGCACAGTTGTATGCATGGAGATATGCTTGGTTATATAATGATATTAATAGCTATTTAAATTTTTATGATGATACTTTTTTGCGTTTTGATGGAATGAATATTAGTAATTTTAGTAGCTATAAAACTAGAATCTTCAAAAAAGACGAGACTAAGACTATTCTCTTTAATGGTATTAATGTTATTCCTTATCCTGGAACTGACAATATGTACAAAGTAACTTTTTCAGAAATTTATCAATCAAGTAGTTTTTCATTTACCGGTGATAAAGTACTTATCCTTAAACTTCAAGATTCAAAAATTAAAATTATTACAGAGAAATAGATGAAATTTATCTTTATACTTTTTTTCCTACTCTCTTCTCTACTTAATGCAAAAATACAGCTTGTTAAAAAAGAGAATACCGACTCAAATACTACACTATTAGTCATAGCCGGTATTCATGGAAATGAACCAGGGGGATACTTCGCTGCTTCAATACTTATAACGAACTATACCATTACATCTAAAAACCTCTGGATAGTTCCTAATCTTAATAGCCAAAGTATTATAAAGAACAGACGTGGAATTCACGGTGATATGAATAGAAAGTTCTCTCATGTAAAAAAAGGGGATAAAGACAAAGAAATTATTGATGAGATAAAAGAAACAATTCTCTCACCAAAAGTCTCTTTAGTTTTAAATCTACATGATGGGCATGGTTTTTATAGAAAAGAGAATCAAGGAAGTATTTTTAATCCTAATGCTTGGGGCCAGACATGTGTGATAGACCAATGTGATTTAAAAATTGAGCAACCTTTTGGAAACTTAAACGATATTGCAATGGAGATCAAAAACAGTGTTAATAAAAAACTTTTAAAACAACACCATAGTTTTGATGTTAAAAATACAAATACCAAGTACGATGATGAGGCTATGCAACTCTCACTCACTTACTTTTGTGTAACAAATAAAAAACCTTCATTTGCGATTGAAACTAGTAAAAATCTAGGAAACTTAAGTCAAAAAGTCTTTTATCAACTCCTTGCCATAGAAGAATACATGAATATAATGGGTATAAAGTACGAAAGAGACTTTGAATTAAATGAGAAAGAGATAGCAAAAATCCTCAATAATCACGGTAGTTTGGGTATAAATAGTAACATTTTGTTAAATTTAACTGATATAAAAAAATCTTTAAGCTATATTCCGATAAAATCAAAGAGTAATGAGTTTAAGTTTTCACATCCATTGGGAAACATTAAAAAAATCGAGGGTAGATACTCAGTCTTTATCGGTAACAAGCAGGTTACTCAGTTAAAGCCTCAGTACTTTAATTTGACAAATGATTGTCAAAATAAATTAGATTTTGTAATAGATGGGAAGAAAGTTTCTCTCTTAAACACTTCAGACTTTTATGTAACTGCCGATTTTAAAGTTATTAAAAGTGAAAAACAACGTGTAAATATTATTGGTTATCAGCCTAAAGGTCATATTGACGAGAGTGATGTCACTATTTCTTTGGGGAACTTGAATAAAAACTATTCAATTGATAAGCAACATAAGACTTACAGAGTTGAGTTTTACAAAAAAGAAGAATTTTGTTCCATGTTAATGGTCCATTTCAAATAGGAAAATAGTTAATGAGCACCCAAATACAATACTCTTTTTCAAGTGTACTATCAGTTAACCCCTATAATGATACATATATAAATAGTATCTCAAGTTTTTTAAATGTTAATAATTCACCGGCATTTTCAAAAGATCAATTTGTAATTTCCTACTTAAATACTAAAGAATTTATAAATGCTCACATTGAGATAAGTAAAAACATTCCAGATGAAGACATATTTGATGCGATTAATTCTAAAGCTTATGATGAGTTAGCTCTTGACAATGCTATTGAATATCAAATTCAGTATATTGAAACATTTAACAACCTCGATGAAGACAATAGACACTTTCATGTTTTTATCGTTGACCCATTAGAAGTAACCCAAACATATACCAATACTATAGAAAGAGTCAAATACCTTGATATTATAATTCCTGCTCCACTTTTACTGAAGTCTCTTTACTCTAAAGAGATTATTGACAGCAATGGAGTACACTGTTTTATCTATTTTCAAGAAAATGATGCATTTATTACAATTTATGGTGATAAAGAATTTATTTATACAAAATCAATCAAGTACTCAATTATTGAAATGTATGAACGTTTCTGTGAACTGTATGGAGAGCGTGTCGAGTATTCTAGTTTTGTAGATTTTTACAAAAATGAAAGCTTAAAAGAGACAAATAGTGATTATAAACAGTACTTTATTAAATTATATAAAGAACTATTTGCAAATATAAATGATATTTTAACATATGCAAAACGTGCATTTGAAATAGAAAGTTTTGAGCATCTATACATTGGTTCACAATTAGAGACAGTAACAAAACTTGATGAGATGCTTGCTGTAGAGCTTAATATCAAGTCAAGTGAATTTACTTTTGACTATGGTTTTGAAAGTAATGGTGTTTATGTCGATCAACTTCATGCATTAATGCATGTCTATACCACTCTCTCTGAATCTCAAAGATACGAATCAAACTTCACTGTATATCACCGTCCACCTGCATTCGTAAAACGTGAAAGCGGTAGACTAATTTTACTCACAGCTGCCTCTGTTGCTTTAGCATTCGCTTATCCTATTACTTACTGGGTTCTTACATATGCGCAAGTACTCCAAGAAGACATTTTAAAACAAGAATATAAAGAAATTCACAATATTAAAATAACTAGACAGTCCACTATAAAAAATAAAGAAGCAGACAAAGTCAACTCTCTCGCTCTATTAGAAATAGAAAAAAAAGAATATATTACTAAGAAAAACACTCTAATAAAAATACATGATGTAAAAGTCAACTATCCAATGAAAGCACAATTACTCTCTATACTTACTAAGGATCTCAATAAGTTTTCTGTAAGAATGGAGTCTCTTTCATATGGAGAGATTGATACATCAAAAACATTTCAATTTGACCTAGTTTCTTCTAAGGATAGAAAAATTACTAAGCTAGTACAATACCTAACTAAAACCTATGAAAACAGGTTTAAGTTTGAACTAGAGAGCATAGATTATGATGATGAAAGTAAAGTGTATTTTTCTCAACTAAAGGTGAATATATTATGAAAAACATTTTACCAAAACTTAATATAGAAGACTATTTACATAATATCGACAAAGTATTTGCTCAAAAAACACAAAAAGATACTTATATGATTTATATGATGGTTGTTGCTGGTATCTTTGCTTTTGCATATGTTCTTTTTTGGGACAGTTCATTCGCTAAGTTTGAACAGACAAGAGCAAATGTTGTAAACTTGGATAGAAAAATAAATGCAGACAACTCTTATTTACAAATAAATCCAGAATCTAAAATAATTAATCTTGATAAGCAGATCATGCAAATAAATGATGACATGATTGTCCACAAAGATAATAATGCATATATAAAAAGTAAAATAGAAACTATATCCTCACTTATTTATGATGAAAGAACTTGGGGTGAGTACTTAGATTCCATATCTAAAAATGCACAGAAGTACCATGTAAAAATAAAAAGTTTCTCTAATAGCTATGCACAAACGCACAACTCATTTGGTCATATACTAGATATCACTATCAGTACTACTGCAAACTATAAAAATACTTTTCTTTTTATCAACTCTTTAGAGACAAGTGACCTTGTTGTTGATATACATGACTTTACTATCAAAGCACAAAATAGTCTCAACACTGATTTAAATATTTCTGTTTGGGGGATTACATACTAATGAAAAAAATAGTTTTAAACTTATCTGTACTTCTTAGTACTGCAATATTTGCCAATGAACTTTCTTGGGTTGATCAGCAAGTCAATGCTATAAAACCTCCTCGTCAAGGTATACATACAGCTGATATAAACAAAATAATAGACCCTTTTATTTTTTTAGAAAAAAACAGAACTACTAAGAAAAAAAGTGTTAAAAAAGTATCCTCTAAAACAGTCATTAATAAAACTCCACTAGCGATGCAAAAACAAAATGTTAAAACTGTAAACAAGGTCTTAACACTTGGTGTTATCATGAACAACTCAGTTATGATTAGTGGAGAGTGGTACAAACTTGGTGATACACTAAATGGGTATAAAATAAGCGAAATAAATCGTAATTCTGTACTTTTACGTAAACATAAAAAGAAAATATTACTTTCCACTAAAAGTAATACTAAGAAATTAAAATTTCTAAATAAGTAGGATTTAAAAATGAAATATATAAAAACATCAATACAAACAACTCTCTTAGCACTTCTCCTCTCTACAAGTGCACTCGCAGACTGTTCATATGAACTCTTTAGTATTAGTTCAGCAAAAGAGACAAAAATTATTGATTTTGTTGATCAACTGAGTGATGAATGTGGTTTTAGTATAATTGTTACTGATCCAAATGCTGAGAAATTTTTAAATACACGATTAAATAAAACAAACCTAAAGAACTTAACAATAGATGAAGTTCTTGATATTATTCTCTTAGAAAACAACCTTTCATATACATTAGAGAATAACCTACTTAAAATTTCCTACTTAACAACTAAAGTATTTGAAATTGACTATATTCTTTCACAAAGAAAAAGTACTGGTAGCACAGATGTAACACTCAGTTCTAACTCGGCATCATCACAAGGTTCAACTACAGGTGGTGGTGGAGTTTCTCGTGGAGGTTCAGGTGGAGCTGCTGGCGGTACAGGTGGAGCTGCTGGTGCAAATGCAAAATCAGCATCACAAACAGGTATTAAAATTGAGAGTACTGATGAAGTAAAGTTTTGGGAAGAGTTAGATGTTGAGTTTCAAAGTATTCTTAATCGTCCACATGATAGTTATAAAGCACCACCACCAATTATTAATAAAAATGCAGGTTTAATCACTGTAACTGCAACAGTAAAACAGATGAAACGTTTTGAGGACTATTTAAAAAAGCTTCAAGATAAAGTACAACTACAAGTTCTTATTGATGTACAACTCCTTTCAGTAACTATGAATCAGGGTAAAACAACGGGTATTGATTGGCAACAACTCTATGCACTTCAAAACTTTAGTGTTTCATTCAATCATATCAGCAATAAAAATGCTGATACCTTTGATGATTCTGGTGTCACTACTATTGCAGCAAATGCAGCAAGTGCTGTCCAAGGTATTGCAAGTATTGTAAATATTAAAGGACAAGCTAGCTTAAATGAAGTAGTCAAGTTTCTCCAAACTCAAGGAAATGTAAATTCTATTTCAAATCCTAAGGTTTTAACTCTTAACAATCAGCCAGCACTAATTACAGCCGGAACAGAGTATTTTTATAAAATCCAATCACAAACAAATCAGCAAGGAACAGGTGGAGGTGTTGCCGCTACAACACAAAACCAAAATGTTCAGTCTGTATTTGCAGGTGTTCTTTTAACTATCACTCCAGAAATATCTGATGATAGTACGATAACACTCAAAATTAATCCATCTCTTTCAGAGACAACAACTGATATCTCATCAGAAGATAATTCAAATAGAGATATGCCACCCGATTTAAATCGTCGTCAATTATCATCTGTTGTAACTGTTAAAGATGGTCATAGAATTATACTTGGTGGACTTATTAACACTAGAAATACACTTAATACAAACAAGGTTCCAATACTTGGTGACATCCCAGTTCTTAGTTACCTTTTTAAATATGAAGAAAAGATTAAACAAGTAGAAGAGCTTGTTATCATTATTGAGCCACATATCATTCATAAGGCAAAGAACAGTGTCTCTTTATCAGACTTGGGTTATGAGGGTATGACAGATGATATGCTTATGAAAGAGAGACTTTCAACAACAGACCAGACAGATGGTTTAACAGTTGAAAATTCGGGTAAGGTAGGCTTAAAAGTACCTACACAACTTACAGACACTGACACTGAGTAAAGGGAAATATAATATATGAACAGTATCTTTGTTAATTCTAAAAATGTGTTCTTAGATATTGTTAATGCCAAAGACTATATTCAGCTTGACCAAGTTTCAACAATATATCAAGCACTCAAGGACTCCATAAAAAAACCACTTAAAATGATTCTTCTTTATGGAAAACCGGGAACAGGTAAAAGTATGTTTTTAAATAAGCTATATAAGGACTTATCTTCCACACAAAAAGTCTATCTGTATCAAACACCAATTTTAGATGAAAGTGAATTTTATAAAACACTTGCACAAGACCTGTTTGAGACAAAATATAGTGGTGAGTTAAACTTTACACAGTTTATGAAAATTGTAGAATCTAAAAAGACAGAAGATATACCTGTAGTACTTTTAGATGAAGCACAACTCTATTCTGAAGTATTGATGGAAAAGATTCGTCTTTTATCTGATACACGAACAGTCAAGTTTGTTATTACCCTTCATAAAACAGAAAAAGAAGATATTATTGCAAAAGAACACTTCCAAACAAGAATCTGGGAAACAATAGAACTTGAAAATGCATCTAGTATAGAACTAAAAATTTATATTCAAAAAAAGCTTATGAAAGCAAACTGTTTTGATAGTGCAAATATGTTTACAAACAAGGCAGTCAATAAAATTCATAAAATAACTAATGGAAACTACAGAGATACAAATAAGCTACTCTATACTCTCTTTGAATTATACGAAAGCTATGAATCAAGTAATCATCACAGAGCAATAAGAACTAATAATATTTCAAATAAAATAATTGAAATGTCAGCAATTCATACAGGTTTGATAGATGCTTAATATAACCGATTTAGAAAAACGTTGGATTAGATACAAAGTAAAATTCTATATACCACACTTGAGTATATTTATAAGTCTTAGTGTTATTTTATCTATCTTTTTTTCTTTCTCAAATAATACACAAGAGCCAAATGATATACCTCATGTTGTAAAAGAAGAACCACTTCTGGTAGCTAGCAAAGAATCTAAGATAAAGGTTACACCAGTACCTATAAGTAAACAAGAAACCAGGGTTATACACTCAACAAAAAAAGTAAAACTTTCCCCTTCTTTAGATTTTATGAAAAAAATGCAAAATTCTATACAACCATATTATAATAATGAGGTTTCAAACAAGCCGTACACTGTACAAAAAGTACAAAAAGTTGAAGCTCCTAAAATTGAAGTAGTAGAGAAAGAGAAAGTGCTTATTCCAGAGTATATCCCTCCAGTAAAAGTGAAAAAAATTAGCATAAAAAGACAAAATACTCAAAATGATATTTATGAAATAATCACAAGATTTAAGAAAAATAATAATCCAGCATTAAGCCTTTTTGTGGCAAAAAAATATTATGAACTTGGAGACTATCAACAGGCATATAACTATGCACTTATAACAAATAAGATAAATATGGAGATAGAATCTTCTTGGATTATATTTACAAAATCCCTTGTGAAACTTGGGAAAAGAGATAAAGCAATCTCGACATTAAAAAAATATATAAAACAGTCACACTCAAGTGGTGCAAGAATATTACTTGATGAAATTTATGCAGGAAGATTTAAATGAAGCTCTTATTAATACTAATGTTAACACTAAATATTTATGCTAATACAAAACAAAATATGTTTAGTCTCTATCAAAACCATAAATATGAAAAAGTTTGTCAAATTGGATTTGATAATTTTAAAAAAAATAAACGTGATGAAGAATTTGTATCTCTTTATGCTTTTTCATGTTTAAATTCAGACTATATTGACAGGTTGGCTGTTCCTACTGCAGTCTTGAAGTTTTCCAAAGATGCACGTGCTAATTCAGCTTATTTTTCTGTTATTTTAATGCAAAAGAAACTTCTTTATCATGCACTAGTTGACAACTATGATCTTTCAGAATTTTCTTTACCGACGACTGGCTATGTCCTTTCTCGTGTTTTTGACTTTTACTCAAAAATTGGTAAACATGAACCTAGAGCCTTTTATCTATTTGAAGACCCCAGTGATGAAAAACTGACATATAAGCTCTATCTTGTGCGTGATAATAAACTCAATAAAATTGTTATAGAAGAGTTTTATGATACAATAACTATAAAACGCCATGTTTACTGGTAGGAGATACTGTGGATAGAATTACAACAGATTTACTAGCAGAAGGCTCTATCATGAAAGGGCAAGTTGATAGACTTTTAGCAAAAGGCATCAATGAAAATCTCATTCTTCGAGATATTACACTTTCAGGTTTTATGACCATGGATAGACTTGTACGGTTTATTGTTCAAAAAGTACGTGATGGTGTATACAATCTTTCAATTATTGATAACTATGACTACATATATGAAAAAGTAGTTCTTGAGAAATTAGCTCATGAACTAGACTTGGCTTTTATTGACTTAGATTCTTTAGACATGGATTATCACTTAACAGCTAAAGTACCCTTAACGCAACTGCAAAAGCATAATATTATTCCTGTTTTTCAAGATGACATGAGTATTACTATTGCATTTCACGATCCATTAAATATAGAAGCAGAAGAATCTATTCAAAGGATTTTTCCAAAGAAAATCGTAAAAATTGCACTAAGCACTAAAAAGCAGATTGCCTCATACCTACATAAAATTGCACTTAAAGATAGTGTAAAAGACTTAGTTAAAAAGATAAAAGATGAGCTCAATTCTATTAGTTCTATTGAAGAGCAACAAGAGGCCTCATCTATTTTACTCCTCATTGATGTAGTTTTAAAAACATGTATTAATAGCCGTGGTAGTGATATACATATAGAACCAACTGAAAAGAACTGTGTTGTTCGTTCTCGTATTGATGGTAAGCTTGTTGAAACATTTATCTTTGAAAAAGAAATTTATCCTCCTTTAGCTTCAAGATTGAAACTTCTAGCAAACCTTGATATTGCAGAAAAGAGAAAACCTCAGGATGGTCGATTTTCTACTGCTGTTGGATCTAAAGAATATGATTTTCGTATCTCAACTCTACCTATTTTGTATGGTGAGTCTATTGTTATGCGTGTTCTAGACAAAGAAAAAGCACTCGTTAGACTTGAAGATGCTGGTATGGATTCTGTTAGTTATCAAAAACTCATTAAAGGTCTCGAAGCACCTTATGGTATTATTCTTGTGACCGGTCCAACTGGTTCTGGTAAAACTACAACTTTGTATGGTGCCCTGAATGAACTAAGAAATGTTGAAGATAAGGTTATTACTGTTGAAGATCCTGTTGAGTATAGAATGAATCTTATTCAACAAGTCCAAGTAAATGCAAAAGTAGGTCTTTCATTCGCTGATGCGCTTCGCTCTATTCTTCGTCAAGATCCAGATAAGATTATGATTGGGGAGATACGCGATCAAGAGACACTTGAAATAGCTATTAAGGCAGCACTTACGGGACATATGGTTATCTCAACCCTGCATACAAATGATGCTATATCTGCAATCCCTCGTATGGCAGATATGGGAATTGAACACTATTTGATTTCAGGAGCCCTTGTAGCTATTCAAGCACAACGACTGGTAAGAAAGATTTGTGTCCACTGTAAAGTAGAAGATGTTCTCTCTTCAAGTGTTTTAGAAGAACTAGAGGGAGTCTTTCCCGAGGACTCTAAGTTTTTTAAAGGAACAGGGTGTAAAGAGTGTAGTGATAGTGGTTATATGGGGAGAGAGATGATTTGTGAAGTACTTACGATAACTGATGAACTCTCTACTCTCATTGCAAAAGGTGCAGGAAAAGATGCTATGCTTGCTCAAGCACAAAAAGATGGTTTTATTGATATATTTCAAAATGGTATTCAAAAAGCCTTAGATGGAATTACAAGTATTGAAGAGATACTAAAGGTGGCGAAAGGATGATGTATTTTACAGCGACGGTATTAACGAAGGGTAAAAAAGAACAATTTGGGTTTTATGCAGAGAATAAAAAAGAAGCAAATAGCATTGCAAAATTAAAATTCAATGGTATTATTATTAAAGTTATAGAAGATAAAGAACCTTTAGAAGAGCAATTTAAACGCTTTAAAAATGACCTTTTAAAAAATGTTCGAAAGAAAAAGATTAAACAAGATGGACTTATATCAGCTATTAGACAGTTAGCAGTTATGACAAATGCTGGTATCTCAATTCATGACTCTTTAACTGAGATTGCAGATGCAACTGACGATGAAGCCTTAAAGACAGTTTTCTCAAAACTTGCAGATGATATTAATTCAGGACATGCCCTTTCAACATCTATGGAAAACTTTCGTTATGAACTTGGGAACTTAGCTATTGCCATGGTTCAACTCGGTGAAAAAACTGGTAACCTTGATGAGTCACTCTATGCCTTAGCTGATATGTTAGAAGAGATTCGTGCAAATATAATTAAATTTAAAAAAGCAATGGCCTATCCACGAAATGTTATGATAGCAATGGCTGTCGCCTTTAGTGTTCTGCTCACTTATGTTGTTCCTCAGTTTAAGGATATTTTTGATCAACTTGGGGCGAATTTGCCCGTACCTACTATCATACTCATGACACTTTCAGATTTACTAGTTAACTATGGAGCTTATGTAGTTGCATCGATTGTAACTTTTATCATGGTATTTAAATATATGATTAACAATAATAAAAAGTTTAAATTTGGATGGCATCAAGTTCTACTGCGCTTAATAATTATGAAAAATATTATAAAATTCTCAACACTTAGCAGATTTACACTTGTATTCTCAGAACTTATTCGAGCAGGTATTCCAATTGCCGAAGCACTTGATACTTCTATTGAGATGATAGATAGCCTTCCTCTCAAACAAAAGCTTCAATCTGTAAGATTCACAGTTGAAAAAGGTGGAACATTGAATAAAGGTCTCGCAGAAACAGAACTTTTTGAAAATATGATTTTACAGATGGTTCGCGCAGGTGAGGATAGTGGTACACTCGATGCAATGATTCAAAAAGTAGCAGAGTACTACAAAATGCGTTTTGATGCAATTATTGATGGTTTAAGTGAAGCAATTGAGCCTATTATGCTTTTCTTTATTGCTTGTATGGTTATTCTTCTTGCTCTTGGTATCTTCTTACCTATGTGGGATATGGGAAATGCTGTTCAAGGTCGCTCATAAAGATTGTGCTAAAGCACAATCTTTACTACTCTCTTCACTTTTTCTAAAAACTTTTTCATACTCTCTTCATCCGCTTTTATTTTATACACAGTTTTCGTGTCAAAATACTTCTCTAAAACACTAACATTAAAAGCTTCACACTCATACTCTATAAAACGAATATCGCTATATTCTATTTCTATTGTAGTAAAAAAATCTTTTTGATATTCTAATACACTTGCTTCATTTATTACAAGATTTACACTATCACTATATGCCCGAACTAAACCACCCGTGCCTAATTTTGTACCACCAAAATAACGAACAATTATTACTGCTGTATTTATAAGCTTTTGACCTTGAAGAACCATCAGTGAAGGTCTTCCTGATGTACCTTTAGGCTCACCATCATCACTAGAGTGCTCGACTATCTGCTCATACTCATTTAAGTAGCGGTAAGCAGTCACAAAGTGTCTTGCTTTTGGATGTTCTTTTTTAAGGTCTTCTAATGTGTTTTTATAAGTATCGTAGGGAGTAAGCCAAGCAATAAATTTAGACTGCTTGACTTCAAGTGTGTAGCTTGAAATATCTTTTATATATTTCATCTAAGTGTTATGCTAGATTTGTATATATCTTCTGTACATCTTCATCATCTTCGAGACGTTCTAAAATTTTATCAATCTCTTCTTGCTGCTCTTCATTTATTTCAACTGGTGTATTTGCAATGCGCTCTAGTGTTGCTTTTTTAATCTCAATTTCCATAGCTTCAAGTGCTGTGTTTAATGTACCAAAACTAGTAAAATCAGCTGTTACTAAACACTCTCCATCCTCTTCTTCAATCTCTTCAAGACCAGCATCAATTAGTTCAAGTTCTAACTCTTCAATGTCCATACCCTCTTTTAAGTCAAACTCAAAAAGTGCTTTACGGCTAAACATAAACTCTAAAGAACCTTTGTTTAACATCTCTGCACCATTTTTAGTCAAAATATTTTTAACATTAGCAACTGTACGTGTATTGTTATCTGTTGCACACTCTATAAAGATTAAAACACCATATGATGCCTTACCCTCAAAGTTGACCTCAGTCATATCTTTTAAATCTTTTGCAGTAGCACGTTTAATAGCCGCATCGATATTATCTTTTGGCATATTTTCTGACTTAGCATTCAGAATGGCAGTACGGAGTTTAGGGTTCATGTCTGGATCCCCACCACCCTCTTTTGCAGCCATAGTGATCACTTTACCAAGTTTAGGAAAAAGCTTTGACATTGCTCCCCATCTTTTTAATTTTGATGCTTTTCTATATTCAAACGCTCTACCCATAAAAATTCCTTATGTTATATTATTGCAATTATAGCGTTTCATTGTATAATAATGTTTAAGGAATATATATGCGACTAGGATTTCGTCTTAAACATCATTTTTTTAGTGCTTTTCGTGAGTTTTTTGTACATCATCATGGCTCTTTAGAATTTCGTGCCAAGATATTTGCACTCGTAATTTCTGCCAATGATAAACCACCTGTAGAGTCTTATATAGTTGTTAGAGGTATCGGGATGAATATTTATAATGGGGATGAAGAGAGATCTGACTTACTTATGATTTCAACAAAAGAGCTTATACAAAAAGCAAAAGAAAATCGTTTTGACATGGACTATCTTGTTAATAGTATCTTAAAAGAGCTCAAAGTTATTCCAAGATATGCTAAAAAGATAGATATAAAGGCTCTCAGACCACTTCTCTTACTCTCACATGACCCAGATACTATTTCTTACCAAGAAAATATTTTAGAATTTTTGCAAAATACCAAAGAAGACATCCTAAATAAGCCAACTATTGAAGCTTAATTAAGTCATTAATGGTAAAATAACATTATTATTTTACGGAGTACTACAACTTGCCCTTGAACCTACAAACACATACACAACATTTTACTAATCCACTTTACTTAGAAAGTGGACGTATCTTAGAGCCTTATGACATCGCATATGAAACATACGGTACTCTAAATGATGATAAAAGTAATGTAATCGTCATTTGTCATGCACTCACGGGAAGTCATCATGCTGCAGGTGTTTATGAAGATGACAACAAGTCAGGTTGGTGGGATGGTCTTATAGGTAGTGGCAAAGCTATAGACACAGACAAGTACTTTGTTATCTGCTCAAATGTTATAGGTTCATGTTTTGGTTCAACAGGCCCCATGAGTATGAGACACCCCCATCATGAGCCATACCGTTATAAATTTCCAGTTGTAAGTATAAAAGATATGGTTAAGGCACAACGCATTTTATTTGATAGGCTTGATATTCATAGAGTTGAAGCTATTATTGGTGGTAGTATGGGTGGTATGCAAGCTCTTCAGTTTGCTGTTCACTATCCAAATTTTGCTAATAAAATCATCTCATTAGCAGCCACTCATGCAACACAGCCTTGGGCTATCGCGTTTAATAAAGTCGCACAAGAGTCTATACTCAAGGACCCTGACTTTAAACAAGGGTATTATGACCCTGAGATTATTAAAGAGCAGGGTTTATCTGGTATGGCTGTTGGTCGTATGGCTGGACATATAAGTTTTCTTTCACATGAGTCAATGCGCGAAAAGTTTGGTCGAGAGTATAAACTTACAGATGGACTTTATGAGCTTTTTGGAAAATTTCAAGTAGAGTCTTACTTAGAGTATAATGGTTATAACTTTACAAAATGGTTTGACCCACTTGCATATCTTTACATTACTAAGGCTATAAATATTTATGACCTTGGGCGTGGTTTTGATTCTCTGGGGGAAGCACTAAAACGAGTGACAGCGAACCTGCACCTCATTAGTTTTAAAAATGATGGACTTTTTAAAAACTTTGAGATGAAAGAGTTAGCACAAGAGCTTAGTGAAGTTGGAAATACAAATCATACGTACATAGATATAGACAGTGACTACGGACATGATGCATTTCTTGTAGAACTTGATAAATTTGACACTTATATAAAGGATATACTCAATGGCTAAAACAGACTTTGAAACAAAACTAGAGAATGCAAAAAAAACATTAGAAACACTTATGAGCCCTGAGATTACTCTTCAAAATAGTGTGAAAGCGTATGAGAGTGGTATGAAAGAACTTCAAGATGCACAAAAAATTCTCCAAGACGCCAAGATAAAAATCCAAGAAATTAAAGTATCTTAAATGAGAGCAGCTGTTCTTCAGTTAAACGCACAAGGAATGAGTTCCACAAAACTCTATAATAATATCCGTGTAGCCCATAAAAAAGGTGTAAAGGTTTTACTCCTAGGTGAGTATGTCCTAAACCCATTTTTTAAAGAACTCCAAAACATGTCTCTTAGTATGATAAAAGAGCAGGCCAGCCATCAGATAAAAGTACTCAAAGAGTTATCATCAACTTACTCTATGACAATAATAGCTCCACTTATAATAGTCAAAAAAAATGAGCTTTATAAAACAATCGCAAAGTTTTCACCCTTTTCTACTTCTTACTACCAACAGCAAATTCTGATAAACTATACTCATTGGAATGAAGAGAAATTTTTCTCCAATATGATAGATAGTATACAAACACCAATGATATTTAAAATTGATGGCTTTAAATTTGGTGTTATAAGTGGTTTTGAGCTACACTTTGATGAGATATTTCAATCGCTTAAGGAAAAAAAAGTTGATGCCATTTTAGTTCCAAGTGTAGCAACTTTTGAGTCTTATGAGAGATGGAAAGCATTAATTAGCTCTCGTGCTTTTACAAATAACTGTTATGTATTACGAGCGAATAGAATAGGTGAGTATCAAGATAAAGAATTTTCATGGAAGTTTTATGGAGACTCTGTTCTTGCCTCACCTCATGGTGAGATACTCTCTCACTTAGGCAATAAAGAAGAGCTAATGATAGTTGATATGTCTCATACTGAAGTAGTTGGGGCACGACGAGCTTGGGGCTTTAAAGATGCAATAAATAAAAGGATAAAATCATGATGCAATATTTTCACAGACAAGTACAACTTTGGGGCGAAGAGACACAAAAATCACTTCAATCAAAAAAAATAGCAATAGTTGGGGCTGGAGGTTTAGGCTCTTCTCTTGCGTTTGCACTTGGTGCTAGTGGTATTGGTGAGATTCACATGATAGACTTTGATGAAGTAAGTCTACATAACATCCATCGTCAAATTGCTTTTACTATGGGTGATGAGGGGAAAAATAAAGCTGTTATAAACGCAGCCACTATTGAAGCAAGATGCCCTTATGCAAAAGCTATTGCTCATGAGTGTGACTTTAAGACTTGGAGTGAGAAGAACATAGAAGTTGATTTAATCATAGATGCTACTGATAACCTACCAACTCGTGGAGATATCAATACTTATGCTAAAAAGATCAATATGCCATGGTTATATGGAAGTGTTGAAGCTTTTCATGGTCAAGTTTGTTTTATAGATGAGTCATCTTTTAATGATGCTTTTAAAATTGTGACAAAAACACCAGCTGGAATTGCAGCTCCTATTGTTATGCATATAGCATCGCTTCAAGCTAATCTTGCATTACGATTTTTAGCAGGAATGAGTGTGAAAAAAGATATGCTTTATTATCTTTTCTTTAACGAAGATGGAGAGATGGTTACACAAAAGTTTGGGCTCCCAAAAGCTGATTAGCTCTAAATCAGTTTTGGTAGTTTCCATTGGTACTTAATAGCTAAAAGTCTCATAAGCGTCCCTACTACAAGTAGGACAATAGAGACTATGGTGTTAAGAGTAAAGAAACTATCGATAAACCATATTGAAAATCCAAGTAAGATTGCTATAGTTCCATAAAAATCATTTGTTAAAACGAAAGGGACTTTATTCATAAGCATATCACGAATAATTCCTCCACCAACTGCTGTCAAAAAAGATAAAAATACAACACCAGCAAGATTAAAATCTGCCTCTAAAGCAACAACTGCACCAGTAAAAGCAAACATACTTAAACCAATACTATCGCTTATATGAAAAACCATATTATCAGTCAAATGTGTATGTTTGTGCAGTTTAAGAAGATAAGCGATAACAACAGTTACTAAAACTATACTTATCGGATAGGTCTCATGAAAGATAAATGGTACTCTATTTGTAAGTAAATCTCTCACAACACCACCACCAAAAGCCGTTATAAATGCAACAACAAGAATACCTAAAATATCATACCTTGCTTTTGCTGCTAAAATGTATCCAGAGAAACTAAATGCAATAGTTCCGATGATGTCTAAAAAAACTGTGTATTCCATTTTATAATCCCGGTGCTTTCCACATACTTGTAGTGATCTTCTCATCTACAAGTTTTAACTGTGTTTCATATGCTTTTTGCCATTTTACTTTTATAGCATCATATATTTTTTTATTTTTCATATTTGGCTCATAAGTTTTATCCCAAACCACTAACTCTTTTGCCGCACTCACTAAGTCTTTATATATCCCACAACCAACTCCAGCAGCCATAGCAGCACCTAATGCAGTCGCTTCAGTTACCTTAGGTATTTTAACCCTATACCCTGTCACATCAGCTAATATTTGTGACCATAATGCTCCACGACTAGCCCCACCTGCAAAAACTATCTCTTCTATCTCAATCCCACTGAACTCTTTAATCTTTTCTAAATTTATACTCGAGACTATAGCTGCATTTTCTTCTAAACTTCTAAACATACTCGCACGGTTACAGATATTGGCGTCTATATTTAAATTTAAAAAACTAGGAGCTGCATGGTACCACTTTCCATATTTCATAGTGTCAGAAAATATCGGCATTATGTCATAAGAACCAATAGGTACTTTTCTTGCTTTTTCTTCTAAAAGAGTATAAACATCCATACCTCTTTTGTCTGCTTCAATTTTTTCCATATCACAAAATGCATCTCGAAACCAACGCATAACTAAACCACTAAAGAAAGTTATACCTTCTGCTTGAGAAAGTGAATCAATTACATGAGGATTAACACGAATACCCATATCTTTTGGAGGTTTTGTATTTTTAGGTATGTTTACAACTTGTTGCCAAAAAGAACCACCGAGGACTGCAACATCTCCAGCTTCAACAACACCAAGTCCAGCTGAACCGAGTTGTACATCACCACCACCCATAACGACTTTTGTCAAAGTACTTAAACTTGTTTCAGAAGCAGCTTTCTCCGACACAGTCCCCATAACTTCTCCAACTTCTAAAACACTAGGAAAAATATCATCTTTAAGACCGACTTTTGTAGCCATCTCTTTATCCCAACTGCGTTTAGACAAAGAAAAAACACCAGTTGTCCCACCATTGCTAGGGTCAGTGGCAATAACACCAGAGAGTTTGGCTAAAATCCAATCCCCTATCATAGAGATATTTGCAACTCTCTCATACAAATTAGGACGATTATTCTTAAGCCACATTATACGAGGCAATGCCCCAAGTGCGAAAGTCTGTCCACTACTAGCATAAAACTCTTCTTCTATACCTTCAAAATTATCTTTTAAGTATCTTACCTCATCGCTAGCACGAGCATCAACATTTGCAACAGCCCAAAGTTCTTTTCCATTTTCATCATAAAGAACTATACCCTCACGCATACTTGTAGCACTAAGTCCTAAAATGTCTTCTGCATTTATACCTGCGTTTAGAATAGACTCTTTTATACAAGCACAAACTAGTTCCCAGTTTGACTCAAAATCAAAACTCATAGAGTTCGTTACACCCTCTTCTTCTAAGTGTGTCCATTCAGCTTGAGATACTGATATTTGATTACCCTTAGTATCAAAGATAACAGCACGAACACTTCCTGTTCCTGCGTCTATTGCCATTAAGTATTTTTGTTGATTCATAGTCCAATCCATTTTAGTATTATTTCTTCAAGTATTGATGGTGTTCGAAAGTGAAGCCGAAATAAAAGGTCTTTTAGAGGCCCAGACCGAAGGGAGGATTTGTCCTCTCAAAGACCTTTTATGTAGGCGTAATGATGTGAATAGAGTCAAGAGCCTATTTTTTTAGTTTAGCTTGTTCTAACTCCCAGTATTCCATAGCAAAACTATCTGCTACACTTATACTCTTGTATCCACCAAGTTTATCAGCCTGAAGTACAGCTTTCATTGTATGCTCTACTATGTCATTTACAATAGCGGCTGCCTTTGATGTTTTACCAAAACTAATAACTGCTATATTTTTAATAACCATATAATTTGGTGCAGCATTTAACATCACTTCATCTTTTGCAAATTCTTTAAAATATGCTTCATACTCTTTCATGTATCTCTCAAGTCCAGCTTCTAAATAAGTGTCCTCCATGATTAAAGGTAAACGCTTAGTTCGTATAATATGCTCTGGCGTAAGTACTCCACGACTTGCAAACTCACGTAAGTTTTCATGTGAAGCATAGTGACTTGCTAATGCAGATTGATTGATATTTAAAGAAACTTTATACCCTTTAAGTTTTGAGATGACAGATACAATCTTTTGCATATCACATTTACTAGACTCATAAGTACTCGCTATGTGAAGTGTCGCATTTTGTGCTAAAAACACCTCTGCTTGAGAAACTGCCTCTATCATTTTTTCATATGACTCTCTAGCATCATTATCAAAAGTAAAGATACCATGGTTATGCAAGATGATTCCATCTATACTAGACCAGTCTAAATCTTTTGTAATTTCATAGATAGTATGTGCTAAAATAAATCCAGGCATAACATAATCAATAACTAAAAAGTTTGGAAAGACTTTTTTAATGTCTTCCAAACCATTCTCAGAATTTGAAATAGTCACAACTGCATCAGCATGTGTATGATCAACAAACTTGTAAGGGATAAGTGCATGAAGAATAGCTTCAACAGAAGGGTTTGGAGCAGTTTTATCTATCATTGCCGCCTTTTGTCCACTTACCATATCACTATCACTTAAAGTATCTAATGCAGCCATCTCTAAAAGAATCTTCATCTTTACAGGAGCAAAACCCTCAGCTTCTATACTTACTAAGTCCCAACCACTACCCTTAACAAGAAGTATCTCTTCGCCATCTATAGTAGTTTTAACAGAAGTGTTTCCACCACCATGAAGAACTAACTCATCACTTTGTCCTAAGAGATTTGAAGTATATACTCTAAGGTCTAAATCACTTTCACAAATTTCAGCTTTTTTTACATCATATAAGTTATTCATTTCTTACCCTAAAACTTCTAATTCATCACTATACTTATCATCACAGTATGGCTCATAACTTGACTTATATACTTTATAATGTGCTGATGCCTTATGTCCGTCAAGTGCAGTTTCATTTTCCCATGTCTCAACAGCCATAAATCTCTGTGGTTCATTAATATACTGACATATTTCATAAAAAAGACACCCTATTTCTGCTTTACTTGGTATTACCATTGCAGTTAAAAGCTCTTTCATTTTTGCTTCACTACCTTTTTTTGCTATAAATGTTACACTTTTTGTTATTGTCATAATTATTTTCCTATATATCTTATTAGTTAAATTGATAAAATTATATCGTGTTTAAAATAACTACACTATAATAGGTAAAAATTTTATACGAGAAAGACATGAACCTACCCCTTGAGATAGAAGATATTATAGATACTAATGGAACTGACTTTGAGCTTAGTAAACTCTTTAAACGCTATATTCATGAGTATAAAGAATCACTACCTATTTTGTTTGAAAAAAATCAAGGAAAAGACTTTTTAGTTCTTCATACAAAAAAACTAGACTCCATAATGTCGCTTATGTATAAAACTGTTCTTCGCCGTCTTTTTGGTGACTATATTCCTATGAGAAGTTCTATTCCGATTGCTATCGTAGCACTTGGGAGTTATGGTCGGGAACAACTTTGTGTGCATAGTGATATTGACCTACTTATAGTTTATCAAGATGTTGAGGGTTACAATACTAAACTCATAATAGAAAAACTTTTTTATCTCGCTCTTGACTCAGGACTAAAACTCGGTCACCGTGTACATGAGACACACGATCTTTTTCGTGCTGCAAATGAAGACTTAACTATACGGACATCTTTAATGGAGTCACGACTCATAATTGGTTCCCCTTTTACTTGGCAAGAGACACAGCGCCAACTCACTCGTATCCGCTTACATGATAAAAAAGAGTTTTTAATTGCTAAAGTACAAGAGGCTCAAGTCCGAAGGAAGAAGTACCCTGTCTCTATGGAGCCTAATATCAAAGAGAGTGTTGGCGGTCTTCGTGATACACAACTTCTTTTTTGGATTGCCCATACTATTTACGGCATTGATAATATTAAAGAGCTTGTTGGAGCCGTTTATAGTGAAGAATCCTATAAAGAGTATAGAATTGCCTTAGAGTTAATGTTTAGAGTCAGAAGTGCCCTACATCTCATCACAAACAAACAAGAAGACACCCTGCGTTTAGAGTACATTCCTAGTGTTGCAAAGATGCTTGGCTTTAATGACCAGATAAAACTTGCAACTAAGGTTATAGCTGCGGGATGGAGAATAGACAACTTTACTCGTATATTTACAAAAAAGATGATTCGTCCTTATCTTTATGATATAGAAATGATATCTAAGCTCCGTCTTGGGCGTATAAGAAAAGGCCTGTATGAATTTAATGGTCGTGCATATATTTCATATAATCATACTATTAACGATAGTACACAACTCTTAGAACTACTCCTTTCTCTTGAAGATAAAAACTATAAGTTTGACTCGGGAGTATTATCGAGCCTCACTTACTCTAAGATTTCACATCCACTCAGTAAAAGTACCTATTCCTTACTTAAACAGCTACTTAGTAGAGACTATACATACTACTTTTTAAAGCTTTTTTATGATGCAGGGATTCTTCATGAACTCTTTGGTAACTTTAGAAAAGTACGCCATATGCCCCAGTTTGATGGCTATCATCATTATCCTGTAGATATACATTCAGTTGAATGCATTAAAGCACTTGAAGACATTAAAGAACCTTTTATCCAAGCACTTCATAATACACTCAGCGATGATGAAAAACTTATTGTAAAAATCACGACACTCTTTCACGATACAGGAAAGGGGCGAAAACAAGACCACTCTGAAGTTGGAGCTAAACTCATCCTGCCTTTTCTTCGTCAGATGAACATGAGTCAAGAGATGCAAGAGCGTGCTGTTGTCCTTGTAAAACATCATATTCTTATGAGTAATGTTGCGTTTAAAGAAAATATCTACAATGAAAAGACACTATATAAGTTTATGTCCAAGGTTGGAGATATTAAAAACCTCAATATGCTATATGTGCTTACCTATGCTGATATAAATGGAGTTGGAGGTGGGACATATAACTCTTTTAACTCTAAACTTTTAGGCGATTTATACCAAAGTGCCTTAGAAGTTGCTCAAAACAGACATAGAATTACCGATGCAAAAAAACGACTTACAATTGAGAAACGTGTTCAAAATCTTCTAGGATTTAAACAACTACCACGGACTCTACAAAAAAAGATACTGCACATCGAGTCAAACCTTTTCTTTTTTAAACGCTCCCCTCAAAATATTATTGAAGTTGCACAAAAAGCGAAAGAGACTAAAGAGTATAGTTTTACACTCAAAAATAAAAACTCTTTAACTATTGAGATTTATAGAAGGACTCCACTTAACCTTGGATTTTTACTTGCATCACTTTCACATATTAGTGTTGCAAGTATGGAAATATTTACTCTCTTTGATGAGATTAAGTATTTTAAAATAGAATTTATTCAAAGAGTAGATGAGAGTGAACTCTCTTTAGTAGAAGATAAAATAGATGCTGCGTTTGATATGAGTAAAGAGACTAAACTTAAAAATGTAGTGATAAAAAGAGAAGAAATCAGTATAGATTTTGAGCATTCTTTAACACATGCAGAAATATTAATACATACAAAAAACCAAAGAGGACTACTCGCTTATGTTATGCACTGTTTTGATGTATTAAATATAAATATTGTTACCGCAAAGATACACTCAAGCAAATACAAGGTAAGAGATAGCTTTTTAATGGACAAAAGCAATGATATATGCAATAATGCTGAATTAATTTATGAGATGTTAACTACTTAAAAAAATGAGGAATTTATATGTGCGGAATTGTTGGTTACTTAGGAAAAAAGAACTCTAAAGAGATACTATTAAGTGGACTTAAAGAGTTAGAATATCGTGGGTATGATTCTGCGGGAATTGCTGTACTTCAAAACGGTAAATTTGACAGTTTTAAAGCTATTGGAAAACTTGTTAAGCTAGAAGAAAAAACAAAAGACTTTGTAACCCAAAACTTTTCTATAGGAATTGGTCATACACGATGGGCTACTCATGGTAAACCGACTGAACTTAATGCACATCCTCATGTAGGAGACGAATCTTATGTTGTTCATAATGGTATCATTGAAAACTATACTGAGTTAAAAAAAGAACTTATAGCAGATGGCGTTATTTTTTTAAGTCAAACCGACACAGAAGTTATAGTCCATCAGTTTGAAAAAAACCTCAAAACTTCAGACTCTGCATTTGAAGCTTTTAAAAAAACAATTTCACAACTCCAAGGTGCTTATGCCACACTTCTTGTAACAAAAGGTGAAAACGAGACTATCTTTTTTGCAAAACATGGTTCACCTATGCTTGTAGGTGTAAATGAGGAAAATGAGAAATATTTTGCTTCTTCAGATACTCCTCTTATAGGGCAATGCACAGATGTAAACTACTTTGAAGATGGAGACTACGGGTACGTAACACCAGATGAGTTAGCTATATTTACTAAAGAAAATGTCAAAAAAGAAGCAATATTTACAAAACTCTCTACAAATAAACTCTCTGCTCAAAAAGATGGGTTTAGATTTTTTATGGAAAAAGAGATTTATGAGCAGAGTAGTGTTATTGCAGATACACTTCTTGGTCGTCTTTGTGATGATGAAGTTCTTTTTGATGAACTTGACAATGCCCTGCTTGAGGGTATAAATGAGATAAAACTTTGTGCTTGTGGAACTTCTTATCACTCTGCACTTACAGCTTCTTACCTTTTTGAGCGTTATGCTAAAATCAAAACTACTATTGAGGTGGCTTCAGAGTTTAGATACCGTCAACCTATCATGAGTAAAGATACTCTTTTTGTAGTTATCTCACAAAGTGGTGAAACTGCTGACACACTTGAAACTCTTAAAATGGCAAAAGCTGCTGGTCTTAAAACATTAGTTATCTGTAATGTAGACAACTCATCAATGGTGCGTTTAGCTGATGCTTGTATCTTAACTCGTGCTGGTGTTGAAAAAGGTGTTGCTTCGACTAAAGCATTTGCTACACAGGTAACGGTATTTTGGATGATGTCCCTCTACCTTGCTAAACGCAACAATGCTCTCTCCCCAGAAGATATAGCTTCGCAGATTAAACTTTTACGAGAAGTACCATCAATCGTCAAAGTAGATGATGAGATGCATGAAAAGATAAAAAGACTTTCTAAACGCTACCTTCATGGTCATGGTTTCTTCTTTATAGGCCGCGATGTATTTTATCCACTTGCATTAGAAGGTGCTCTAAAACTCAAAGAGATTTCTTATCTTCATGCTGAGGGATATCCTAGTGGAGAGATGAAACATGGACCTATCGCACTAGCTGATCCTGAGCTTTTTACTATTGCCCTACTCCCGCAACACCTTTTATATGAAAAAGCAAAATCAAATGTAGAAGAGTTAAGTGCTAGAGATAGTACTATCTGTGCGATAAGTTCTGTAAACTTTGATAAAGCAGATGATTTTATACCGATAAATGAGTGCTCAGATTATATGTTAGAGTTTTTTCAGATGATGGTTGTACTTCAAGTGTTTTCTTTAGAAATTTCTGTAAGACTTGGAAATGATGTAGATATGCCACGAAACTTAGCTAAAAGTGTGACAGTCGAATAATATCAACTTATAAAAGTTAGATTTCATTTAATATTTAGAGTTTCTTTGTTATTATGATAGATTAATATAATACAAAGTAGACACTATGCAAACAAAATTTAAATTACTCTTTATCGTAACACTAATGCTTCTTGCCCTTGGTGGTGCAACTATTATCAATGTCTCTTTAAATTTTAGAGATTATAGTATAAAAGGTGCAGTTGAAAAAGCTACTATGACTGCTGCCGTTGTAAAAGATGGACTTACTGCACACATGGTAAATGGTATTATGGATAAACGCCAGTACTTTTTGAACCAAATTTCTAATAACTATGATGATGTACATTCTTTATGGATTGTTCGATCAGACAATGTTATCAAACAATATGGCAATGGTTTCGGAAGTGAAACATTACGCGATGCTATAGACACAAAAGTTTTAAAAACTGGAGAGATGCTTACAGAGATTAATGAGATGACCGATAAAATTCTTCTTCGTGTCACTATCCCTTATAAAGCTACTATGAATAACGATGGCACAAACTGTCTAAGCTGTCATGATGTAAAAAATGGTGATACATTAGGTGCCATTAGCATGGAGTTTGATATAACAAATATGCGTAGTGCTGGATTTTTAACAATTTTAAAAATTCTCGGGCTTAACATTATATTTATCATTATAGTTTTAATTCTTATTAACCATTATGTTACACCTTATATGAAACTCTTCTCAAATATGCAAGAGGGAATCACTAAAGCACATAGTGGTGACTTTACACATAAATTTACAACAACAGTGAGTGGAGATGGCAAACAGATAGTTTCACAACTCAACACCCTCTTTCAAAAGATGCAAGAGACCTTTGGGGATATAAAGTATAATCTTGCAACCTTTATACCCCAAGGATGTGTCGCTTCTGCTGATCCACTCTATGAAGCAAAAACAATTATAGGTGAATTATCTGATATATATAAATTCAAAAAAACAATCGAGTTAGATGCTTCAAAAGAAGTCGTGTATACAAGAATTATAGATATCCTCACAAATAAATTTGAAGTAGAGCATTTTGCTTTTTACGAAATAGATACAGTTAAAAATACGAGAAAACTTATATATATAACGAAAGAGACTAGTATCTGTCATGATGAAGTAGATAAAAAAGCTGACCTTTGTCGTGCTCATAGAACAAAAACAGATGTTATATCAACTGACTTTGTTAATCTCTGTCAATACTGTAGTGCAAATGGTGACTATTACACATGTATACCCTTTACAATCAATGAAGAGAACTCGATTGCTATTTCTATTACAAGTGATTGTGAAGATAAGATAAATGCAATTACTACAAAAATATCAAGTATACGTAATTATCTTGAAGCTGCTAAACCTGTGATAGAGAGTAAGATTCTTATGTCTCAACTTCGAGACACCTCACTTCGTGATGCAATGACAGGTCTTTATAATAGAAGGTTTTTAGAAGAGTTTATAGGTACATTAATGAGTCAAGCTACTCGTACAGAGGAGACATATAGTGTAATGATGCTAGATGTTGATTTCTTTAAAATGGTAAATGACACATATGGACATGATATAGGTGATAAAGTAATAGTAGAAATTGGAAAAGTTTTACTTGATAATATTAGAGAAGCTGATTTAGCGATTCGTTATGGTGGAGAAGAGTTTATAATAATGCTTCATAATGCAGATCAAAAAGGTGCTCTACAAGTAGCACAAAAAGTTCATGTTGCATTTGGAGCACTTGTCTTTGAAGTTGGTAATGGAGAGACTATTAAAAAGACTATGAGTATAGGTATGGCAAGATTTCCTGAGGATGGTGATACTATCTGGAAGTGTATTAAGTTTGCTGATACAGCGCTATATGTTGCTAAAACTACAGGTAGAAATAAAATAGTAGAATACACAAAAGAGATGAGTGAAAGTGGAGAGTTACGCTAACTAAAAGTTCAAATAGTGACGCACTAGTTGCGTCCTTCTAAAGTATTCCTCATCACTCTTTGAATTTTATAATTAATGGATTTTCTGGCATAAAAAAAAGCCGATAACTACAAAAAGTAGTTACTGGCTTTATTGGTTAAAGAGTAGCTATCAATTAATGACAACCACATCCTGTTCCACAACTCTCATCACTAGAAGCTTTTGGAGCTTCTTTTGCTGGAGCTGGAGTTGAACAAGCTGATACACCTGGAGGTGTTGTAGGCTGAACGCCTTTGTTATCAACTCCACCATTAGCATTAATTTCTTCAATTGTTGCCCAAATAGAAGCAGCAGCCGCGATAAAACGCTTAGCAGACTCTGATGTAGGGTTAGCAAAAACAATAGGCTTCCCTTCATCTCCACCAGTTCTGATTGATGGCTCTATTGGAATTTCAGCGATAACTTTAGTATCAAACTCTTCTGCCATTGGAGCAGATGTTCCTTTACCAAAGATATCGTACTCAACACCTGTATCAGGAGCGATAAATCCACTCATATTCTCAATAACTCCAGCAACTGGAATATCAAGTTTTTTGAACATGCTTAATGAACGACGTGAGTCATCTAAAGAAACACTTTGTGGTGTTGTTACTGTAATACCAGCTGTAACAGGTACAGACTGAGCAAGAGTAAGCTGTGCATCACCAGTACCCGGTGGCATATCGATAACTAGAATATCTAACTCTGACCATAAAATGTCACGTAAGAATTGCTCAATAGCTTTCATTATCATAGATCCACGCCAGATTAAAGCTTGACCTTCATCCATAAGTGCACCCATTGACATCATTTCGATACCATAAGCTTTAAGAGGCATAACTTTGTTGCCAGTAACTTCTGGTTTGATACCATTTAAACCCATCATACGAGGGATATTTGGACCATAAATATCTGCGTCAAGAAGACCTACTTTAAGTCCTTGTGCTGCAAGAGCAATAGCGATATTTACTGATGAAGTTGACTTTCCAACTCCACCTTTACCTGAACTTACCATCAAGAAGTTTTTAACTTGTGGTGCAATGTTCTTACCTTGAGATGAAGACTCTTTAGGCATAACTGGTGCTTGAATGTTACAGTTTATAGCAGTAGCTCCAGCATCTTTAAGTGCGGCAGTAGCCTCATCTTTAA
Organism: Sulfurimonas sp. SAG-AH-194-C21; assembly: GCF_029215985.1. Taxonomy (GTDB): domain Bacteria; phylum Campylobacterota; class Campylobacteria; order Campylobacterales; family Sulfurimonadaceae; genus Sulfurimonas. The sequence continues at coordinate 41,147 of NZ_JAEMVC010000002.1, forward strand.
TTTGCTGTGCAACTTCTGGTGCACTTGATGTAATATCTACAGTAAAACTCACTGCAGTACCATCAATATTTATATCTTTAACAAAACCAAAAGTTACGATATCCTTAGTAAAACCTGGATACATAACTTTTGAGAGTGCTGTTTTAACAATTTCTTCAGTCATAAATATTTTCCTTTAATTGATTTTTGAATAGTAGCATATTTAAATAAGACAAAAATTGTCTTATTTAAAAAGTTGTTTTTCTTAAGTTTGAGTTTATGCTAGAGCAGCTGCTGCTTCTTCTGCCGCTTCTTTAGCTTTTGACTCGTCAATAATTCTCTGAATTCCTTCAGGATTATCCATAATTTCTTGAGTAATTTTGTAAGAACAAAATTTAGGTCCACACATAGAACAAAATTCTGCCTCTTTAAATACATCTTGAGGAAGAGTTTCATCATGGTACTCACGAGCTCTATCGCCATCTAAAGATAGTTCAAACTGCTTTTCCCAGTCAAATGTATAACGAGCATCACTCATAGCATCATCAACATCTCTAGCACCTTTACGACCTCTAGCAATGTCAGCAGCATGAGCCGCAATTTTGTAAGCGATGATTCCTTCACGAACATCATCCGCGTTTGGAAGACCTAAGTGCTCTTTTGGTGTTACATAACATAACATTGAAGCACCGTGCCATCCACCAACAGCTGCACCGATAGCAGAAGAGATATGATCATATCCAGCTGCGATATCAGTAACTAGGGGGCCAAGAATATAAAAAGGAGCTTCATGACAAAGTTCTCTTTGTATCTTCATGTTACGCTCGATTTGGTTGATAGGCACATGTCCTGGACCTTCAATCATAACTTGAACATCTTTTTCCCATGCTCTTAGAGTTAACTCTCCAAGAACTTTAAGCTCACCTAGTTGTGCCGCGTCAGATGCATCAGCTAAACAACCTGGACGAAGTGAATCTCCAAGACTTAAAGAAACATCATACTTAGCACAGATGTCTAAAATTTCATCAAACGCAGTATAAAAAGGATTCTCTCTATGGTAATGCATCATCCATGCAGCCATTAAAGAACCACCACGAGAAACGATACCCATTTTACGCTTTGCAATGTTTGGCATAGTTTCTAAAAGGAAACCAGCGTGAATTGTAAAGTAAGAAACACCTTGTTTTGCTTGACGCTCTAAAACATCTAACATTACTTCTATAGTAAGGTCTTCGATTTTGTTACCAACATCATGAAGAATTTGATAAATAGGCACAGTTCCGATAGGAATCTTTGAAGCACCAATAACTGCTTTACGGATTTCATCAAGATCTCCACCAGTTGAAAGGTCCATTGCTGTATCTGCTTTATATTTTTGAGAAACTTTCATTTTCTCAACTTCATCTTCGATATCAGCTGCAATTGCAGATGAACCGATATTTGCATTAATCTTACACTTACTTGCAATACCGATAGCCATTGGCTCTAACGTTTCATGCATTACATTTGCAGGAATAATCATACGTCCACGAGCAACCTCACTACGTACTAACTCTGGAGATAAATCTTCAATCTTAGCGATATATTCCATCTCACCTGTAATAATGCCTTTTTTCGCATAAAACATCTGTGTTCTAACTGGGTCGTTTTCACGTTCTTTTAACCATGCACTTCTCATAATATCTCCTAGTAAAATTATATAATTATCGTAATATAATCAAATAAAGTTAATCTAAGCTAAAGTTAATCATTTATGTAAATATTTTATACAAATATGTGTATAAATGGTCTTGCCTTAAGATATAAAAAGTTTATAGAGTGTATAATTTCGTAACACATTTAAATTTTGGAGTGACTTATTGTCTGATTTAACCCTAATCTTACTATCAGCTGGTAGTTCTAGCCGTTTTTCAATGGGTGTAAAAAAGCATTGGTTACGTATAAATCACCAGCCACTGTGGCAATTTGTAGCACAAAAACTCCAAAAAACAGAAAAATTCGTTAAGATAATTCTTGTCTCATCTGATGAAGATATAGCTTTTATGAAAAACTATGCAAATTTCACTTTTGTAAAAGGTGGAGCATCAAGACAAGAATCTTTAAAAAATGCACTTGCTTCAGTTGAGAGTAAATATGTGTTAGTAAGTGACATTGCTCGTGCATGTATTAGTGATGAGTTTTTAGAGCGAATAGTTTCACATAAAGGTAGTAGTGACTGTATTGTCCCCTACCTCAATGTAACGGATACTATTGTATATGAAAATGAGACTATAGATAGAGATAAAGTTAAGCGAATTCAGACACCACAACTCTCTTTAGCAGATGTTTTAAGAGATGCTCTTGATACAAATGAAGAGTTTACAGATGAGAGTAGTGCTATAGTCGCCAATGGTGGGCAGCGTTCTTTTATCTTAGGTGACGAGGATGCCCATAAAATCACTTACATCAAGGATTTAAATAGTATTCCTTGCCTTGAAGCACCATCGAGTGATACTTTAAGTGGTAATGGTTTTGATGTTCATGCTTTTGACACGAAGGGTACAATGTGGCTTGGTGGAGTAAAAATCGACTCAGATTATGGCTTTTTAGCTCATAGTGATGGAGATGTAGCGATTCACTCCCTCATAGATGCACTTTTAGGTGCAGCTGGAATGGGTGATATTGGTATGCTTTTCCCAGATAATGATGATAAGTATAAAGGGATAGACTCTAAAGAGTTACTTCAGATAGTTGTTACAAAACTAAACAGTTTTGGTTTTGTAATCATAAATGCAGATATAACTATCGCGGCACAAAAGCCCCGTATTGGCAAATACAAGACTCAGATGAGAGAAGTTATTGCTGAAATACTTGGGATTGATAGAGCCAGAGTAAATGTTAAAGCAACAACAACTGAAAAACTCGGATTTGTTGGAAGAGAAGAAGGTGTTGCAGTTACCTCAAATGCAAATTTAAAATATTTTAACTGGAAGATGATAGGATAATATGAAAATACTAATTATAGAAAACGAAGTTTATTTAGCACAGAGTATAGCAACAAAACTAGGTGAAATTGGTCATGTTTGTGAAATGTGTACTTCTACAAAAGATGCGATTAGAAGTAACAACTATGATGTTGTATTACTCTCTACAAACATAAATGGTCAAGACTTTATTCCTGTGATAGAGACATTTAAAAGTTCTATCATCATACTTATGATTTCATATATTAGTAATGATACAGTTGCTAAACCTCTTGCTGCAGGGGCTAAGGACTACATACTTAAGCCCTTTATGATAGAAGAGCTTATTCGTAAGATAAATCATTATCAAGATTATGAGAAGCTTAAACGCCGTACTGCTGCTTATGAAAAGTATCTTACGCATACATTTTTAAATGCACAACATGAAAAATCACTTGATAAAGTAGAACTTCCTCTTTTTGTGAGTTCAAGTTTCCAGAAGTATTCTGATGCTTTCGCTTTTGAATATGCACAAAAAAATGATTTGCCAATACATTTTATCACACTTAGTAATTCTAAGTCTTTGGCTGAAGTTGAACTTCTACCACAAAACACTCTTATATATATTATCGACTTTCAAGTGCTCAAGAAAAATGATAAAAAACACTTTTGTGACCTTATAGCTGGTAAACAAGTTATTATATCAAGTACTGAAAAGATAGATAGTGAAGAAGTAGTACATCCTATTTTAGAAATCAAAAATGAAAATAATGTCTTTGATAAGGGTGAGATTTTACCTATCGAAGATTATGTAAAATTTATAGTACGTAACTATCAAGACAAATACCCAGATACAGAACTTTCAAAAAAACTCGGTATAAGTCGTAAAAGCTTATGGGAAAAACGTAAAAAATATGACATCATCAAGAAAAAATAAAACACTTTTTATAGATAAAGAAGCGGCCTCAGTACTAGAGCTTGTTGCAGATGGTCTTCTTTCACCTGTTACAAAACTCATGTGCGAAGCAGAGTCTAAACAAGTTCTAGAAACGGGACTTATAGATGGTAAATCATTTCCTTTTCCTTTTATACTAGCACCATCTGGTAAAAAAAATGAAGAGATAATCAGCTCTTTAAAAGTTGGCGAAGATATCATTTTACTCTCTTGTGGAGAAGAATTTGCAGTCTTACATGTAGACGAGACATTTCAAATAGACCCCCATGAAAGAGTAAAACATATTTACGGTACTGATGACTTAAGCCACCCCGGTGTTCAAGCTACAATGAAAAGACTCGGTTCATGGGCCTTAAGTGGAAAATACACACTTACTAAGACAACACCTAACAAGGGTAAAATTGATATTTTAAATGCCAAAAAAAGAGTTGATGCTAAACATACAAGCTCTTTAGTAATGGCAGCAAATCCACTACACCGTGGGCATGAACGTCTTATCCGTCAAACTCTTGATAGCACTGATTTACTTGTAATTTTTCTACTTAAACCTTATGATAGTGCAAACATAAGTTATGAGATTAGAAAAGAGGCTTTAGAATACTATCTCAACAACTTTTTACCAAAAAACCGTGTTATTGTTGTTCCTTTAGAAAATAGCTATATCTTTGCAGGTTATAATGAAATCATTCTTGATGCTATTGTTGCAAGTAACTATGGTTGTGATAGACTCACTGTTGGTCGTAACCATGCTGGACTTGGAATGTTTTATGATTGTAACTCAAACAAGTCTATTGTTGACCGTGTTGTTGGTATAGATATCGAGATTCAAATTGCGAGTGAATATGTCTACTGCGATCAGTGTACAACACTTGTGAGTAAAAACACTTGTCCTCATGGACAGCACCATCAAATTTCTTATCATTCAGATTCAATCCTTCAGCTTCTTGAAGCGGGGCTTTTGCCTCCTGCCGTTCTTGTGAGAAAAGAGATAAGTTCATTTTTACTTTCAAAACTTTATCCTGATAGATTTAAAAACTTAGAAAAACTATACTATGATACCTTTGCTACAAAAGGCTTACTTGAAGAACATACTGAAAAAGATTTTTATCTTGAACTTATGAAGCTTTACCAAACTTCTTCTCTCACATAAGGACAACTATGAACTGGTTTTTTCTAACACTTGGATATAGTGGACTTGCACCAAAAGCACCTGGAACAGTGGGAACATTAGTTTCTTTACCTCTTGGTATGCTTATACTTATCTACTTTGATACAAACACTCTCTTTTTAGCAACTATACTTATTACTCTCATAGCAATTAAAGCTATTAACAAGTACGAAGAGCTAAGTAAAACTCATGACTCTCAAAATATTGTTATAGATGAACTTGTGGGAATGTGGATTGCCTTAAGTATCGCACCCGCACTTGGTGTTGGAATCAATGAAGTAACTAATCTAGAAAATGGTTTTTTAATCCAATCTCTTTTAGCCTTTGTACTTTTTAGATACTTTGACATCACAAAACCCTCTATCATTGGTCGTATCGATCGAGAAGCTAAAGGTGGTGTTGGTGTTATGGGTGATGATATAATAGCAGGAGTGGCAGCTGGTATTTCTACTGCTGCTCTTTGGCAAGGCTACCTCTATTTTTCAGGATTATTAGTTTAACTAAAGTGTTGCATATCAGCACTTAATATAACTCGTATCATATTTGTAGAGCCCGCTTTACCAATAGGGTCTCCTGCTGTGAGTATATAAGAGTTCTCTTTTTTTATAGACCCCTCTTGTAAACCTCGTTTCATAAATGAATTTACAACATGTTCTAAAGACTCTTCTCTTACTGACATTAAAGGTATTACACCCCATACAAGACTCATCTGTCCTCGTACTTGTTCATTATGTGTTATGGCATAAATAGTCTTTTTTGGTTTATAACGTGTCAGCTTTTGAACACTAGAACCTGAAGAAGTTATAGCAAAAATACCTTTTGCATCTACATCACTTGCAAGTCTCACTGCTGACTCGCTTATCGTATCACCCATATCCTTGTTTGTATATCCTGCATAGCGGTAGTATTTATAGAGTTTTTCTGTTTCTACAATTGTATTTGACATTGTCTCAACTGCAAGTACAGGATGCTCACCTACTGCACTCTCTTCTGAGAGCATAACTGCATCAGTTCCATCCATAACTGCATTGGCAATATCGCTTATCTCAGCTCGTGTTGCTCTCTCATTTTTTGTCATTGATAAAAGCATTTGAGTTGCGGTTATTACAGGAATACTTGCTGCGTTTGCTTTATGAATAAGCATCTTTTGAAGGTTAGGTACCTCATAGTATGGAACTTCTATACCCAGGTCACCACGAGCAACCATTAGACCATCACTCGCTTCTATTATTGCATCTATATTCTCAATAGCATCAAATTTCTCTATCTTAGCAATAAGTTTTTGTGTGCCACCATGACTCTTTACTATGGCTCTAGCATTTTGCATATCTTGTGCAGTCTGAACAAAAGAGATAGCCATAAAGTCTACCCCATTTTTTACACCCCACTCTATATCTTTTTTATCTTTACTTGTTAGTACATCTACACCGAGTCTAGTATTTGGAAAGTTAACACCTTTTTTTGAAGAAAGTATGCCACGGTTCTCTACTTGTACCTTTACATGTACTTCATCAACTTCTATAACTTTTGTACGGATAATTCCATCATAAAGATATATATAATCATCTACATTTAATTGCTTTAAAACTTGGGGGTAATTTATACTCACTTGATAGCTAGAGTTTGAAAGCTGTTCACCTACTATCTCTTGGGCACTAAAGATAAGAGTGTCATTTTCTTCTAAAGAGAAATCACCTTTGAGCTCGCCAATACGGATTTTAGGACCACTTATATCTTGAAGTATGCCTACGACTAAACCCGTAACTTTCATAGCTTCACGAATACGATTTAAAACTATAAGGTGTTGAGAGTGCGTTCCATGGGAGAAGTTAAGTCTAAAGACATTGACACCTGCGTTTATGAGCTTTACTAACATCTCTAAAGAGTCAGAGGCAGGTCCAACAGTAGCTAAAATTTTTGTGCGTTTTTTCATAGAAATACCTTTTTAGTTAGTATATTTCTTTAATCCGCCCTACTTCACCACTCATTAGTCTTACTTTTATCCCATGAGGATGAGAAGATGATTTGGTTAAAAGATCACGAACAATACCATCAGTTAAACGTCCTGTATCTTGGTCTTGTTTTAAAACAATCGCAACAGAATTACCCTGTTTAATATTTGCTCGTTTAGTATTATCTAACATTAAGTAACTATTATACCATTAATGGATCAGAAGAAGGTTCAATCTCTTCAAAATCTTCTATGATAGTCTCAAACATTTTAGCCATTTTATTTGCTTTACTTATATTTTCATCAAAAATAGACTTTGAAGCAGGAAAAACATCTCCGAGTTCTGTATAAATTAAAATACGACCATTTATATGTTTTGTTATCTCAGTAAATGCATCACTAAGATACTCTTTTCTTGTTGTATGACGGAAAAGTGCTCTTACCATCTTTGTGCGCTCTTTGATGGGAATAGACTCATCAATAGCTTCAGCCACACGTTTGATATCTATACGAGAGAGGTACACTCCGCTAATAGCAGGTGCAAGAAGTCTCTCTGTAAGTGCATCAACAAACTGAGGAGCTGGCTCATCATCAACTTGATCACCACCATCTTTATTTTGTTTTATCTGTCCATCTTCACCGATAGCACACTCTTCTTTTACAAACTTATCAAACTCTGCTCTTAAATCACTTAAATCTTCATTCATATTCTCTATCTCCTCTATTTTTTAATTTCTATATATGCACTTGCTGTTAGTTTTTCGATAATTCCATCATAACTTACATACTCTGCATTTAACTCTAAGGCTCTGTTTTTTAAAACAGAGAACTGTTTATTATTTTTCATATCCATTGAAAGTTTTGGTAGTTTTTCTATCATACTTAAAGATGCAAGATTAGAAAAATCAAGTACTAGATCAAAGTCTGAAAAATCAATAGCTATATTATTCGCTATTCTATTAATATCTGCATCCTTTAAGTCTAACTCTTGAGTAAACGCCATTAACTCTTCAAGTGAATCATTAAAATAACTCACATTAAAACCACATGATAAAAGTGAAAATGCTTTTGCATAATGGTTTATTCCGATGATAGCGATTTTATTTACATTCATATCTTTTAGATGCTCAGTTAAAACTCTTACACTAAAGATATCTCCACGAAGTGTCTCACCCTCACGATATAAAATGTCACACATTCCACTTCGTTTAACCATCTCAGATGAGTTATCAAGTATATCAACAACAGTAGTAACAAACTCACTTGATATCACAGCACCATTTACTTGTGATTTTTTCATATTACTCACTGTAAAGTAAAAATCATCCTCACGAATATTCATCGGTATTATCATAGTATCATCATCATTAGTTTTGAACTTCTTGTTCATAATCGCTGAGAATCTACTTACTCCAGCCTCTACACCAATAAAACCAAAAAGTTTTGTTTGGCGAGAAATCTGGTTGTCATCATTCATCATAGTATTTGCCCCTTTTTACATATCATCTGTGATACCCCAAAGCTCTCTTGCTTCTTCCTCTTCACATTTACATCTATAACACATTTTATCTGCAGTATTTGTACTAAAAAAAGCATCACATTCATCACAACGACGGACATTAAAACTCATCAGGTTTTGTACTTTTGGCTCAAAAAACTCTTTTACATGATAAGAGTCTGCTAGTGTAATCGCATTTGGCTCACATACATCATGACAGATATGACATTTGATACACAAAAATGGATCAAAATCAATCTTTGAGTTTTTTCTATCTGAGACTAATGCACCAGTTGGACAAACTCGGTAACACATTTGGCATGCTGTACATGCTTCCTCATCCATAAGTTTTTGAGAAGTAAAACTCACCTCTCTTGCATCAACTACATGAAACTGTGAAGGTGTCTCAACTCTTTTAATCGCTGTAAAAAATATCTTACGGCGATTAGGAATTGTTTTTCTTCTAAGCAGTGCTATATCTGTTTTTTCTAAAGTATGCTCTGTGAGTTCATCACTCGCTTTTTGTACTTCATCTTCAAAACTCTTTTTGACTTTACCAACAGTTTTAAGGTTGGCTGCATTTAAAAAGTCTCGACGATTTGAGTTTTTTGACTCATCTTCGTAACAAATATTCTCTAACTTTATGACTGCTTCATTTTCCATAGCTTCTAAAAGATAAGTCGCTTCTTCATAGTTTTTAAGTATCTGGGTATGACAAGTGTGAGCAATGTCACAGTCTCCACAATACCCCATATCAAAAACAATCTCTTTTTTTAGCACTGCTAAAGAGATGATATGCTCAATACTTAGAGCAGATATACAGGGAACATTTTTACGACAAGATAGAAGGTTTTCTTTATCTTCAACAAAGTCAAAAAAGAAGTTTGTTGCATCAAACTCATCAAGTGTCAGTGCTTCACTTGGACATATTGCCGTACAAGCACCACAGGTTACACACTCTGAGAAATTAATAGCAGGAAGATTACTCTCTCCAATAGCGATAGCTGTTGTAGGGCATACTAACTCACACTTATTACATTCACTCTCTACACTAAGCGAGCGTACACATAGTCCTGCGTTTAACTGTAACATTTATGCACTAATCTCACTTGTTAAGTACTCATTATCACTCAGCATAAACTCTAGTGCCATTTCTGCAGCATCATAATAAAGTGGTGTTCTTGCCTCATACTTCATGTTTATAAGGTACATTGGAGCCCACTGTAAAAGGTGTTTATTTAAGAACTCATGTTGCGTTTCTCTTAACTCTTTAACGGCATTTTCATTATCATCCTTAAGTGCTTGAAGTTCTGCATTTGCTAGGTGATGCATAAACTCTAACTCAACACCGATATGATCAGATGAGAGTGTCCGAGCCACTTCATAGTCAACCATAAAGTCATAAGCAGAGTAGATGTCAGTAACAGGGTTTGCACCACCAGTCTCAATCATTTGATCATCTCTTGTATAAAAAGTCTCATATGGAATAAGGTGAAGTACGGAGAGGTTTACAAAGTCAGGGTTGATAACTTCTTCTAAAAGTTTTTGCTCATCTAACTCTGTAAGTGGTGCCCACTCTTTTAAAGTTGGGAAAAAGTCTAAAATATTTTCATCTTTTTTTATCATCTGTAACATCTTTACATCTAACTCTTGGAGCATGATGCGAGAGAGAAGTGCATAAAGGTTTATTCTTGATTCAGTTTGTTGCATAAATATTCTTTATATGGAATTTTACAAAGATTTTATCCAAATAGACTGAAACTAGCTTTATGCTCTTTTTGAACTCCTCTATTTTTCATTATAAATAGAGAGTGATGGAAAAGCAAATTCTAAATTATTAGTTTCTAAAATAGCCATAATTTTATGCATAACATCTTCTTTAGTATCAAGCCAATCTCCCCATTGTACCGACTTAGAAAAACAATAAATTAATATATTAATACTTGAGTCCCCAAAATTATCAAGATAGACTAAGAGATTATTTTTTACACCTTCAAGGTCATCTTTTGAAACAAGTTTTGCAGTATGCGATTTCTCATTATGATGTGAGTATTTCGTCGCTTTTGTTGCTATACCCGTGTGTTTGTCTAGCATTATTCGTATCTCTTGTATCGCAGATTTTATATCTTCACTTTTAGAATCATACTTCACACCTATATGCATTTTAATTCGACGACCGAGTATACGTTTATCCCAATTTTTCACATCTTTAGAAGCAAAAGTTCCATTTGGAATTGCTATGAGTGCATTGTCAAAAGTTCTTATTGTTGTTACACGAAGACCTATTTCTACTACCACTCCTTGATGTCCATCTATCTCTATCCAGTCACCTTGAGAAAAGACATCTGAGAAGAGGATAGAGAGTGTTCCAAAAAAGTTACTAATTGTATCTTTTGCAGCAAATGCAACCGCGAAACCACCAATACCAAGACCAGAGAGAACTGCTGTAAGGTTTACTCCTGCAAAAAAGAGCATAATTAAAAGACCTATCATTAAAATAATGAAATTGATTATTTTGATTCCGACATTTATTAAATCGTTTTTAATATTCCCTTTTTCACTTGTTGCTCGACTCAGTTTGATTTTCGCCACAGTATTTACAATTTTATAAAGAAGTAGTGTGAAGAAAAAACCATATATGATATTAAAAAAACGTGAGACTACATCTATCGAACTAAAATCAAGATAAACATAAATAAGCATATTTATATTTATGATAATTATAAGTGATTCTAGTGGCCCTCTAATGGTTTGGGATATCTCCCTAGAATATGCTTGGAGTAATTCCACTTTAAAAATATAATGTTCTAACGAGACATATACTACTTTTCTAAAGAAGTATATTATGAGGATTAGCAGTGCCATAAATATAAGTTTAATCACACTTAAACCATATAAGCCTAATACAGGATTAATTGCTTCTACTAAGGATAAAGAATTAATATAAATAGCTATAGAGATAAGATGATATTTTGAATATTTATTTAACCTATACATTTTTGCACTGAACTTATAGATATAACCAACTAAATCAGCATTAACACTTTGTAAAATAGACAATTCATGTATATTTTCTTTTGTAATTGCTAAAATTTTACTCTGAGTGTCCAAGTTTAAAATTGCTATATAGTCTTTTTTAAAATACTCTTGTACCTCTTGCTGGTTTGAGCCAACAATAGTATTAAGTTTTTCTTCATACTCTTCAATACTATTAGAATCCAAAGCAAGTAGCACTGCCTTTAACATTCTGTTTTGACTACGTAAAACAAGATAAATTTTCAAAGCAACTTCATCACGTAAAACGGCAAATTTATTTCCTGCACGTATGTTAATTTGCTTTACTTTCTTGAGTGAGAATATCTCATCTTCATACAGTTGTGTATTCTTGACAACTCTATTTTTATTTGACATAGTTGTGTTTACAGATTTTTCATACAAACTGTTTTGCTCTTGAAGTAAAGATTCTATGCTCTCTTGTGTAGCATTACTCTCATTCATTCGTTCAACTATATTCATCTGAGCTAAAGCAGTGGGAGTATAAGTGATATTTCCAGCAAATGAATAAAGACTAAAAAGTGAAGAAAGAATTAAAAACTTTAAAAAATGCATTATATACCTTCAGCGATCATAGCATCAGCCACTTTTTTAAATCCCGCGATATTTGCACCATCAACATAGTTTCCTTCCACGCCGTAGTCTTTAGCAGTAAGTGCTACACGAGTACAAATCTGTTGCATATTTAGTTTAAGTTTTTCATCAACTTCTTCAAAAGTCCATCGACTCATCGCTGCATTTTGAGACATTTCAAATGAACTTACAACTACACCCCCTGCATTTGCTGCTTTAGCAGGTGCAAAACATAAACCATGTGATTGAATGGCCGCTATTGCCTCTGGTGTTGAGGGCATATTTGCACCTTCTGTTACACTCTCACAACCATTTGTTATCAAATTTTGTGCATCTATCTCGTTTAACTCATTTTGTGTAGCACAAGGAAATGCAGCATAACATGGGATATCCCAAACGGCATGTGCATGCTCTGGATACTCTGAGACAGGTATATATTTTGCACTTTCATGTGTTAAAACATACTCTTCTAAAGAGACACGACGTTCAAGCTTTAACTCTTTTAAAAGTGCTAAATCAACACCTCTTGAATCATATAAAGTTCCTCTAGAATCTGTACAACTTACAGGAATTGCACCTATTTGTTGTAATTTTTCTATGGCATGAAGGGCTACATTTCCTGCACCACTTACTGTACATACTTTTCCTTCAAGAGATTCTTTTCCTTCAATCTCGAGCATCTGCTGAGTAAAGTACACTGCTCCATAACCTGTAGCTTCAGGACGCATAAGTGAGCCTCCAAATACAAAAGGTTTTCCTGTGAGTACACCTTCATATGAAGACGTAATCTTTTTATATTCACCAAACAAAAAGCCAATTTCGCGTCCACCAACACCGATATCTCCAGCTGGAACATCAATACGGGGTCCGATATACTTATGAAGCTCAGTCATAAATGCAGAACAAAACTTCATAATCTCAAAATCACTTTTTCCTTTAGGGTCAAAGTCACTTCCACCTTTACCACCACCTACGGGAAGTCCTGTTAGAGAGTTTTTCAAAATCTGCTCAAAACCTAAAAACTTCAAAATCCCCTCATTCACAGTTGGATGAAAACGCAGTCCTCCTTTATAAGGCCCTAGTGCATTGTTAAACTGAACACGGTAACCAGTATTTACCTGTATCTCGTTTGCATCATTTAACCATGTTACTTTAAATTTTATAGTTCTATCAGGAACAACTAAACGATCAAGTATTGCATACCTTTTATACTTAGAATCTGATTCTAATAATGGAGCGATAGAACATATAACCTCTTCCATTGCTTGATAAAACACATCATCTTGTTGGCAATCACTATTCTCATATTTTTTTATTTTATCTTGTGCTATTGACATTTATAAATCCTAAATTAACTAAATTAAATACTGTGTATTATATCGTATCACCATGTTGTTACACTTAACCGCTATTTTAAAAATAACTGTACTTTATCAAGTGTTTCTGATGCATTTTACCTTTTTTTTAAGTTATAATAGAGTGAATTTAATCCATACCAAGGAATTTATATGTTTGAAAACATGAGTATCCAAAAGAAGATGAACTATCTCATCACAATGACAACCTTTGCAATTTTTTCTGCAACACTTTTCGTTTTTTGGGCAATGTCCAATATTGAGACTGAATACAAACACCTTCGTCATAGCTCAATGAGTGCTGGAATTAGTGTCTTAAAAATTGAAAAGAACATGAACTATGTTAGTAGAACAACAAGAGATATTATGCTTGGTGGTGACTATAACAAAGATATTAGTAAGTTAAAAAAACGCATTGAAAATATTCGTGGAGAGTTTAATAGTTTACAGAAGGTAATGGCTGATGATACAAGCTCTTTAGCTATGGTCAAAGATGCAAAATCTTCTACTATGATATTTTTAGAAAATTCTTTAACTATGATGCTTGGCTTTTCAAAAGATCAAATTCAAAATGAAACTTCAGTCATATATGCTAAATACAAAACAAATCTAACACCATATGCGAATGCCTCACGAAAAGCTTTTAAAAAATTAGTAAGTCTCAAACAAGAAGAACTTCGAGTAGATTCAGAAGGGCTTGAGACTGAAATATCATTTTACAAGTACTTAATTCTTACAGCTGGAATAGTTGTTGGTTTACTGATTCTATTATTTGCAACTGTTATTAGAAAGTCTATTACAAGTGGTATAGCTAAATTTACTCAGCAAATCTCTCTTGCTGCAAAAGGTGACTTTTCACAAAACTCTAATGAAAACGATGAAAATACAGAACTTGGTCAGATGGGAATAAACTTAAGTATCTTAATTAATCATACTAGCACACTTATACAAGAAATAAATCGTGCTATTACCGATGCCTCTCGTGGTGAGTTCAAACAAGGTATCTCATCTAATGGTATGGATGGAGAGTTCGTTGTTGCCGTAAATAGTGTTATGAGTAGTATCGACTTTATGCAAGAACAGCACTCAAAAGCACAACGTGATACTTTTAATGCGAGATTAAGTGAAAGTAGTAGAAATGTTTCAGAATCATTAACTGTTATTCAAGACAATCTTAAAACAAACATTGAAAACCTTAAAGATGTTACCTCCGCTACAAAATCTGCAGCTGAGCTATCAACGAACTCTCGTGAAAACATAATGCAAGCAGTCGAAGAACTTCATAAACTGAACGAACAGGTTAGCATGAATAATGCTAGTGTTGATGAGTTAGCAAACCAGACAAATAGTATTACTTCTGTCATCGAGCTTATTACAGACATCGCTGACCAGACAAACCTTCTTGCACTAAATGCAGCTATTGAAGCTGCTCGTGCGGGTGAACATGGTCGTGGTTTTGCAGTTGTTGCTGATGAAGTACGTAAACTAGCAGAGAGAACACACAAGGCTACGAGTGAAATTTCTGTAAGTATAAAATCACTCCAACAAGGGATGAATGAGATTCAAGGTTCATCTGAGAGTATGAAAGAGACTGTGGATACCACAACTCAAAAAATAGAAGATTTTGAACATACACTAGTAGAGTTAAGTGATGGTTCAACTCATATAGTAAATCGTTCTTACCATATGGAAAATAGTATTTTTATTGTTCTTGCTAAAATCGATCATATACTTTACAAAGCACGTGCATATAACTCTATAATGTCATTAGAGCCAATTCTTAAAGAGGTTAACTCTCATCAGTGTAATCTTGGAATGTGGTACGATGGAGAAGGAAAAGCTAGATTTTCTAGTTCTAATTCATACCCTAAAATTGCTGCACCTCATAACACTGTTCATGTTAATGCAAATAACAACCTTGCATTCTTACATAAGGATGCAGAGAATGATACTCTGACAAATGCTGATACTATTGTTAATAACTTTGAAAAGATGGAAGAAGCATCAGAAGAACTTTTTGTACTAATGGACAGTATGTTAGACGAAGAGTATAAAGGGTAAAAACTATTTCTTAACGTTAGTCTAATGTTAGTTAAGTACTATTTTAGTACATATTAACACTAAGGCTAATTTTATGAACTGGAAAATGCAAAGCGAACTTCGTCTACAAAAGATGGGTATATCCATTACCAACAATCCAAAAAAAGTCATTTTATTTATACTCATCTTGAGTATCTTTTTTATTTCCAACCTTCCCACTATTACTATTGATACCTCAACTGAAGGTTTTCTGCACAAGCAAGACCCTGCACTTGTTCGTTACGAGCAGTTCAAAGAGCAGTTTGGTCAGGATGAAAAAATTATGGTTGTTGTTGAGGCTAAAGATATCTTTGCCCTTGATACACTTAAAGACTTGCAGAAACTCCATAATGCTTTAAACAACAATGTCCCCCACTTAAATGATATAAACTCGCTTATAAACGCGAGAAATACTCGTGGAGAGGGCGACCAACTTATAGTCGAAGACCTCTTTGACACTTTTCCTACAAATGAGTTAGAGTTAGCCAAGTTAAAAAAGATTGCAGTAAATAATGTAATGTATCAGAACCTTTTGTTTAATGAGGCTCATACGTTTACTACTCTCATACTTGAACCGAGTGCTTATGAGAATTCTAACAATGGCGATGAGCTTGATGGCTTTGGTGAAGAAGTCAGTGATGAGAAATTAGAGTTTTTAAGTGACCCTTCAAAAAGTGAGATGGTTCGTGCCGCTGATGCCATCGCTAAAGAGTTTAACAAGGAAGGTTTTAAAGTCTATATTGCAGGCTCACTTGCTGTAAATGACTATAACAAACAAGCAGTTCAGCATGATATGCAAAAGTTTGTGAAACTTGTTTTACTTATGATGATGATTTTTCTTTTTATAGTATTTCGTCGTATGAGTGCTGTGTTTTTACCTATATTTATAGTGCTACTCTCTTTACTTGTGACAGTTGGTATTATGGCTCTAGTTGGAACTCCTATCACTATTCCAACACAGATTCTTCCTTCATTTTTACTCGCAGTTGGAATCGGTGCTGTTGTGCATCTTTTATCTATGTTCTTTAAAGAGTTCAATGCTAAGGGTCAAAAGAAAGAGGCTATAGTCTACTCACTTGGACACTCTGGTCTAGCCATCATTATGACTTCTCTTACAACTGCTGCTGGTCTTTTTTCATTTTCTACTGCTGAGATTGCACCTATTGCAGACTTAGGGATATTTGCAGCTCTTGGCGTAATGATTGCACTTGTAAATACTATAGTTTTACTACCTGCACTTTTAAGTGTCCTACCTCTAAAACCTGCTAAAGAGAAGCATCAAGCTCGCTCACTTATTATGGATAACTTTTTACTCTCCATCGCAGACTTTGGTATCACACATTCAAAAAAGATAGTTGGTGTTAGTTTTATAATCGCTGTTACTTTTATATACTTAGCACTTCAAGTTCCCTTTAAACATGACCCACTTTCATGGCAACCAGATGACTCCCCTATAAAAATCTCTACATATAGAGTTGACCATGAACTCCGTGGTAGTGTTACCATGGAAGTTATAATTGACACTAAAGTCGAAAATGGTCTGTATGACTCTGCACTTTTAACAAAGATAGATACTCTTGTACATGAGGCAGAACAACTAAGAACTGACAAGCACTTTATAGGAAAAGGTTGGAGTGTTGCAGAGGTTCTTAAAGAGATTCACAGAGGTCTGCATGAAAACAAAGAAGAGTACTACCGTATCACTAAAAACGATGCCCTCATTCCTCAGGAATTTTTACTTTTTGAAAATAGCGGGAGTGATGACCTTGAGGACTTAGTAGACTCTCAGTTTTCTAAAGCTCGTTTAACATTTAAACTTCCATGGATGGAAGCGGGTGAGTACACTGAGATAAGCGATAAGCTGACCACCCTTTTACAAGAAGGGCTAGGTGATGATGTAGAGATAACTGTTACAGGTATGGTTCCACTCTTTCAAAGGACTCTTGTCGCTGCTATGGACTCAATGGCAACTTCATATGCACTTGCATTTGGACTGATCGCTATTATGATGATTATCCTTCTTGGAAGTTTTAAAATTGGTCTTGTCAGTATGATTCCAAATGTTTTACCCATCATCATCGTTCTTGGTCTTATGGAGATTTTAGGTATTCCATTAGATATGTTTACTATGCTTGTTGGAGCTATTGTTATCGGGCTAAGTGTTGATGATACAGTACACTTCTTTCATAACTTTGAGATGAACCATGCAAAAGGACTTAGTACCAAAGAAGCGATAGAAAAGACAATGAAAGGAACTGGTCGAGCATTAGTTGCAACAACTATAGTTCTAAGTCTTGGTTTCTTTGTATATATGTTTGCAAGTTTAGGTAACCTTATAAACTTTGGACTCTTAACTGGTACTGCTATACTTATTGCACTTATTTCAGACATACTACTAGGGCCAGCCCTACTCACTTTAATATCAAAGGATAAATAATGTTTTTTAAATTACTACTAACTATAACACTCACAATCACATCGCTGTTCGCACTTAGTGCACAAGAGATAGCACAAAAGGTTAGCGATAGAAATGAGGGTGATAACATCACTTCAAACATGCAGATGATTCTCATAGATAAACACAATAAAAAAAGAGTCCGAGACCTCAAAGTTTATACAAAGAATAGAGGAACAGACACACTCAAACTTCTTTTCTTTTTAACACCTGCTGATGTAAAAGAGACTGCTTTTTTAACATATGATTATGAAGACTCAAATGCAGATGATGACCAGTGGTTATACCTCCCAGCACTACAGAAGGTAAAGCGCATCGCCTCAAGTGATAAGAGTTCTTCTTTTATGGGAAGTGATTTTACATATTCTGATATGACTTCACGTAATGTTGAAGACTATAACTACAAAATCATGAAAGAGACAAAAGCACAAGGGCATAAAGTATGGCAACTCCTTGTAACACCAAAAACACAAAAAACAGTAGAAGAGACTGGTTATACAAAAAGTATCATGTTTGTAAGACAAGATAACTTTGTCGTTATTCAAGCACTTAACTATATAAAAGCTGGTAATAAGCTCAAATATATGATGGTAAAAGACCTAGAACTCATCGATGGAATTTGGAGTGTTAAAGAGATGCAAATGGTTACAAAAAAAGGTAAAAAGACACTGCACAAGTCTGTATTTAAATTTTCAAACATCAAGTATAACCAAGATTTAGATGAGTCTCTTTTTAGTACAAGAACACTTCAGCGCGGTATTTAAAGTGAATAGTAAAATTATTAAGCTCTCTTTTATTTGTCTTGTATTACTTTCATCTCTTCAGGCACAGGAGACTATCGAAGCAGATCCTAGTGGTTTTGGCGAAGAGTTAGATGGATTTGATGAAAGTTTCGAGTTAAATGAGGTAGCACAAGTAGAAGAAGAACCAAGTGCTTATACTCTTTTAGGAAATATAGCCTTTAAAACTAACTATGGCTATGTAAATCACAAAGTAAAAGCATATAAGTCAGATAGTGTTGGAATAGAGTATGCAGGCTTTAACCAAGCTCAAATAAGTACATACTTACAATTTGATGCAAAACTCTCAAATACCTGGAAAATCCGAATCAGTGGTGATGCTTTTTATGACGCTATCTATGATATAAATTCACAAAATAACTATAATTATGAAATATTAGACACCTACCAAACGCAACTGCGTTTTGATGATACATACATTCAAGGTAGTATCACTAAAGATTTAGATGCAAAAATAGGTCGTCAAATAGTTGTATGGGGAAAATCAGATAGCATAAGAATCACCGATGTGATAAATCCTCTTGACAATAGACTTCCTGGTTTAACAGATATCCAAGACCTGCGTTTGAGTACGAGTATGGCTAAGTTTGATTACTATACTGGTGATTGGAGTTTCTCTGCTATGGCTATTTTTGAGAGTCGTATATTTCTTGAAGCTGCCCCAAGGGGTGAATATTTTCCTGTAGATGTAGTTTTTCCAGGTTTCGCACCTGACCCTTTTATACAGTTAAAACAACCAGCAAGTGACTTAAACAATATGCAGTATGCTTTTGCAGCAAATGGAGTCTTTTCGGGTTGGGACTTATCTTTTTACGGGGCCGATGTTCTTGACACAAGATGGCATTTAGAGGGTACTTTACCAAATGCCTCTCGTGTTGTCTCAAAAGTACAGATGTTAGGCTCTGCGTTTAACATAGTCAAAGGCAGTTGGTTATTTAAAAGTGAAGTTGCATTTTTAAATGGGCTCAAATATAACTCAACAAAAGATAAAAAAGCAAGAGTTGATGCCCTTATAGGAGTAGATTACATGGGTGTGATAAACACTGTCCTCTCTTTAGAGGTAGCAAATAGACACATACTTAACTATGAGAGTCAGATGTCAGGACTTCCAAAGGGAGTAGTTCCTGACTATGTAGAAGAAGATGAAATGCAAACTGCCATTCGGGTGACACACTCCATGCAAAATGACACACTTAATGCAACTATTCTACTCAGTACCTTTGGACACAACTGGCAATATGGCGGATTTTTCAGAGCCTCTTTAGAGTACGATGTAAGGGATGCCTTAGTAATGAACTTTGGAGTTATTGACTACCTTGACACAAGTATAAAAGAGGATAAGCCCTTTATAAATGCCATAAGTAATAATGACAAATTTTTTTTAGATATAACTTATAGTTTTTGAGATACTACACTTAAAAAAAACTTAATCAGAATCTATGCAATGATAATTTATTAATAGATTATTATTATTTTATGTAGAATTGTATTAAGAACAGGTAGAGATTTTTATACTGGCTATATTATTTTAGGAGTATATTATGAAAACTGAAATTAAAGAGAGACTTGAAGAGGTTGTAAGACTTATCAATGACTCCGATGCTGTAGTATTAGATAAAGAAATTAAAGTGAAACTTGAAAAAGTTTTAGCACTTTTAGATGATCCCGAAAAAATAGAAATGGAAAAAAGAGAACTTAAATCAAGGATGGAAGCGATTGTAGAACTCGTGAATGATGCAATAATTGACCTCGATGTCGATGTCGACTATTGCATACCAGATGTTATAAACGGAGAAGGTAGTTGTGATATCTCCAATAATGCACATATATTATTAACATATAGTGAAGATCAATATACGACACGAACACGTAAGGTAAGTTTAGGTAAAACAGCTTTGCAAAGTTCGCCTGAGGATTTAACACAACATGTCCTCCAATCTATCGAAAACTTTAAAGAAGAAGCTGACGATATTAGGATGGGCTAAAGGTTTACTTGGTCTATCTATGTGATACTTAGACCAAGTAACGATGAGTTATAACCTGTTCTAAAATTTCTACTGTACTTAAAACACGACCTTTTTTTAGGAGAATTATTATGGAACGAGAAATAAAAGTAAGACTTGAGGAAATTGTGACACTTCTCAACGATACAGAAGAAACTGTAATGGATAAGGAGATTAAAGAGAAGCTTGAAAAAGCTCTTATGCTTCTCAATGATCCAAAAGAGAGAGAAGGAAAGAGAGAAGACTTAGATGCAAGACTTTCACAAGTTCTAGGACTTGTAAATAATGCAATGGTCGACCCTGACATCGAAATAGAATATTGTATACCTGATGTTGATTCAACAGCTTCAAGTTGTGATATCCATATCGACCCCTATATCTTAGTAACATATGTAATAGGTGACTACAATAAACCTACACGTAAAATACGTTTAAGAGATACCGCTTTAAGAAGAAATACACCAGAATCAATCGCGAATCAAGTTAATTTTTCGATTATGGAGTTTAAGGGTGAGATAGATTCTGTTCAAATGGGCTAAAGGAACTCCTTCTTTAGGAGTTCTTAGCAAACCTTATCATTATTAATGTTCCTTCACTTACTACCGAAGAGACTGAAATATTTATCTCCATTAAATCACACAAACGTTTAACAATATCCAGTCCTATCCCATGTCCACTTGTATGCTCTTTATAGTTTCTATCAAAAATATTTTCAGGTTTTAATATCCCTACTCCACTATCTTGAATATAAAGTGTCCTACCTTTAACATATACATCGATACTGCCCTCGATTTTATTATACTTACATGCATTTGAAAAAATATTTGAGAGTACCTGCTTAAAAGCATCTGCATTAACTTTTACAAGAACTTCACTTCTTTGTACATTTATCTTAATCTTAGGATATAAAACTTCCTGAGTACTAACAACATGCGCAACTAAATCAAAAAGATTCTCTTCTTTCATTGTCATAGTCTCTTCTTGAAGTAAAATAGTGAGGTTATTATGTAATTCTCCTATCTCTTTTGCACTTGTTTTTATCCTCTGTACGGCCTTTGATTCTTTTACTAAGGTTTTCTCTAAAATTTTTGTGTTTAAAAGTATGGATGTAACGGGTGTATTTAAGTCATGGATTAAGTCTTTTGCAAAATTATCTAACTTTGTTATCGCCTCTTGCATAGGTGCAAGTGCACGTTTAGAGAGTAAAAAACTAATGATTGCAAAGAGTGCCAAAAGTAATACTTGTGCAATAATGATTTTGTTTTTTACATGAGATAACTCTTTATAAAAGAAACTTTTCTCTTTACGAACTATATAGTATCCACCCTCCCAACTATAGGGTAAGTAAGCCTCAAAATAGTTCTCTTTAGTAGTAAAGTTGTTCATAGTAAACGCAGGAATCTCTTTATAAGTCACAGTATGGCTAATACCATTTGTATCTAACTCATACAAGTTCATCTTGATTTTTCGTATATGTTCTATCATAGAAAAATGCTCTTTTTTGAGTAGTATCTTCTTTTGCTCACCAAAGTAAAAGTATCCCGAAACTAAAATAAGTAGTGCCACACTCCCAAAGTATATACTAAAAAATTTCCAAAAAGCAGTCTTTTCATACTCTAACAAGTCTGTATCCTGTACCTTTTATCGTCTCTATTTCTAAACCAACTTTACGAAGTTTTGTGATGTAAACGCGAAGAGCACCTTCACTTGCCTCTTGCTCACGGCTTAACTCAAAAAGTAAATCTTCTTTGGTGATGGTCGTATTTATATTTTTAAAAAAAAGTGCTATGAGTTTTTTCTCTTGTGGTGCAAAAGATAAAAGTTTTGTATCTTCAAAGAGTTCATTTGTAGTTATCTTATAGAGTAGGTTTTTATACTTCACTTCATTCTCTAAAGTATGAAAATATTTTCTAAGCACTGCTTTTATACGCACAAGAAGTTCATCAAAATCAAAAGGTTTTTTTAGGTAATCATCTGCACCAACTTCAAAACCTTTAGAGAGTGAAGCGATGTCATTAAGTGAGGTTAAAAATATACATGGGGTAGTGTTATCTGAGTCTCTGAGTAGTTTTAAAAGCTCAAACCCATTAAAGTCCGGAACATTCACATCAAAAAGCATTAGCTCAAAACTTTGACTCGCAGTTACGTCTAGAACATCCTGACCATGAGTCACTAAACTGACTTCATATCCTTCAGACTCTAAGAGTTCTTGGAGAGTATCACCAAGTGTGATATCATCTTCTAAAAGGAGTATTCTAGCCATTATACTTTACTCTTCCCAGTCATCAAACATTGAGTTTGCATGTTTATCTTTTTTATAGCGTTTAGCATTTTTATTCTTATCTAATTGATTCGAAGCATAAAGGATAGCTTCTTTTATACTATCTATATCATCTTCGGAGTCTTTATAGCCTATCATCTTTTTTACTAAAATTTGCAGGTCTTTTAACTCACCCTTGTATAAATCAATCTCATCAATACGTTTGAGAAGTTTTACAGAGTTATCTATCTTTTTGTTGAGACTTTTGTGTGTCAACTCAGGAGTATTCATCAAAAATGAGATCATACCCTTGTGAAAACGCTCTAGTGCTCTAATGTATCTGAGTCTATTTGCATTGTTTATCGCTTTTACAGATGCTGCCATTGTATTCCTATTTAGATATTATTGTTATAATTATACAAGAGATTTCTTAGGTTATTACTTATAGACCATATGTACCTAAACTCTAACACTTTTTGGAGAACAAATTGAAAAAAATTATTTTACTATTAATGCTTGTGTCTGCTTCACTTTTTGCAGAGCTTACAAATGCTTACATGACACAACAAATGCTAGACTCAGACCTACCTATCGTAGATGTTAGAACGGTTGGAGAGTGGAAAGAAGAAGGTCTTTTAAAAGGTGCCATACCTATAGAGTTTTTTAACATCAAAGGAAAGTACGATATTAATACTTTTTTAAAAGAGTTAAATGCTAAAGTCGACACAACTAAACCCTTTGCTATAATCTGCCATACAGGGAGCAGAACATCTATGATAGCCAATTGGATGTCAAAAGACTTGAACTACAAAGTTACAAATATCTTAGGTGGTATGGAGTTTGCGACAAAGGGTCTTAAAATGAAAGTTTACCCTTACAAAAAGTAGTTATGAATATACCTCCCTTTTTAAAATTCTTATTTCACTTTACCCTCAGATTAGTTATAGTCTTTGGCGTTTTAGGAATTATAATATTTTTACTCTGGGGTGTGCTCTATCTTCTCCTTATTAAATAAAAACTCTAATGCGAACATACTTCTAGCCGGTATACTTTCTATTATCATCGGTGTTGGTGTGGCACGTTTTGCATTTACCTCACTTTTACCCTCTATGCTTGGTGACTACCTTAGTGTTACACAAGCTGGTGTTTTAGCTTCACTTAATTTTGTTGGTTATTTATCTGGTGCTCTCTTTTCAGTCTCACTCAAAAACATACAAAAAAAAGTTTTTTACTTCCGTTTAGGTATTGTTATGAGTATATTTACATCAATTATTCTCGGTACTACTCAAAATGAATTTTTATGGATTATTTCACGTATTCTTGCGGGTTTTGGTTCGGCGATGATACTCTTAGTCGGTTCTTCACTTGTCATGCTCAAACTCAACTTAGAAAACAAAACAAAAGCTATGGGTATTCACTTCAGCGGTATCGGTTTTGCCATTGTGACAAGTGAGTTAGTATCACAAATCGTTTTAAAAAACAACTCCTGGAGTGAAGCTTGGATAGTCCTCTCCCTAATGGCGTTTGTGTTTTCTTTTTATATCTTTCATATACTGTCATTTGATGAAGAAACACAAAATGTTACACTACATAAAGAGAGTACAAAGTCTGTTTTCTCACTTTATGTAGTTCTACTCATTCTAGCCTACTTAACTGAAGGTGTTGGTTTTGTAGTCCAAGGTACTTTTTTACCTGAAATAGTAAACTCACTTGAAGGTTTACAAGGAAAAGGGAACTTAGCATGGCTGATAGTAGGAGTGGCAGGAATCCCTTCTTCTATACTTTGGATGCGTTTAGCCCATAGGTTTAACAGTGTAGATGTCATCATCTTCGCACTCTCACTCCAAGTCATAGGAATACTACTACCAACACTCAGTACAAACATCTATGTAAATCTTTTGAGTGCAGCTCTTTATGGAAGTACTTTTATAGGTCTTGTAGCACTTTTTATGAACCTTGGTGGACAGATATCAAAACACAATCCCGTTATACTAATGGGTTCCATGACAGCTGCTTATGGCATAGGTCAAGTTACTGCACCTCTGTACAGTGTGGCACTTATAGCAGAATATGGCGACTTTCACACAACTCTTTACCTCACTGCGTTTATAGTCTCTTTAGGCGTCGTGTTAATGTTTTTTACCAAGCTTATTTCTAAATAACAACCTTATATCTAACATTCCTTCCTTGTGTTCCTTCTATCTGTTTTATACAGCCAAAATCAACTAACTCTACAATATCCCGTACCGCTGTTGCCTTACTAACTTTAGTAAGTGAAATATACTTTTTAGTACTCAATCCACCCTCAAAATTTTCAACACCAATATCAAGAATTCTATTGAGTACTTTTATTTGACGTTCATTGAGTACATCAACTCTATGTTTGTCCCAGAACTTAGTTTTTTCTATCAGGTACTCAATATCTGTAAGTGCCTTGAGCATTGCATTTTTTAAGGTGATTAAACTCCATTCTAACCAAAGTGTGATATCAAACTCTCTATTTCTAAATAGATTTGTTGTTTTATCTAACACCTCATAATAAGCTTTTCTATCAGTATTTATAGCTGTTGAGATTGAGTAGAGTTTAAACTCTGTATATGTATTACCTTGGGAGAGTATGTAATCAGTTATAGCTCTTGAAATCCTACCATTTCCATCATCATAAGGGTGAATAGATACAAACCATAAATGAGCAAGTGCACTTTTGATATAGATATTCTCATCACTATTATTACAATATTCTAAAAGTTTATTTATATCTTCATCTATCTTATCAACAGGAATAGCTAGATAATGTACTTTCTCGTATCCGATTGCACCTGAGACGACTTCCATATCATCATTCTCTCTAAAAGAAGCGATATTGAGTTTATGTAATCTACTATAATGGTTTTCAAAAAGGCAGTTGTGCCAGCCATGTAGTCTTTGCTCTGTTAAAGGATTTTTATTTAAATTACAATCTAAGAGAATCGCTACAAGGTTATCAGTTGTAGCAGTTGCATGCGTATCACTTCTTTCGTCGAAATCTTTATCAAGTTTTTTTCGAAATGATGACCGTACACTTTCCCTTCTAAATACTTCGCCTTCTATAAGCGAGGTATTTATGGCTTCATCTGTTAAAGTATCTATCTCAATTCGACGAATATCATCTTCATTAAAAAGTTTTGAGATACCATCAAGAGTACCTCGATGGTACTCTATCTCATTAATTAACGGAGTAAGCTTTTCTCTATCAAACTGAAAATTTGGATAATCTGGATGTTGCCATATCCATTTGATAATTGTCTTATTTTTATTCATTATAAACCTTTGAGGCGATTAAACGATATAATAGTATCACAATATGAGTCGTTTATACTAATTAATTGTCTCATTACAGTTTATATAAATTATATATTTACTCTTTTATTGGCTTAATCTTATTTACCATTGCATAAAGTGTTGGTAGGTAGAGTAAATTAAGCACAGTTCCCCAAAGTAATCCAAACCCGATAGATATAGCGATAGGCTGTAAAATAACTGCTTGACCTGTTGCATAAAAGATAAGAGTAAACAGTCCTAAAAATGTTGTAATACTTGTGATAAGGATAGGTCTTAGTCTATGCTTTGCACGAGTGAAAAACTCTTCGCTGTTTCGTGTTCCGTGTAGAAAATCGAGCATGATTATTCCATCATTTATTACTACACCTGCTAGACCAAGGATACCGATGATAGAGGGCATTGTTAGAGGGATACCTAGGAGTTTATGTCCTAGAAGTGCTCCTAATACTGAAAAAGGGATAACACTCATAACCATCAGAACATACTTCACTTTTGAGAAGATAAAAAGTAGTGTAATGAAGATAAGAAACATCGCTAAGAGTAGAGAGGATTTCATGTCTGATTTGAGTTGTTTTGACTTCTCTTTTTCTCCTAGTAGATTTACATCTATTCCCATATCTGCAATACTATCTAGCATCGGTTGGAGTTGTTCTAGTACTTCCTCTGGTGTTATCACTCGCTTATCTAAGTTAGCAAAAACCGTCTTAACGATAGCACCATTTAGTTTGTTGATGCTCTCATAATCTCGTATGGTTGTAATGGTAGCAACATCTGTTAGTTTTACATAACGACCATCATTAAGACTTATGTTAAAGTTAAAGAGTGTTGCTGTTTTATCTTTGTTTATATCCTCTGTTTTTATTTCCATTACTCCACGGTTATTAAAAGTTGTCGATTGGCGTTTTTCTAAAAAGAAATCACTGAGAACTTTAGAAATAGAGCCTTCACTAAGCCCTAAACTCTCTCCATAAGAGTTTATCTTTATCTTGTACTCCATCTTTCCATACTTGATGTTATCACTGAAGTTTGCTACACCTTCTATCTTTGCAAGTGCAGCTTCGAGTTCTTTTATACTTTTTTCGAGTATTACATCTTCACTCCCTGAAAGATTTATCTGGATGTCACTTCTAATTAGCCCTGGTTTATCCTCTGTCACCCCAAGTTCGAGCATAGAGTACTTCTCACGAAATGGTTCTATAATCTCTTTTAAACGCGGCGAAAGCTCATAAGTCTTTTTATCACGGCGTTTATCAGGATCATTAAAAAGAAAACTAAAGTTGAGTATTGGGTTGATGTACTCACTGATAAAGTTCGTATCTTTTCTATCATAGAGTTCGAGTGTAATGTAAAAAACATTGTTATTAAACTCTGTCTCACCTGAGAGACTTCGTCTGTAACCAGTAGTTGCCGAGATGGACTTAAGCGAGAATTCTTCAGCATATTTCATTATCTCTGCTTCTATTTTTTTGCTAAGTGCAAACGTCTCTTCTATGGGTGTATTTATATCTATCTTTGCTGAGACATAAAGGTTATTTCCATCAAAGTTTGGAAAGAACTGAAACTTCATAGACTTTGCAGTCACAACTGTTAAAAGAGGTACTAAAACTAAAAAAGTCAGTAGAAATATTTTTTTATAATGTATGTTAAAAGAGAGTAGTTTTTCATAAAAGTTTTGAGCCCCTGTCCAGTCTACAAAGTTGTTACTCTTTTTGAGGATTTCTCTTGCATGTAAAGGTAGAAAGAAAAAACTCTCTATGAGGGAACCTAAAAGGATAAGCACCACAACTATCGGAACAAGTATCAAAAACAGAGCGATCTCTCCATGCATCAAAAACATAGGTAAAAACGCAGCAGCAGTTGTAAGAGTTGCGAGTGAAACAGGCAACATCATCTCTTTGACTCCGACTATAGAAGCCTCTTTTGCATCCATTCCCTCATCTATATGCCTCTGTATATTCTCACTCACAACGATGGCATCATCAACAACGATTCCAATGACAATAAGAGCCCCTAATAACGAGACGATATTGATAGAATACCCAAGATAATAGATAAATAAAAGTCCTATAATAAAAGAAAATGGAATCCCTAACGCCACGATAAATGCGATACGAAGATTGATGAGAATATACATAGAAAGGAACACAAGGATAAGTCCAAACATCAGGTTCGAGATGACAGTATCAAGCCGTTTTTTTATAGGTACAGAACTATCTTTATAGGTATTAAAAATCACATCCTTATAAGTCTTTTGTATCTTTTGCACTTCTTGTATAACAATTTTTGAGAGTTTAAGAGCATCACCCTCTTCTCCTTTAGATATAACTAAAGTCAGCGTTTCATTGTTGTTAAAAGTAGCAAGTGTCGATGTTTGAGGATAGAGTATTTCCACCTTTGCCAAATCTCCTAAACGTACATACTTATCATCGATGTTTAAGATACTCTCTTCCCAATCAGCCGCATCTGTTTTGCCATTTACAGTAGAGATAAAGGCAAAACTACCCTTCTCCTCAATCTTCCCAATAGGAAAGATATACGAAAGGTTTGAGATAGCACTCATAACACTCGATGGTTTAAGCCCATAGGCAATGATGGCCTCTGAATTTATTTTTATAGACACCTCTTGTTTTGAGTCCCCACGGATAGCCACTTCAGCAATATGTTTTATCTTAGAAAATTTACTTTTTACATCTTGTGCGATCTCTGTCAAGTCACCCTGAGAGAGTGTTTTTGAAGAGATAGCCACCCTGATAAGTGGTTTATTTTTATCTATAAGTGTCGCAGTTGGTTCAAGCATATCAGATGGTAAGTACTGCTTTGAAAGACTTACAGCATCTTTTACATTATTTAAAATATTAATTTTATTTGCATTTTCACTTAGCGTTAGTATGATAGTAAACGCACCCGGAGCAATAGTCGCTTCTGTTTTATCTATTCCACTAATGTTACTCATCGCATCTTCTATATCTCGAACAGCCATCTTGTCCATGTTCGCTGCACTAGCCCCTGCGTAAGAGCCACGAACACTTATTTTATCAAGTTCTACAACGGGGAACATCTCTTTTGGAATATTAATATAAGCATTTATGCCAAGAAAAAGTAAAAAGGCTAAAAGTGCATAGTTTAAACGAGAATTATTTATAAAGTATTGTAAAAAATTTATCATTTAGAATTGTACATTAAATAGGTGTATGGACTACACCTAAAATTAATATTTGTTTAGCTAAGATAATATTCATTATAATTGGAGACTACCATGGAAGTCATTTATGTATCAAAACAAAAAATAGTTGATAATACAAACCACCTCTTTGCTAATGAATTAGTTTTTAAAGACTCAGCAAAAAAACGTCTAGGTTTTTCCAACTCTTTACAGTCTACAGCAAAGTTAATATTAGATGTAATAAGTAGCGCAAAACTCAACAATATTATTGGTATAAGATCAAAAGCTTTTATCAATGTTGATGAGACAACTTTAACAAAGGGTGTTTTGGATATTTTAGATAAAGATAGATTTATTTTAAATATCTTAGAAGATATAGTGCTAACAGAAGAAGTCATCAAAAAAATCATCGAGTATAAAAAACAAGGTTTTTCCTTCTCATTAGAGCATTTCGACTCAAGTGCTCGAATGCTTATTAAGTTTAAAAGGCTTTTTAACTATATTGACATTATAAAGATGGATATCATTCTCTCCGAATATGAAAATCTTAAAAAAGTTATGGGAAAATTTAAACAAACTCGTATAAAACTTCTTGCACAAGGTGTTGAGTATAAAGAAGATTTCGAAGATTGTAAAGATATGGGATTTGACTACTTTGAAGGTTCTTATGTTGATAAACCTGAACTCGTCGAACTGGAAGTCACCAAAGAACCTGCACAAATGGTTATTTTACATCTTATTCAGATTATAAAAAACAACAACACAACTGAGGAGTTGGAGCACTACATAAAACAACAAGCCGACCTCTCCTTTAAATTGATTCAGTTTTTTAACAATATTGTACAACTCGAGATACGAATAGAATCTTTAACACAAGTAATTACTCTCATGGGTCGGAATAAACTACTTAGATGGTTAGTTCTATATCTATACAGCGAAGTTTCAACTAAAGGTGCTTCGAAAACACTCTTAGAACTTGCAATGCGTAGAGCAGAAAGTATGGAAGCTGATGCTGATGCAAAAGATAAAGACAAGGCATACTTAGCAGGTATGTTCTCCCTTTTAGGGTCCATTTTTGATACTGATATTAAAGAATTAATGGAGAGAGTAAAAATGGATACGGATATTACAATGTTAGTAATTCACAAAAAAGGCATTTTTGCTTCTAGTCTAATGCGTGCTGAAATTGCAGAAAAAGAATATCTTAAAAAGAAAATGTTAGAAAATTTTGAGAAATTAAATACATCTGATTTGGTGACAACACTAGAAGATGGTGGTGTGAGTCTAGATAAGGATGACATATAAAATAAACTTTTGATATAATTCAAGTTAAATACTGGAGTCCTTATGTTTTTAAATAAAAGTTTTGTCACAAATACTCTTGCACTTGTCCTTGTTGGGTTATCTTTTGTCTTTTTAGACTTTCACCATGCCCTACTTTTTACAGGACTTTTTGCCCTCTCTGGCGCACTTACAAACCAACTTGCTATTCATATGCTCTTTGAAAAAGTGCCTCTTTTGTATGGAAGTGGAGTAATTCCTCTACGTTTTGAAGCCTTTAAAGCATCAATCAAAAATCTTATGATGAATGAGTTTTTCACTAGAGAACAGTTAGAAAACTTTTTTAAAAATGAAGAGCAAAAAATCAATCTTGAACCTATCATAGAAGAAACAGACTTCTCACCTGCGTTTGATGCACTCTCAAAAACAGTTATGGAGTCCTCTTTTGGTGGTATGCTTGGTATGTTTGGTGGAGAAACAGCACTAGAGAGTCTCAAAGAACCATTTTCAAATAAAATGAGAGCAGCTGTTATAAAGATAGTAAACTCTGAAACTTTTAACAACACTATGCAAAATCATCTACAAAGTTCTTCTCTAAATGAAGATATGCTAAATTCTATTGAGACTGTTATAGACTCGCGTTTAGATAGTCTCACACCAGAGCTTGTAAAAGAGATGGTTCAAAAACTTATAAAAGAGCATCTTGACTGGCTTGTAGTCTGGGGTGGTGTTTTTGGTGGAGTTATTGGATTAGTGAGTTCTTTTTTTATCTAAAACTAAACTTCACTACTGATGTCATACTCACCATTATTAAAGTCAACTTCAAACCATTGAGGCATAGCTTTTAAAACAAATGGGTACTCATTTATAAGATGTATGATAGTGTCATATACAACCGTTGCATCTTCTGAGGCATACTTGATTTGTTTATCTGAGAGTGCATCTGCTTCCCAGTTTGATACACTTACTTTCTTTGATTTTTGTAGGTTTCTTTTGAGAAAAACTTTTGCTACTTTTTTCGCACCTATACTATTTTTGGCTGTAAGTTTTGAAAAAATAGTATCTAGGTCAAGTGTGCCTTTCATATGAATCTTATACTCATCATAGAGGGCTTTTTTATCACCTACTAAATTTATCCCGATTTTAATAAAATTCCTGTCTCGGATAAAATCTAAGAGTGGTGTAATATCTTTGATTTTGAGTACTTGTATAAGATAACACTCAGTAGCATTTGCCATCTGGATAAGTGAAATCTTATTTGCTTTTTCACCTTTTTTGAAAGTGGGTTTTTGTTCACTATCAAAACCAATGAGTTTTGTCTTTCTCAGAGATGTTATCGCTTCTTTTAACTCTTGGGCTGTTTGGACTATACATACTTTTCTAGATCCAGTTGTGTACTCTTCTAAAAGGCTTTCTTCGTTTGACTTAGGCTCGTCAAGTAGTGCAAAGAACTCTGTCATTAACTTTAAGGAGTCTGAGCCATTCGTTAAAACTTCACTTATAGCCTTGTTGAGTTCTTTTATAGTCTCAGTTCCAGCGAACTTCTCTATTAAAGCAAGTCGTTTTTCATTAGCTATAAGTTCTATTGCTTTGATTATTCTTTTCCAGCGACTACATCAATCTCAACATCACCACCAATAACAAGGTGATCACCTGCAATGATTTTTGCACGTTTACGTAACTCTGGTTCGCCGTTACGCAGTACATAACCATCTGATACTATCATTTTTGCCTGAGCACCACTATCTACTAAGTCTAGTACTTTAATCAGTTTAAAAAGTTCTATATATTCATCTTTGAGTTCAAATTGCATCATTTTTATCATTCCTGCTTATCTTTTATATATGAAACTATGCCATAATCTTCATTTTCTTTATTGACTTATAATAATTTAATATATGTTTCATAAGGTAGCCTTTTATTAAATTTATTTGAATTTCTTTATATTTTGTGTATAAATGTGATAAACGACACAAACACCACACAGTAGTCAAATATACTTTTAATACTTAAGGAACAAGGAGAACAAAATGAAGAACAATTTAAAAGGGATCACACTAATGTCATTCTTTGCATCTACACTACTTTCAACTCAGCTTTTTGGAGCAAATATTGAACAGCTAGCACAAGATGTTGAGCTACTAAAAGCGAACTTAGAGAGTAATTCTAAGTCAGGTTTTCAACTTGCAGGTTATGCTGCATTTGATTACTCAGATAAAGACTTTTCTGGTGTAAAATTTGCACCTATTTTTCATG
Organism: Sulfurimonas sp. SAG-AH-194-C21; assembly: GCF_029215985.1. Classification (GTDB taxonomy): domain Bacteria; phylum Campylobacterota; class Campylobacteria; order Campylobacterales; family Sulfurimonadaceae; genus Sulfurimonas. Next base: position 74,240 of record NZ_JAEMVC010000002.1, read on the forward strand.
CAAAGTATGGAGATATATTTCAGTTTGAAGGAGAGTTAGAGTTTAATGTAGACAGTAAAGGTGAAACTGTCACTGAGCTAGAATATGCGGCAGGAACTATTTTTCTAAATGATTATATGGGTCTACAAGTTGGTAAATTCATGTCACCAGTCGGTCAATTTGTTCAAAATCAACACCCTTCATGGATTAACAAACTTCCAGCCACTCCTGTAGGATTTGGACATGATGGTGCAGCACCAACATCAAATGTAGGTGTTGCTCTTCGTGGTGGTTTACCAAAAATGGGCGATATCAGAAGTAACTATGTTCTTTTTGTAGCAAATGCTTCTGTATATGGTAAAGTTGAAGATGGTGCTATCGAAGGCAGTATTGATGCAAATGGTAGAACCTCTTCAAATGGAGCTGCACCAACAATAGGTGGTCGTTATGCGATTAACCCTGTAGGTAATATGGAAGTGGGTATTTCAGGTTCATTTGGTCAAATATCTGATGTAGATCAGTCTAGCTCGACTAGAGACTATAGTGTTTTCGATGTTGACTTTATGTATAACATTGATGCTATTTCACTAAAAGGGGAATATGTACAACAAGATATAGGTACAAGTGACATCAGTAGTTTTGATACGGAGGGTGGCACATGGGCCGCATGGTATGCACAAGCGTCTTATCTTTTTGCTTTTGCACCAATAGAGCCTGTAATTCGTTACAGTGACTATCACAATCCAGAGCTACAACGTAATCAGTTAGCACTCGGACTAAACTATCTTTTTGCCAGCAACCTTGTTGCTAAACTAGCTTTTGAAGTAAATACAAATGAAGATTCAGCAGTACCATCTGATGGACTTTATAATGAAGATATCTTACGTATGCAATTAGCATTTGGTTTCTAGGAGTAAACAATGAAAAACTTAATAAAAATAACAGCAACACTTTTACTACTTGGTGGACTTAACTCTGCTTCGGCTATGGATTTATCTAAGGCAGATATAGGAAATGGAGCAGCAGTATGGTCTGATGTATGTATGCGATGTCATAATGTTCGCCTACCAGAAGACTTAAACAAACGTGCATGGGAATACTCAATGAACCATATGAGAATCCGTGCAGGTCTTACAGGACAAGAGACACGAGATATCTTAGCATTCATATTAGCTTCTAAAACTAAAGATGATGCGCATAACTAATACGTTATAATTGAGATTATGCAGGTAGGTTCAAACTCACTTTACGATATTGGTTCAAACTATGCCATCAAACTGGGTGAGAGTCAGACTCTTGTTGTGGATGATGATCCAGTCGCAAAAGCAAGAGCTGAGGCTAAAAAACTTCGTAGTGAGCAGAGTCAAGAAGAACAAAAAGCACAAGAGTCAAAAAAAAGTTCTGATCCAAAAGAACTGAGTCAAGATGAAGAGCGTTTAGTAAAAGATCTTGCATCGCGTGACTCAGAAGTAAAAGCTCATGAAGCAGCCCATCAAGGTGCTGCTGGTGGACTTGCAGGTGCAGCTTCTTACACTTACCAACAGGGTCCAGATGGTCGTATGTATGCCATCGGTGGTGAAGTCTCTATCTCTACCCCGTCAGGTTCAACACCTGAAGAGACTCTCAAAAATGCTCGCTCTCTCGCTTCAGCAGCACTCGCGGCTGGTGACCCATCACCTCAAGACTTTTCAGTTGCATCTTCTGCCCGTGTTATGGAGATGAAAGCCCTTCAAGAGATAGCTAAAAAAGCACAAGAAGAGATTGATGGTACTGAGACTTATAAAAATGCCTCACAGAACAGTTCCCAAAAATCATCACAAGAATCAAACCAAAATGAGCATTCCAACATAGATATTTCCGCCTAGTTTTTTTTATATTTTGATAAAAAAGCATTAAGCTGATTTGCAAAAGATTGGGCATCTTTTACTCCAAAAGCTTTAGGACCCTTAGTTATCTCCCCACTCTCACGAATTTTTTCCATCAAGTTTCGCATCGCTAAATACTGTTTGATATTATCCACACTATACAACTCTCCACGATGATCTAATGCATGAGCATTTTTACTGATGATTCGGTCTGCTAGTGGTATATCCGCAGTTATCACCATGTCACCCACTTGAACCATTTCTACTATCTTATGGTCAGCTTCATCAGCTCCAGCTTCTACTATCATATATGAGACATATTTACTTTTACCAATGCTTATCTTTTTGTTTGCTACGGCTATAGTTTCTATTCTTAAACGCTCAATTTGTTTAAGAAGGATTGGTTTTAGTAAGTTTGGAAAAGCATCCCCATCAACATATATCTTCATTATCTCTCTTTAATCTTTCTATTATATTCACTTTGCGTAGCGACATCATAAACTTCATATCCATGTTTAGATAGGATGTCTGCTGCAACACTACTTCTACTTCCACTACGACAGTAAACTACTAAAACTTTATTCTGAGGCACTCTAGCTAATGTTTTTACAAGCTCTTGCACGGGGATATTTATTGCACCAATAATATGATGATCTTTATATTCCTCACGGGTACGCACGTCTATAAGGACAGCTCCCTTTTCTATAGCTTTATGAGCAGCTAATAATATATTGTCATCAACTGTTTTACTACATCCAGTAAAATAGCTCATGACTAAAAGTGAAAATAATGTGTTTATTAAAAAGTATTTCATAAGTTCTTCTTTGTGTTGGTAAATTTATTGTCAGAAGTATAGCGAGAATGCTATTAAGTGATATTTATAAGCTTTAGTTTCTCTTTTCTTGAAAGCTTTTTGATGGCATACTCGCGTTTACAAGCCGAACTTCTATCTTCGCTATCTTCACTATAAACCAACTCAACAGGACGACGAAGTTTTGTGTACTTCGCTCCCTTATCTGAGTTGTTGTGTTCATCGAGACGGCGTTTTATGTCTGTGGTGATGCCTGTATAAAGAGTATTATCAGAACATTGAAGTATGTAAACGAAGTAAGCCAAAAAGTGCCTTTAGAGTTTTAAAGAAATTTTACTATAATATCCATTATAAAAGGATATATTTTGGCTTATACACTAGATAAAACACTCGTAATAGGTATCTCTGCTACTGCACTTTTTGATCTAAGTGAGGCTGACAAACTTTACAGAGATGAATACATCAAACACCCTGATACTGCTATTGAAATATACCGTGCTTTTATGCTTAAAAATGAAGATGTAGTACTTGATGAGGGTATTGGTTTTCCACTTGTTAAAGCCCTACTTAATCTCAACCGCTACCAAAAAAAGGGAGAGCCACCACTTGTTGAAGTTGTCATTATGTCAAGAAACTCTCCTGACACAGGGGTTCAAGTTCTAAACACCATCCGAGAACTCTCACTTAATGTCACTCGCTCTGCGTTTACTGCGGGAGAATCTTCTGCAGATTACCTTGATGCCTTTGATGTTGACCTTTTTCTCACAACAAATGAGAGTGATGCTCAAAAGGTTATAGACCGTGGCGTTTGTGCTTCTGCTGTTTTAAACATACCACCAGAGTATAAATGTGACACTGACGATGAACAAGTACGTATCGCGTTTGATGGGGATGCTGTGCTCTTTGATGAGAGTAGTGAACTTGTCTACAAAGAAGAAGGTTTAGAAGCTTTTCATAAAAATGAAATTGAGGAAGAAAACACACCGATGAAAGAGGGTCCCTTTGCTGCGTTTCTCATCAAGTTAGCCAAACTCCAAGAGAGACTTCCTATGAAAATGGAGTTCTCACCTATACGGATAGCCATAGTTACAGCACGAAATGCTCCTGCTGACTTACGGGTTATAAAAACACTGAGACATTGGGGTGTGTATGTGGATGAGGCATTTTTCTTAGGCGGGTTAGAAAAAAGTAAGATTCTAAAGTCATTTAAAGCACATATTTTCTTTGATGACCAAGATGTACATCTAAAGAACTCATCTCTAGTTGTTCCATCTGGAAAAGTTTTATACCCATCACATTCTAAACTAAAGAACTAGAAATCACTAGTTCTTTCATCTTTATTTGAGGATTTTACTGATTATCTCAAAAGTGTTTTTTGAGAGTCCATCAGTTGCTGCAATTCTCTCTAACTCTTTTTTCATAAGCTCTTTATTTGTTTTATTCATACGAGTATAAATTTTAAAAGCACCTGCCAATCCTGAAGCCATCTGTGCGTTTATCTTATCTATTTCTATGATTTTATCTGCTACAAAAGAGTAAGCATGTCCATCTTTTGAATGAAAGTGTTTATAGTTTCTAGCAAACACACCTATAAGTGAGCGAACAAGGTTTGGTACTTTTTCATCATAGACCTCATCATTTTGAAGGGCTTGAACTCGGTCAAGGGTTCCACTTCTATGTGATGATGCTAAGATAGCGAAGTACTTGTTCATAACAAGTGTCTGGTCTTTATACTTAGAGTAAAAGTCAGCATGAGCTACTGACGCGAACTCAGGATGAGTATTTTCAAGTATATCTAGTGCTACAACTCTATCACTCATACTCATTGACTCTTCGTACTGTTTTCTTGTCAGTGCTGCTAATGCCTGCGTTTCATTGCCTGAGAGAATACGAAGCACTCTATTTTTTAGACTGCGTTTACCCATACTTAGACTATCTAGCTCTGCATCTGTTTGATGGTTCTCTTTATAAAGAGCAAGAAGTTTTTCCTCATAAACGAGAGCTAAATGCTTTGCAAGTTTTTCTTTTGCTTCATAAATAGGCTCAAAATCAACTTCCTCTTGTCTTTGCATAAGTGTAGAAACGGATGGAAGTTCTAAAAGAAGTGCCTTGTATGAGAGGTCTGTATCTAAACTCAGAAGTTTACCAAATGAGTCTGTAAACGCAGGGTTTATAGGAGAACCTTTCATCATAGACTCTATTGTCTCTATAGCAAATGCTTGTGTTGCCTCGTACTTGATAAAACTGTTTGTATCATGCTCTATCAAAAATGCAAACTCTACATTCTCTTGTTCTATTATGATAGGAGCGGTAAAATCTCTGTTAATAGAAAGCACTGGTTTTTCACTCAAACCCTTAAACTCAAATGTCTCTGTTTCTTTTGAGATAATGATCATCTCATTTACAACTTCTTTACCCTTAGTATCAAGGAGTGCTATCTTTAAAGGGTAGTAAAAAGGTTTTTGAGCAGTTCCATCTACTGCGTTTGGTACAGACTGAGTAAGTGTTAAAGAGTAAATTCCATCACAAAAACTCTCACTTACAGAGAGTTTAGGAGTTCCACTCTGATGGTACCAGTTTTTAAACGCACGCAAGTCTACCCCACTAGCCTCAGACATTGCCCAAAGAAAATCATCTGTAGTAACAGCTTGTCCATCAAAACTCTCAAAGTATAAGTCTGTCGCTTTTCTATAGTTCTCTTCACCTAAAAGAGTGTGAATCATTCGTATAACTTCAGCCCCTTTTTCATAGATAGTTGCCGTATAAAAATTGTTCATACTTATGTACGACTTTGGCTGTATAGGATGAGAAGTAGGAGAAGCATCTTCAACAAACTGTCTCTCACGAAGACTTTTTACATCTTCTATGCGTTGTACTTCTTTTGAGTTTAAATCTGCAGAAAAACATTGGTCACGAAAAACTGTGAGTCCCTCTTTAAGTGTAAGTTGAAACCAATCCCTGCAAGTGATACGGTTTCCTGTCCAGTTATGGAAGTACTCATGGGCGATAACAGACTGTATCCCCATAAAGTTTGCATCACTCGCTGTATCTGTGTCTGCTAAAACATAAGCGGAATTAAAGATGTTAAGACCTTTATTTTCCATCGCTCCCATGTTAAAACTATCTACCGCTACTATGTTATATATCTCTAAGTCATACTCACGACCATACTTTTCTTCATCCCAAGTCATAGCTTCTTTAAGAGACTTCATTGCATGATCACACTTAGACTCATTACCTTTATCACAGTAGATATTAAGTTCTACATTTTCCCCTGAGGCTGTTACAAACGCATCGTTTATACTTCCTAAGTCTCCTGCTACAAGAGCAAAAAGGTAAGAAGGCTTTTTATGTGGGTCAAACCAAGTAACTGAGTGTCGTTCATTATCTAAAGAAAGTGACTCTTTTTTATTACCATTACTTAAAAGCACAGGGTACTTACTCTTATCTGCTATAACTGTTGTCGTAAAAACACTCATAACATCTGGGCGATCTAAGTATGGCGTGATGCGACGAAAACCCTCTGGCTCGTTTTGAGTGCAGAAAATATCACCTGACTTATAAAGCCCCTCTAGTTCTGTATTGTTTTGTGGATAGATTTTATTTATTATTTTTATGCTAAACGCAGCGGGAACATTAAGTATAGTTAAGCTCTCACTCTCTATGATATAACGACTGTCATCTAACTCTAAACCGTTGATAGAGAGAGAGACTAGCTCAAGGTCTATACTATCGAGTCTTAAGTGCTTCTCAGCTTCATCACTCTTTTGTATCTTCATACTAGAAGTAACCACTGCATACTCTTCAAACAAGTCAAACTCTAAGTTTATACTCTCAATACTATAGGCTGGTTTTGTGTAGTTGTGTAGGTATATCTCTTTTATTTCACTCATGCATTCTCTTTATATTATTTTTTTCAATTATAGTATATTATAACAAAATCAAAACAACTACTTTACATACTAAACTTAAACTCTTTTAGAACTCTCAAAAACACCTCATCAAGAGGAGCTTGGATTACAAGCTTTTCCTCTGTATACGGGTGTTTAACTTCTAAACGCAGAGCATGAAGCATTAGTCTGTGTATATCATACTGCTCTCTTACAAACTTGTTATGCTCCCCTCTTCCGTACTTTGTATCTCCTAAAAGATGATGGTTTATATGTTTCATATGTCGACGGAGTTGATGTTTTCGTCCTGTGTGAGGTTTTAGCTCAACTAGTGAGTAACGTACTGTGTCGTATCTGCCTACTTTAGCATCTATCTCAACTTGTCCTAAACATCTAAACGCAGTAGTAGCCTCTTTTGCTTCTTGTAGCTCAGACTTATCTTTATCACTAATCTTATCTAGTTTTTCAAGAAGTGCATGTTCTATCACTCCCTCACTCTCCACATACCCTCGCCCAATGGCGATATAGGTTTTCTCTATTGTATGAGAAGAAAACTGCTCTCCCATAAGTTTAGCCGTGTGTGAATCAAGTGCAAAAAGCAAAACACCTGATGTTGGTTTATCGAGTCTGTGAATGGGGTAAACCCATTTCCCTATCTGCTTACTCAGTATCTTCATAGCAAAATATATCTCATGTTTGTCTATCATAGATTTATGAACAAGTAATCCTGTCGGTTTATTTATAGCAACTAAATACTCATCTTCATAAAGTATCTCTAGTTCATAATTTTCAAACATTTCTCTCCTTATCTTGCTAAATCTTTAAAAAGTATAGTTAAGAATAAGCTGTATTCTATCCCAATCAAAATCTGTTTTACTTATACTTTTAGCATCTTCTTGCGTTGCATATATACAAGCAATCAAAAAATCTTTATCGACATGATATTCCAAAGTAATATCTTGCTCTTTTACATGATATGTAGTGTTTTTAAAGTCTCCATTTGCATATAAAAAACTAAAATTTTGTGTTTCATATGTGAGTCCATATACCAAAGCATCAGTATCTTCATCTTGGATAATGTCATCAAGTATCATAGTGTCCATACTTGTAAAAAGTGTCCCGCCACCGAGACCACTAAAACTATGTTTTCCTTGCTGAGTCAAGGCTTTATCATAAGCTATATTTAAACCTACACCATAAGCTATAAACTCAAAAAGACCACCGTAAATCAATGTTTCAACACCGCTATTTTCAAGCTCTTTTTGATCTAAGTATTGTACCATAGTATGAATCGCAAAATCTTCGTTAAAGTCATAAGCGAAACCTCCATCGATGTAGAGAGAGTCTGTCTCCCCAGTTATGTTATAAAACCAAGCATTAAACTCTAAAGTTTCATCATAACTTACCCCGATTAGCTTAGTACCATTTGTACCTGCACTTACCCATCCATCATCAAGACCTGCATCATAACCCTGCCAAGAGTTTAAATATCCAGTCATAAACTCAAATCCAGCGAAATTATATGTAAGAAGGTAGGCTTCAAAACTATTTTTATTCATTCGTATCTCATCGCTATCTGCTAGAGGAGTGTCTATAACTTGTCTTCCTAAGCGAATGTTAAAATCTTCATAAACATAATTTAAATAAGCCTCACCGAGTTCTGTGTAAGAGCCATTTGAAGAGGATATCTCAGGATTTTGCACACTACCACTTCCCGTAGCGATGCCTACATCATGAGAAGTAAATACTGACACTGCTGCATTAAAGCCATTAAACTCACCAAGTTCATACTTAATAATAGCACCTACAGCAGTTGTGTAAGTATCTTGTTTATTTTTGTAGTCATAAGGAGCATACAAAGCCTTTAACTGGCCACTTACTTTTGCTTCTAAAAACATCTTTTTAAAACTGTTTACATTTAATGGTACCTTATCTTCTTGTTGAATCAGGTTATCTATCGCCTTTCTTGGAGAGTGTATTCTCTCTCTTTTTGTTTCATTGTTGTCTATGGGTGCGTGAGCATATACATTAGTTGTAAGAAGTGCCAAAAAAAGTGCACTTTTTATTGTTCTTGTCATAATCTATCCTGTTATATTTATATGGGGTTTATTAAGTCTAAATTATGATGAGGGAGGAGAGTTTATCTGTAGTCTAAGTGGTTTTCCACTTAAAGTACAAACTGAGGAGACATCGGCATATATCTTTTGCAAAGATACATAGGCTTGTATCGCTGCTAATGAAAAGTAGTTTTTTCCAAAACCTTTAGGAATGTGCATAGTCTCTCTCAAATTTTTTCGCAATTATAGCGTGAGAAAATTTATTGTGTTATAATTTTGCTTAAACTTTAAAAGAATCAAGGTGAAAATCCTTAGCTCTCCCGGAACTGTAAACTACTTTTGTGTAGTCAAGCCAGATCGATTAAAGTATAAAACATTAACTAAGCAACGGGTTATTTGCTAGATTGACATAAGTAAATAGAGTATTGCTTCTTAAAACATAAGGAGAATATGATGACTAATAATATAGGTGTTGCAAGTTCAACACAAACACTTTCAAAAACAACAATGGCTTTTTTAACTGTATCAGTAGGAATTGTACTAGTTTATTTAGTAGCACTTTCATCACCAATGCAACTTCACAATGCCGCACATGATGTAAGACACACCTCGGCTTTTCCATGTCACTAAGACAGATTTTTTATACAGTACTCTTAACAGGTTTTATAGGGAGTGGAATTTTTACACTGCTTCAATCTTTTAGTAGTATTCCTCTTATTTTACATGCAGAACAGTTTGAAGATGGTAAACTTATAAACTATGTAAACAACAATGAAGTAAAAATTAGTGATACACATGAAGCAGAGGAAGAAGAGGCCTGGGCACCAGCAGATGGAGCACAAAGACTCTTTTTTACATTTGTTACAAACTTTGTTCTAGCTATGGGTTTTACATTTTTACTCTGTGGCGTTTACCTTTATCTCCAAGAGCTTACGGTTTTTAAAGGTATGCTTGTAGGTGCTGTAGGATACATGAGCTTTTTTTTCCTACCAAGTATCGGTCTTACACCTGAACTACCTGGAACATTAGCCGCAAGTTTAGAGTCTCGTCAAATATGGTGGGTCTCAACAGTTCTTGCTTCTCTAGTAGGCTTTGGAGTTTTGTATTTTAGTAAAAACATTCTCTATAAAGCCTTAGCAGTAGTCGTGATACTTGCACCACATATAGTGGGTGCACCACATCCAGAGTTTCATGCAGGAACAGCTCCTCTTGAACTTTTTGAGACATTTGTACAGACTAGTTTTGTTATAAATGCTATTTTTTGGCTCTCTTTAGGAGCTATCAGTGCATCTTTTTATAAGAAGTTCGCACCACAGTATATTTAAATTAATTAAAAGGATAAACATATGCATATAGAAGCAGGTGTAGTAGATGGAGCAAAAATGCTCCTTAGTTATGGGACAGCAGTGGCTGTATTTGGTGCTACTGCAAAAGTGGCGTTTGACAACATGAGAGAAAATGGAATTATTTCACTTCTTTTAAAAAGTATGATCGCAACTATCGTAGTATTCTTTTGTTTTGAAGTTTTACCTCACTATCCTATTGGTGTGAGTGAAGTGCATCTTATTTTAGGTACAACTATATTTTTAGTGTTTGGACTTGCTCCAGCAGCTATTGGCCTTGCACTTGGTTTAGCCATACAAGGGCTATTTTTTGCACAGTTTGACCTGCCACAGTACGGTATAAATGTAACAACACTTCTAGCAAGTATGATGATTTTAGATATGGCTATGAAAAAAATAGTTCCTGCTAAAACAGCTTATAAAGATATAACTTACTCTCAGATGTTAAAGATGTCACTAGTATGGGAAGGTGCAGTTGTTTCATGGGTTGCGTTTTGGGCATTTTATGGTCAAGGATTTAGCCTTACAAATGTAGAAAATGTCGCTACTTTTGGCTCGGCTTATATGGCTGTAGTTTTACTTGAACCTATCGTTGATATGGCAGTTTTAACAGCTGTAAAAGCATTTCACAAAACAGATGAATGTACAACTATTTTATTTGACAAAAGACTCTGTAAAGCTTCCGCTTAACTGGGTTGAGCCTCATAGAGTAAGTTCTCTAACTTACTCTTTAACTCTTTTTTTACATTTTAAAACTTCATTGAGACCTTATTAGGATAAAATAATATAAAATTCATTATGGAGACTCTTTTTTGAAAACATTATTTATTTTCCTTCTTCTTGTCTCTATACTCTTCTCTTTAGAGATTAATGATAAAAATATCGATATAAGTAATTTTCAAGTTAAATATCTTGAAGATAATGCTAGTCAATATACCCTCGACACTATTTTAAACCAAGACTTTAGTAAAACCATTTCAAATAAACACTCCTTTGGCAATATAAAAGACAGCACTATCTGGGTCAAAGTGGAGTTGAGCATTCAAAGTGACATAAAGAAACTCTATCTTCAACATTTAGATACAGTAAGTGTGACAGATATTCACCTCTATTTTTTAGAAGGTAAAAAGCTCTTAAAGTCAGTAACAAGTGGAGTACAAAACAGTGAGACGAAGGCTTTTGATGCTTTGCTTAAAGTAGATGTGCAAAAAGGGAAAACCTATACATTTTTAGCAAAATACTCCACAAAAAATTCATTAATACTCAACTTAAACATATATGATGAGCAAAATTATTATGATTCTAAAAAAGATTTACATATATTGTTTGCTCTATTTTTGGGTGTGATGGGTGCTCTTTTAATTTACAATATTTACCTCTATTTTGCTTTGAGGTATATTCAATATTTGTATTTTTTCATGATGGTGTTTGGATTGACTATATTTAACATGGCTCAAGTTGGGATTTTTATAGAGTTTTTCCCATTAAGCATTCATTTTTACGAATATTTATACTATGCTATTTTTATAAAAATGATGTTTTTTTATCTATTTACCCAAAAGATTTTAAACACAAAACAGACAATGCCTTATGTACATATATATTTTACTTTTTCTATCATATCTATAGTAGTTACTTTTCTTTACACGCTAGTGACCTCTTCCATATATGAGTACCTTCAAATGCTCTACTATATATTTATTTATGGAAGTATCTTAGGACTCTCTATACTTCTTTGGGCAATGTACAAGAGAGTGCCTTTTATATACCATTATAGTATAGCTACCGCACCATCGGTAGTGATGGCAATGGTATGGGCAAGTCTGTTTCTTGGATATATAGAGTACTCATACATTCCTCGCTATGGCTCTTTGTATGGTTCCATGTATGAAATGATGACGTACTCCATTCTAGTCTCTTACTATATAAAAACCATACAAAAAGAGAATGAACTTCAAAAATCCATCATGCACCAACAGGAGAAGCAGGCCTCTTTAGGAGAGCTACTTGTCTACATTACACACCAGTGGAGAGCACCTTTAGCAACACTATCTTCTCTAGTGACACTCAATGAAGCAAAGTTGAAAAATGGCATAGAGATTTCAAAAGAGCAGTTAGAGGTGAGCATAGTAAAAAGTAATCAAGCCATTAAGTTTATGGCAGATACCATGGATAACTTCTCCTCCTTTTACAGTCCTTCAAAATTTAAAACAGATTTTACAATACTTAGTGCGATAGAGAGTATTCAACAAATTATAGATAAAGATTTGTTAAGTTTTAAAATTGACTTAAGCATAACTGGAGATGAGAGTATCTCAATATATGGTGTTTCTAATGATATTTCTCAAATCATACTAGCATTCATTTCAAATGCAAAACATATTTTTAATGAACGCAAGATTCAAAATCCAGCGATAGCAATACATTTTTATAAACGCAACAATAATGTCATACTAGAAGTGAGTGACAATGCAGGTGGTATTGAAGTAAAACCTATAGAAGCTATTTTTGAGCCATTTGTAAGTGAGAGAGTCGGTACTCAGTCTGGCATAGGTTTATACATGGTAAAAAGTATTTTAGATGCAAGTGGCTCTAACATCAGTGTCAAAAATGAAAATGGTGGTGCAAAGTTTACTGTTGTACTCAAAGAGGGACAATGAAAATATTAAAACAGTGCAATATTTTGTTGCTAGAAGATGATAAAGAATTTGCTTCTAATTTAGTCCAAGTATTAGAATTATATTTTCAAACTGTATATTTTAAGACAAATATTTCAGATGCCCTAGCGATAGTGCAAAAAGAAAAGATAGATGTTATCATAAGTGATATCCACTTAGAAAAAGAGAATGGTCTGGATTTTATAGCAACACTTAGAAAAGAGAAGAACGATATACCCATTATTATATTTTCAGGATTTAAAGATGAAAAGTATCTTTTTAAAGCTATTGAACTTGGTGTGATAGATTATATTGTGAAACCTTTTGATTTAAAGCGACTAGAAGAGGTTTTAAGTCGATATGCTCAAACGCTTAGTGATAAACAAGACAACACTTATCAGATAAAAAACAATATGTATTTTGACATGGATAAAAAGATTCTCTATGAAGATGACAAAGAAGTGACACTCACTGCTAAAGAGTACCTGTTTTTAGCCTTTGCAATTGAGAAAAAAAGCTATATCCTTACCCGAGAGATGATAGAGAGTGCTGTGTATGGACAAGAACTTATGAGTATAGCTGCTTTAAAAAATCTACTCTTTCGTATTAGAAAAAAGCTTGGAAAAGAATTTATTACAACCCTTCCTGAACTTGGGTATAAAATCAACATATAAGACCTCGCTGAGACTTCATTAAGATAAAATTGTCTATAATAATATAGATAGTATTACTTTAGGGGATGATGCATGAAAGATAAACCAACTATTCTTATAGTAGATGACACAAAAGAAAACATTAATATTTTATTGTCTTTGTTAAAAGATTATGATGTAGTTGTTGCCCTAAATGGTCAAAAAGCTCTGCAGATGACTACAAAAAATGAGATTGACCTCATTTTACTCGATATTGTGATGCCTGAGATGGATGGGTATGAAGTATGTAAAGCCTTTAAGGATAGTATAAAAACACAAAATATTCCTATACTCTTTATCACTGCAAATAGCGATGATGTATCAATTGAGAAAGCTTTTAGCATGGGTGGTGTTGATTATGTTACTAAACCCTTTAAACCAGTAGAACTCTTAGCACGTGTCAAAACCCACTTACAACTTAGCCAAACCCTGAAAAAATTAGAAGATTTAGCAACAAAAGATTATTTAACTGGAATATACAATAGAAGAATGTTTTTTCAACTAGGAGAGACACTGCTAAGAACCAATGAAAAAGTATTTGGTGTGATGATAGATATAGACAAATTTAAAAATATAAACGATACATATGGGCACTGCTTTGGTGATACAGTTCTTAAAAGTGTCGTAAACACAATACAAAAATTTGTTACACAAGATATGGTTTTTGCTCGTTTAGGAGGGGAAGAGTTTGCTCTACTTATACAGAGTGATTCTGAAGATGCAGTACTTCAAAAAGTTGAACAGATACGCCAGGCAGTCCAAGCGATAGAAGAAAGTCATGAAAACAGTACCGTCAAGATTACTATAAGCAATGGTATAGCCAACTCTAAAGAGTATGACACCTTAAATACCTTGATGGCACAAGCAGATGAAGCACTCTATGATGCCAAAGGAAGTGGGAGAAATAAAGTCTGTTTATTTAGAAGCCGTACATGAAAACATTTAATACCTACTTTAGCTCGAAAGAAGATTTAGAACAGTTTATAGATTCTAACAATATTATAGATTCTGACACGTTAATGATTCAAGTGTTTAGTGCACACAATAACGAAACATATATTCAAAATTTACTAGATATTGTAAATACTCTACTCCCTCTCTCTCAACTCATAGGAGCAACTACTGATGGTGAGATAAACAATGGAGAGGTCTCCACTAACAAAACAGTCATAAGTTTTACACACTTTAAGGCTACAACTCTTAGTACTTATATAGCTCAAGAATTTGAAGACTTTTATACTGCTGGAAAAAATCTTGCTCTTAATTTATTAGAGCCTCATACTAAAGTTATTATCTCTTTTATTGATGGATTACACGGGAATGGAGAAGACTATTTAAATGGGATAAACGCGGTAAACTCTAGCATCAAAGTAGTTGGTGGTATGGCTGGGGACAATGCTCAGTTTGTGAAGACTTTAGTTTTTGATAAGCATACTATTTACGAAAATGGTGTTGTCGGTATGGCACTGCATTCAAAAACTCTTCAAGTCCACACAGATTATAGTTTTAACTGGATTCCTATTGGAAAAAGTCTAACTATCACTAAGGCAGTTTCAAATCGCGTCTATACCATAAACAATAAAACAGCTTATGAAACTTATGCATACTATTTGGGTGAAGATGTTGCTGCACAACTCCCTGCAATAGGCATAGAGTTTCCTTTAATTATAAAACGCAATGGTCTCAACATCGCTCGTGCAGTACTAGGCAAAGAGGATGATGGCTCACTCATTTTTGCCGGTAACTTAGAAGAAGGTGATGTTGTCAGGTTTGGATATGGAGATAGTGATTCTATTTTAGGACATACAAAAAAAAATATTATAAAAATTATAGATAAACCTATAGAGTCTATATTTATCTACTCTTGTATGGCAAGACGACGTTTTATGCCTGACCTCATAGAGCATGAGACAAAGCCTTTTAACACCATTGCAGATACAGCGGGCTTTTTTACCTATGGGGAGTTTTTTAGCTCTGAGAGAAAAGAGTTACTCAACCAGTCGATGACACTTCTACTTTTGAGTGAATCAGAAGATACACAAAAGCATGTGAATGTCGATGATATAGTACAGACAAAATCCAATGAAAACGATACAATAAAAGCGCTCTCGCACCTCATTAATATCGCATCCACAGAGCTTGAAGAGACAAATACAAAACTGCAAATAGCAAAAGATAAAGCAGAACAAGCAACAGAGATAAAATCAGAATTTCTAGCAAATATGAGTCATGAAATAAGAACACCAATGAATGGCATCATAGGCATGACACACCTGGCACTAAAGACCAACTTAGATGATAATCAAAAACACTACCTTCAAAAGATAGACAATTCTGCAAAGTCACTACTAAACATTATCAATGATATTTTAGATTTTTCAAAAATTGAAGCAGGAAAACTCACTATTGAAAAAAGAGATTTTGATCTTTTTGAACTCATTGACAATATTGTTGATCTTATAGAGTTTAAAGTCCAAGAAAAAAATCTTGAACTCATTATAAGCTACACACAAGATTTAGAGAAAAATTTTCATGGTGATGCTCTGCGTATTAGTCAGGTGCTTACAAACTTCATGAGTAACGCTATTAAGTTTACTATGTATGGAGAAATAGGTATTTATATCTCTAAAACTCAAGAGAATAGGCTTCGTTTTGAAGTCAAAGATACTGGCATAGGACTCTCTTTAGAACACCAAAGTCATCTCTTTGAGTCATTTTCACAGGCTGATGGCAGCACCACTCGAAAATATGGAGGAACAGGACTTGGTCTTAGTATTTCTAAGCAGTTGGTTGAACTTATGGGTGGGAAAATTTGGATAGAGAGTGAGATTGGCGTTGGTAGTAGTTTTATATTTGAACTCTCTCTTGAGGAGTCTCAGGAGAAGAAGACTTATAAGTATTTTAACAACAAAAGAGTCCTCATCGTCGATGATAACCCCGTATGGCACACAATATTAGGAAATATCCTTGAAAAATTTGGGATAGAGGTAGAGTCTGCGTTAAGTGGTGAAGATGCCATAGAAATTTTGTGTGATAATTCAATAGGGTATGATTTAATACTGATGGATTGGAATATGCCAGGGCTAAATGGTATAGAGACGACACAATCCATAAGAGAGTGTACTTTAATCAAAAAAATACCAACAGTTATAATGGTGAGTGCGATTAGACAAGAGAGTATTGTAAAACTCTCTCAAGAGGTAGGCATTGACATTTTTATACAAAAACCTGTGAATCCTTCTGTTTTCAATGATATATTGTCCGGTCTTTTTTCAGGTGATGTAGCTGTAAAGTATGGCAATAGTAAAAAACATATAAGTCTAGAAAAAGAGTTAAGCACTCTTAGAGGGAGTAAAATTTTACTCACAGAGGACAATGATACCAACCAAGAAATCATACTAGGACTACTGCAAAATAGTGGTATAGAGATAGACATAGCCAACAATGGACAAGAAGCAGTCGATGCTTTTAAAGAGAATGAGTATGCACTTCTTTTGATGGATGTGCATATGCCGATTATGGATGGTTTAGAGGCAACAAGAATTATTCGAGAGCAAAATAAGGAGATACCTATCATAGCGTTAACTGCAAACGCCATGATAGAAGATGTCCAAAAGACTCAAGCGGCGGGAATGAATGAGCATCTTAACAAACCCATAGATGTTGAGAAACTATATGCTACTCTTCTAAAATATATGCAAAAAAAGACAGATATTCAAGATATGAAGCTTATAGTAGAGAGTGTAGAAATACCGAATTTTACACATATTGACACAGAACTAGGACTACATTACCTAGGAGACAATAGAAAACTCTATGTGAAGATTTTACATAACTTTGTCAAAAACTATCAAGGCATCGTACTAAACGAACTTTCTCAAGAGCAAAGAGAGAGAGTATTGCATACAATGAAAGGACTCAGTGTCAACCTTGGTGCAATAGCATTAAACATGATTATCAAAAAGCTTGAAGCAAATAGTAGTAGCAAAAAACTTGAAGCTCAGTTTTACAAAGAGCTTGAAGTAGTTACACAAGAGATACAGAAACTCTTACCCCTACAGACTAAAGCGACTTCACCAAAAATAAATACTTCACCTGCTGAGATTCAAAAGTTTTTTGTACAATTAAAAGCTGCTGTTGAAAAAGAGAGACCCCAACAGTGCGAATCTATCATCGAAGATTTAAATAAATGTCATTTATCTCAAGCAGAGAGCCTTTTACTTGATTCTATTTGTGAGAATATTGATGATTTTGATTTTACGGAAGCCTTGAATAAATTTCCATTCTAAAGAGTATAAGAGTATCACAGTATTAGCAGTGTTGCACCTCACAGTGTGAATTCTCAAACTCTATAGATGAGTGCGAGATGGAGTAAGTTGTCTCTAACTTACTCTTTAACTCTTTTTTTACCTTCTCTAAGTCAGTAACATGCTCTAAAACAACATGCGCTTCAAGTGCATTATGATGCTCGTCTAATTGCCATAAATGTAAATGATGCACATTTACAACACCCTCAGTCTCTTGCATAGTTTTTAAAATATCTTCTGAGTTTATATCTTTTGGTGCACCTTGCATAAGTATATTTACTACACTCGGTAACATTGAATAAGCCTGATATAAAACATAGGATGCTATGAGTAAAGTAAGAAGAGTATCTACAAAATACCACTGATACTTAAGGATGAGAATACCTGCGATTATGACAGCTAAAGAGGCAAGAGCATCGGAGACATTATGTAAAAATGCTACGCGCATGTTCATACTACCTTTTGAGACAGAGTATGTTAAAAATGCAGTTACTACATCTACAACAAGTGCTATACTAGCTACAATTATAACCATCCAACCCTCAATTGCCTGAGGTTCATTTAAACGCCATAATGCTTCATAAATAAGATAAAACCCGACAAGGACAAGAGTTATAAGATTGGTAAACGCAGCAATAACCTCCGCACGCTTGTATCCAAAAGTCATAAATGCATCATGTTCTTTTACACTTATCTTTTGTGCGATGAGTGCTATGACTAAAGAGATAACATCACTAAGGTTATGTAGTGCATCTGCGATAAGAGCGAGACTACCGGAGATAACACCACCGATGATTTGGGCAAATGTCAAAGCGACATTTATAACTATCGCCCATATAAGTCTAGAAGATTTTAAATCTGTTGAGACATGGTGGTGGTGATCGTGTGGCATATTACATTCCTAGCTTTTTTATCTCTACTGCTATTGCGTCTTTAAATATCTCTCGCACTTCTATTTGACCTAAAAAGTTAAACTTGACATCTGCGTTTACTGGTGCGACTATGTCTGCATTCGAATACTCTGCAACCTCATCAGCAATCTCTCTCATATCTTTATCGTAGTGATTTCCACTTACAAGTAAAACAGGGATAATATTTACTTTTATATCCATACTTCCTTGTGTGATTTTTAGAACTTGACGTTTGACAGCATCTTTTATAGCAAAAAATGGAAACTCACCTTCGAGTGAACAAGTAAGGTTTCGCTCATTTATAAGCTCTAAAAACTTCGCTGTGTAACGCACTGACTCCAAACCAGCAAGATTTAAAACAGGTACACCATGGATGATGTAGAGGTTTATGGACTCAGGTGTATTTTCTCTTATTTTTGCATCAAGAAAATTTAAGTAGTTTGATGTCTCTTTTGTTTTTGTAAGCAGTGCATTTGTGTAACGGATGTTAGCAAGTGAAAATTCACGAAAACCTTTTACCATACGTATAAGAACTTCATGTTCATCAGTTGGAAAGATATTTACACTTACAACGATGTAGCGTTTGTAACCTTCCATATCGACATCAGCCATAACCTGTGGTAAGTTTTTAAAAACCTTCCCCTCTTTAGCAAGTCCTTTTATAACCATTTTTGAGCTAAACGCAGTAAAAACGGGAGTACCGGGAAATGATTCTTTTACATATTCTTCAAAGTCAAAGTATTTATCTTGTTCTATCACTGAACCAAAGCATGAGAGAATTATTGCAGTCTCTTTGTTATAATGTCTGTATCGTTTCATAAATTATCCATAAAAATTAAATTATCTAATTATAGGCAACTATCTTGAAAAAAGCATTAGTCATCTCAGCAATCGCATCAAATCAAGGAAAAACACTCCTTACAATGGCACTTTTACATCATTACAAAGAACGAGTGCGACCTTTTAAATGCGGTCCTGATTTTATAGACCCACAGTTTCATGAAAAAATTGCAGGAACGCCATCAGTCAACTTAGATGGTTATATGATGAATTATGAACAACTCACTTGGGTCTTTAACACTTACTTAGATAAGGAAGTCGCTATTTTAGAGGGTGTAATGGGTTATTATGATGGTATGGACAAGGGAGCATCTGCTTATGATGTTGCTCGCACTTTAGATGTAGCATCGCTTCTTATCTTAGATGCAGGTGGGAGTTACATCACTATAGCTGCCGTACTTAAAGGTCTAACAGAGTTCACAGATGATAACACTATAAACGCAGTAGTTTTAAATAAAGTCTCTTCACAAATGCATTATGACTTAGTAAAAAAGCATCTCATTGCTGCATGCCCCGAGATTAAAGTATGTGGATGGATACAAAAGGGTTTAAAAACTCTCAGTAGCACACACCTAGGACTCAACTTAAAAGAGTTAGATGGGGAAACAATAGAAGAAGTCACAAAAGATGTCTTAGAGCATATAGACTTAGAACTAATGGAGTCTGTTATGGACTTAAAGAGTGAAAAAAAGAGTGAAGTTTACCCGTTTGAGAATATAGTCCAAAAAGATGAAGTCTGCGTTTTAGTAAAAGATAAAAACTTCTCTTTTATTTATCATGATAACCTAGAGTACCTCCGTGAACTCTATAAAGAAGTTATTTTAATAGACTCAACTAAAGATGAAAGTATCCCAATAAATGCAGACATAGTAATCATTCCTGGTGGTTATGTAGAAACTCAGGATGCTTATGAGAGAGTAAAGGATAGTTCCCACTTTAGAGATTCTTTAAGAATTCATGCTAAGACAAAAGAAGTGTATGCCGAGTGTGCAGGACTTATCTATCTTGGTGAGTCATGTGATGATAAAAAAATGAGTGAAATTTTACCTATAAGTTTTGAGTTAACAAGTAAACGCGAACGTCTGGGTTACTACAAATGTGAGATAGATGGGGAGATACAAAAAGGTCATGCTTTTCACTACTCTCGCATAAAAGAAGCACCACAAACAGATATACAACTCTATAAAGTCAGCAAAAAAACGGCTAAAGATGGTGGATATAAGCAAGATAAGGTCTTTGGAACTTATCTGCATACTATGTGGCGAGTTTGTGGCTTATTAAGCAAATAAAATATATAATCTATCTACATAAATATACCAATATTATTAGAGCATACAAAATCATTCAAAAGAGTAAGTTATGAGATTAACAAAACAAGAAATCAACTCAATTCTAAGTAGTTTTTAAAAAGGGTAATATTTACCTTTTTGGTTCTCGTGTTGATGATACTGCAAAGGGTGGAGATATAGACCTTTTCATTGAGTGTGAAATAAAAGAAAATCTAAGTAAAAAGAAGATAGATTTTTTAGTCTCATTAAAACAGAAGATTGGTGAACAAAAAATAGATGTAGTCATTTCAAGGGATAAGAGCCGACTGATAGAACAAGAAGCTATAAACAAGGGGATACAGTTATGATAACATCGATATTTAAGATTTGTGATGAGATGATAAAAAGTTGTGATATAGATTATGGTGACTTAAAAAGTCAAAATATAAAGAATGACTTTTTTGAAGATTATACTAACACTCGGTTGGTAAATAGTTTTTTTTTTAATTTTGCAAAACTTCAAGATAAGATTGGAGCAAAACTTTTTAGACAAGTACTTTATGACTTAAAAGAGATTGATGATAAAAATTTGCCAATGATAGATATTTTAAATATTTTAGAAAAACTTGAAATTTTAGAAGATTTAAAGGACTGGGATACTTTAAGAGAGATTCGGAACTCCTTAGCACATGAATATCCTTTTGATATAGAAGAAAGAATTGAAAATATAAAATTAGCAATAGACGGATACAAAACATTAAAAGAAATCTATAAAGGTATAGTTAACTTTTACCAGAAAAACAACACACTATTTAAATAGCATTTATTTAATATAATAAAAAGTAATTTTACTACAGTATCTTCTAAGAATAGAAAAGCTATGATATCTATAGTCACATAAATATTATTTTTAACCATAGAGGGTATAATGAAAAAGTTTAGCTCTACATTTATTATTATTTTACTTATAGGGATTGGCACTCTTTTTTTACTGCAAAATACTTTTTCAAAAAGTTATGAGATAAATGCCAAATACCCACCGCTAATGAATGCCAACAAAACTATAATGTATAAAGTGACTCGAGCACACCTCTATCTAGAAGAACTACTATCAGGAGATAAAAAAGCAAATATACAAAATGTGATCGCCGACATTAACAGTGCACTAGCGAGTCTAAGTACATTAGAAGGTTATGAAGGAAATATAAATATACTTGCTCAACTTAGAAAAGATATAAATGAATTTAAAACTCTCACTTATTATCGGGCTATGCACTATAAAACTTCAAAAATTGGCTCAGATGCAGATAGAGTTTTTGATATAGCTTTTACTAAAATTATCAATACTTGCATACAAGTAGACAACACTCTCCGTAAAAATAAACAAATTGCTCTAAAAGACTATCAAGTATATCAAGTAACTTTACTTACCTTAGTCTTAGTCTCAGTACTTTTTCTTTTAGCCTATACATATTTTAGAGATAAAACCCTAAGAGTAAATATACAAAATAAACTCAAAATTCAAAAAAAGCTAGATAAATCCCTAGAATTATTTGGAGAACATGTTATTTCCTCAGAATCAGACCTAAAAGGAGTGATAACATATGCAACTAAAGCATTATCTGTTATTAGCGAATACCCTTTAGATGAAATCATAGGACAAGCTCACAATGTTTTTAGACATCCAGATATGGATTCTGCTATATATAAAGATTTGTGGGACACTATTCAGCAAGAGAAGCCTTGGCAGGGTGAAATAAAAAATCGTACAAAAAGTGGTGGTTACTACTGGGTTCAAGCATATATCCAAGCACGATATGAAGATGGTGTACATGTAGGTTACTCATCCATACGCCATGATATCACATTCCAAAAAGCAAAAGAGGAGTTTATGGCGAATATGAGTCATGAGCTCAGAACACCTCTAAATGCTATAATTGGTTTTAGTGCTATTCTCAATCGAAAACAGACTGACACTTCGCACAAAGAACTCTCAAAACAGATAAATAAAAGCTCAAAGTCTTTACTCTCTTTAATTAACGATATCTTAGACCTCTCTAAAATAAAAGACTCTAATTTTACTTTAAATCCTCATGAATTTAATGCTTATGATGAATTTATAGCATTATCACAGCAGTTACTAGGTTTAACAGATGAAAAAGCACTCAGTTTCAAAAACAACTTCGATACGAATCTGCATGCAATTTTCTTTGGAGACTGGATTAGAATAAATCAAATTATTCTTAACCTTATCTCCAATGCTGTGAAGTTTACACCCTTAAATGGAGAAGTGATAAATAGTGTTTCGTATAAAGATGGATTTATCATCATTAAAGTCAAAGACAATGGTATTGGGATGAGTAAAGAAGTGCAAGATAAGATATTTAAACCATTTGTACAAGCAGATGGTAGTACAACAAGAGAGTATGGTGGCACTGGATTAGGACTCAGTATCACACAAACATTAGTTGAGATGATGGATGGGAAGATAGAGCTAGAGTCACAAGAGGGTAAAGGGAGTCTTTTTAGTGTCTCCATAAAAGTTCAAAAATTAAGAGAATCAACATCTCACTTAGAACTTAAGGAAGTAATAGTAGACAATAAAGAGGGAACGCTAAGCGGTAATGTACTAGTAGTAGAAGACAACAAAACAAATCAGATGTTACTTTGTATGCTTCTTGAAGAATTTGGTATTAGCAGTGATATAGCGAATGATGGGCTAGAGGCTGTATCTATGTATGACCCCGATAAACACATGCTTATTTTTATGGATGAGAATATGCCAAATATGAATGGTCTTGAGGCTATGAAAATTATTCGAGAAAAGCATAAAGACAAATGTGGATGGATAGTAGCCTTAACTGCTAATGCCATGGAGGGTGATAGAGAGAAGTTTATAAAACTAGGGATGGATGAGTATATTTCTAAACCCATTGATGAGGATGAACTTTATAAGGTTTTACTCAAACATAAACAACTTTGTCTTGAGAATGTCAAATAATGACTTTTATAAAGTAACTACACACTCTTTAAGCAGTTTCTCTCTCTCCCATCCGAGAGTTTTCAACTCACTCTCATCATAAAATTCATCAACATAACCTACACAAAGGTAAGCGATAAGTTGAGTATGCTTTTTCGCGTTTATAGTCTCTAAAACTTTTGTCTCATCGAGTATACTAACCCACCCTACTCCGATGTTTAAGGCTCTAGCCATAAGCCACATGTTTTGCACGGCACAAACAACAGAGTACTCACCCATTTTTTGCATACTCGTCATACCTAAAACTTCTTCCTCGTTTGGTTCATATAAAACTGCTATGTTAATAGGTGCTTCTTTTATGCCTTCGAGTTTGAGCTGTTCATACAAACTTCTATCTTTAAAAATAACTTTTGCTTTTTCATTTTCGCCTGTAAAATTTTGACTGATAATCTCTTTTGTAGCCTCATCTTTAATAATGACAAATTTCCAAGGTTGAGAGTAGCCAACAGAAGGAGCAGATATACCCGCTTCTAAAATCATATCTAACTTTTCATCTTCGATTTTCGTGCTTACAAATCTATTGCCACGGACATCGCGCCTAGCTTTTATAATGTTTAAGAGTTTATGGGCATCGCTAATTGTAAAGTTCATACGAAATTATACTATGATATAATCTAATCTATAAAAACTTAACAATTAATCTGGAATATTTATGGAATTTAAACAACTTGAACCACCGATAAACATAGGCGATGAAATAAGTCTGAGATCATTTGAAATGATTCATGCAGAAGCAGTTACATACGAAGGTTTTGCTCGTTTTGATGAAAATGAGAGAGCTTTAGTAGAACGCCTTATCCACACGACAACTTGTTTTGACCAAGTTATAGACAACATCTACTTTAGTGACAATGCAATGCTAAAACTCAAAGACCTCCTTGAGCGAAAAGCAAAACTTATAGTAGATACGAACATGATTCGTTCTGGACTCTCCAAGTTTTACCTCGATAAGTATGAAAATGAAGTAATCTGTTATGTAAACGAGCCTGAAGTATTTGAAATGGCAAAAGTTAACAAAACTACACGTTCATATGCCGCGGTGGAGTTAGCCATAGAAAAGTTCAAAGATGAGCCTATGGTTTTAGCATGTGGAAATGCTCCAACATACATCTATGCCGCAATAAATGCTCTTATAAAACATAACATTAACCTAGACAATGTCATCCTTTTACTCTTTCCTGTTGGTTTTGTAAATGTAGTTGAGTCTAAGAAATATGGCCGTGAGTTTATGGAACACTTTGGATGTGAAGGTGTCATCTTAGAGGGTCGATATGGTGCTTCAACTATGGTTGTAGCAGCACTTCATGCCGCATATAGACTCATAAAAGATTACGATAGCGAGTTTGGAAAGTACAATGGCAAGTAGCCTAATAAACTCTCATGCAAGTTCTCAGTATGGAGAAAACCCTGTAAAAAAGGGTGAAGTCCGTCTCAACGAAATGGGAAGTGAAGTCGTTGAGGGCTACACTTGTAAACCAAAAGACTACGACCCCAACCGTGCCATCATGCACTACAAAACGCTTTTACTTCTTTGTGATGATGAACGCTGTGGTAAAGCAGGTAAAGATAACCGTGCCGCACATCTAAGAGAGATTATCAAAGACATGGGGCTTAACAAGGGTGAAAATCGTATAAAGATAAGTAGAACAGGCTGTTATGGTGCTTGTAGATTTCGTCAAGTGTGCCAAGTAACAGAAAACACTCAAGCAAATGGAAATGAAAAAAACAATGCGATATGGCTAAAACACACACATCAGTTTAGCGATGATCAGTGGAAAGACATCTTTACTAAACTAAGTGAAGATACAGTTCTTACAGAGGAACTTGATAGTGAAGTTTTTATACCTATGAAAGTGTATGAATAGCCAAATAATATGTCAGAAAAACTTCGCTCAGGATACACAACAGGGACACATGCAACTGCGATTTTAGTAGCGAGTTTGACTGAGTACTTTGAGCAAAATATAGTTGATACTTTAGAGATAACACTTCCTAAAGATATAAAAGCTACCATTGAAGTGACACGAGAAGATTTCTCTTTTTTTAGCACTATAAAAGTTGATAATGACGATATCGATGTAACTAAGGGTGCCAAAATATCAGTTGAAGTACAAGAAGAAGAACCAAGAGGTTTAAAAGAGCAGACACCATCTCTTTTAGAAGTTGGTGAGTTTAGTCTGAGTGTATGGGCTGGTGATGGTGTAGGGGTTGTGACCAAAAAAGGTCTTAAAATCACTCCAAACCATCCAGCTATAAACCCAGTTCCCCTCTCTATGATGCAAGAAAACATCACAAATATAGTAGCTTCAAAAAAGAGACATCTTCATGCAGTTTTTTCTGTACAAGATGGAGAGATAATAGCTCGTGATACTGCCAACTCTAAAGTTGGTGTGATTGGTGGCATCAGTATACTAGGGACTCGTGGCATAGTAAAACCTGTCTCTGCTAGTGCTTACATAGACTCCGTAGAGACCGAGATAGATGTCAGTGCTGCACAAACACAAGAGTATATAGTTTTTACCCTTGGAAATACAGCCCTTGATTATGCCAAAGATTTGTATGATGAGACAAGCATAGTCGAGATAGGGAACTTTGTATATGACGCGAGTGAGAGACTTAAAAAACACTCATTTAAAAAAGTCATATTTGTCACAAGTGTTGCGAAAATGTGTAAGGTCGCACAGGGTTTTAAAAACACTCATAATAAATTTGGAACGATTGACTTTGAAGTAGTGCGTGAATGGTTAGAAAAAGACTTAGGATTTACTCTTCCTAGTGAAGAGTTTTTAACGCTAAAAGCTGTACTTCAAACTATAAAAGAAGAAGAAACAGAACCTTTTGTAAAACTACTTGGACAAAAATCAGCTCTAATGTTTCAAAAATGGTTTAATGAGTTAGAGATAAATACACAAGAGTTAGAAATAGCGACAATACATGGTAAAAACATAATAATAGAGGAGTTAAAATGGTAACAATTGCAGGTTCAGGAATGGGTCCATACAACTTTGATAATGTAAATATTGATTTTTCACAGTATGAGATGATTTTTTGCGATCAAAATTACGATACTGGTGCAGTAAATGTAACAAAAGGTGGATTTAAAATTGTAAAAGAGGCTATTTTAGCAAACCTTGATAAAGAGATACTTTATGTCGTGAGTGGCTCTCCTACATTTTTCTCAGGTGCTATTTTAATTTTAAATGTACTCAAACGCGAAAATATAGCATTTAAAATCATCGACAACACCTCTTCTCTTAACTATATGCTAGCACACGAGGGAATGAGTCTTGTTAAAACTGGCATCGTAACACTTCATGGAAAAAGTGGTGTAGATTTAGAGAGCTTTTTAGTTAAAGAACATACATTTATCATCTGTGATGATGAAACTCCTGCTGTTTTAGCGGATGCTATGGCTCATTTATATGAGAGTGATGTGACTATCACCTTAGGTGAGCAGTTTGGGTATGAGACTGAGTCATTTAAAACTGTTACGCTCAAAGAACTTCAATCAACTCCACCAAAAATGCCCTACTCTCTACTTATAAAGAGAAACTTTACACCTTTGCCAAATATCTCTAGCGAAGATTCTATTGAGCATGAAAATGGGATGATTACCAAAAGCTACAAACGCCATGTAAGCCTACAAAACTTAGACTTACAGCCAAATATGCTTCTATGGGATGTTGGTGCTGGAAGTGGAAGTGTAAGTATAGATGGCTACAAACGCTATAAGATTCGTAGTATCATGTTTGAGAAAAATGAGAAACGAGCCAAAATGGTGCTAAATTCTCTTAAAACTCATAAAATAATCGATGCAAAACTCTACATCGGTGAAGCGAGTATAGACTACAAGACAGAGACAAGTACACCAGAGCGAATCTTTGTTGGTGGCGGTGGCGATAAGGTTATAAGCGAAATCGACTATCTTTACGGGCGACTAGCAGAGGGTGGACTCATGGTAGCAAACTTTGTAACACTCCAACACCTCACAACTGCGATAAACACACTTAAAAAAGCAAAAATTACCTTTGATATAAAAAGTGTCAGTCTTACCACTTATAAAATGAGCCTACTTATGCCAGAACCAGAGAGAGTCATGCATCAAATAATAGTAAAAAAAGAGAGTACTAATGGTTAAATTTGTCGGAGCAGGTCCTGGGGATCCTGAACTTATAACGGTTAAAGGGATGAAAGCTTTGCAAGAGGCTGAAGTTGTTTTATACACTGGGAGTCTTGTGCCTAAAGAACTTCTTACTTGGTGCACAGACGAGTGTATCATCGATAACTCTGCAGATATGAGTTATGAGGATATATTTGATTTTATCAAAAAGTATAGTGACAAAAAGTTTGTACGTTTACATACGGGAGATAGTTCTCTTTACTCTACTACGGCAAAACAGGTTGAGTTTTTAAGAAATGAAGGTATAGAGTTTGAAGTTATTCCCGGTGTTACTGCTGCATTTGGAGCGGCTGCGGCTGTTGGGATTGAGTATACTATTCCTGGTGTTTCTCAGACACTTATAATCTCTAGAGTTGAAGGACGGACTCCTAATCCTGAGAGTCTAGAACAACTACTCTCAAACAAGAACTCATCTTTTGCTTTTTATCTTTCCATCAGTCTTATAGAAAAGTTAAAGACAACTGCTTTTGCACTTGGATACCTTAAAGAAACCCCTTGTTGGGTAGTCGAGCGTGCAACTTGGGCAGAAGAAAAGATTTATAAAGGTACTATTTCGGACATACAAAAACAGGTCTCTCACATAAAAGGGGTAGCCCTCATAATGTTTGGAGAGTACCTCAACCAACAAGCAACTGTTGAGTCTCACCTTTATGCAAATAAGTATAAAAAAGAGGGCGAGAGAAAGTCCAAAGCACTTTAAGGAAAAAAATGAAAATAGCAATAGCAACAATCAACGACCCTAGTTTAAACGCAGCAAAAAAGCTCCTTCCACATTTATCATCTCATGAGTGTCATGTTTTTAACAAGTCTCAAGACCATGACGAAATGGGAGCTAAGTTTTATATTTATAAAAAAGTAGATGATATTATGCCAACAGCTTGGGCTGAGTTTGATGCCATCATTTTCATCATGGCGACAGGTGCTGTTATCCGAAAAATTGCCCCACATTTAAAAGATAAAGCAACGGACCCTGCTGTTATCATCATGACACTTGATTTAAAGCGCATTATTCCTTTACTCTCTGGACACTTAGGTGGAGCGAATGAGCTTGCAGTTGAGATAACATCAAAGATAAAAGATTGTGTAAACTTTGTAACAACGGCAAGTGATCAGATAAAAGTACTTGCATTTGATATGTTCGCTAAGAAAAGTGGATTTAGTATCTCTCACTTAAAATCACTTGCAGTAGTATCAAATGCCATCATCAACAAGAAGCAGGTGCAAGTTGTTACTTACCCTTGTATGGTTGAACTTGTTAAATCTTTTGAGGGTTACAAAGAAGAAAACTTTGTCTTTATCTCGCCTGATGATTTTGAAAACTTTAGAGATGATATACCTAGTGTTTACATCACTCCACAAAAACTGCCAAACTCAGACTTACAAATCCACCCAGATGAGATAACTCTAGGGCTTGGCATGAACCGTGATACTCCAGTGCAAGAGATAGCAAACGCAGTGAAGAGGTTTTGTTATGAGCATGGGTTAGATATGTCACAAGTGACAAAACTTGCTAGTTTTACTGCCAAATCTGATGAAGTAGGACTTTTAGAGTATGCACAACAGACGGGAATTAACTTAGAGTTCTTTGACGAAGAAGCTATAAATGCACTGACTCAGGACTTCTCTCCATCTCAAGCAACAAAGTTTTTTAACATTAAAGGTGTGAGTGAACCAGCATCACTTTTAGCAAGTAAAAACAAAACTCTCTTTTTAAGTAAAAGAATTTATGGTGCAGTAACAGTAGCTGCTTCGTTTTAAAAAATAACATTTAAGGAATTAGAACTTATGGGAAAATTAACTTTAGTATCAACAGGTGCAGGTGGTAATCGTTACCTAACAAATGAAGCTATAAACGCGATAAGAGAAGCTGACTTAATCGTAGCCTATACAAAGTATGCAAAAGATTTACCTGAGTTAGTTGCAGACAAAGAGGTTTTTACTACTCCTATGACAAAAGAGATAGAGAGAGTACAGCATGCCATTGATGAGGCTGAAAAGGGTCGTACAGTAGCCTTGCTTAGCAATGGTGATGCAAATGTATATGCCATGGGTTCACTCGTTGTAGAGCTTTTAGATACATACGATATGTGGGATAAGATTGAGTATTCTGCTCTACCAGGGATTAGTTCTGTTTTAGCACTTGCATCTGAAGTTGGAGCACCACTTTCTCAAGACTTTTGTCTCATATCACTCTCAGATAGACTTACAGCGGCTGAACTTATTCAAAAGCGTATTCGTTTTGCGATTGAGGCGGATTTTGTTATCTCTATATATAACCCTAAGAGTAAGAGTCGTTTAGCACCTTACCAAGGTATGCTAGACCAACTTGAAGGTGTAGAAAAAAGCCGTGTTGTAATCATTGCCCGTGATTTAGGAAGACCTGATCAGATGATAAAAATCACAACTGCAGAGGAACTTATAAAAGCAGGAACAGCAAACACAGATGTAAATATGTCTACAACACTGCTCATAGGAAACTCAACTACAAAACTTACAAAAGATGGTCGTGTTTTAACACCTCGTGGGTATCTAAATAAGTATGAGCTAGATGGAAAACAAAAGGGAGAGTGGACGAAGGTAAACTAAGGACTTAAACCTTAGTCGCGCTTTACAAAGTTTATAAAAAGTGTCATGTATCGTTTTACTTTCTCTATCTTAGAAGGTGTTATTTTTGCATCTTTTAAGTACATGTTTTCAAATGTATAAAAATCACCCTCACCTAAACTACTAGTATCCATCCCAATTTTAGGACGCATTAAAATCTCAGTAGTTTTTACTTCACCTCTAGGGTTAATAGGTTTGATAACAAGGGCTTCATCCCCTAAACATAGAGCTTTTTTTACCTCAGCACTTGCAGCACTAAAAGAAGTAACTCCGGCTATCACTTCACAAGACTCATACACAGAAATATTTTTCTCTTTTATAATGTCAAGAAGATAATAAATACTTGAGTAAATTCCAGCATCACCAAGTGTCACAAAACATACACTAGCATCATCAGCACAAGCTTGTAAAACAATATCTGCTTCATCTTCCCAGTCTTGTGGATTAAAACGCATAGGAGAGTAAACAGGAATTATATTTTTTTCAATTCCTAGAATATTTAGTGCTTCTGAGACAATTTTATAAGTGATAGACTTTGTAAAACTTTTATCCTCACTTTTAGTAGGCACACAGATAGTGTCACATGATTTAAAAGCATTGAGTGCTTTGAGTGTTAGTAGTTCTACATCACCGGGTCCTAAAGAGACCATATATAATTTTTGATTCATTAAACGCTCTCAAACCATTGTAATTTTTCTCGTAAATTTACAACTTCACCAATCACTATAAGTGCTGGAGTTGCTAAACCTTTTGACTTTTGGGCTATATCTTCAAGTGTTCCAACAACAACTTTTTGCTCTGGAGTTGTACCTTTAGAGATAACTGCAACTGGATAATCTTTTGATTTTCCAAGTGAGAGAAGGTTCTCACAAATAATATCTATATTTTTTAGTCCCATCAAAAAGACTATAGTATCATCACTTTTTAAATCATCCCAGTTTATATTAGAGCTATCATTATTTGCTGAAATATGCCCTGTTACAACTTTAAACGCAGTAGATATACCACGATGTGTGACAGGGATACCTGCATATGCAGGAACACTTATTGCCGAACTAATACCTGGAATAATCTCATAAGCCACATTTTTATCTTTAAGAAATAAAGCTTCTTCTCCACCACGACCAAAAACAAAAGGATCACCACCTTTTAAGCGTACTACTATCTCGTATTTGAGTGAGGCAGCAAAAAGTGCTTCATTTATCTCCTCTTGAGGAATCGTATGCTTTGCATCTTCTTTTCCTACATATAAAAACTCGCAGCCATCTTTAACTTCTTTTAGTATCTCTGCATTAGCAAGTCTATCGTAGATTATAATATCTGCTTCTCTAATAACACGAAGAGCTTTAACAGTAAGTAGTTCTAAGTCACCGGGACCAGCACCTGTAAGGTAAACTTTACCCATCACGTTTTGTAGTCTTTCTTTTCTTCTTAGTAACTTTTACTTGTTTTCTTGTTGTTGGAACACTAGATGTATTTTTATTGTATTGGCGTTCTTTTTTACCAGTAGGACGTTTATGTTCCGCTTTAAGTTTCACCTCTTGCACATCTTTACGTCTAATAGTAGGATCAGGTTCAAAACCTTCTACTGTCTCTTGAGGGATTTTTTGACCTATGAGTTTTTCAATATCTTTAATGTCATACTTCTCATAAATATCTATAAGGCTAATAGCCTCACCTTGGCGACCAGCACGACCAGTTCTTCCAACGCGATGCACATAATCTTCAGGAACTGAAGGCAATTCGTAGTTTATAACATACGGTAAGTGCTCTATATCAAGTCCACGAGAAGCAATGTCTGTTGCTACAAGTACTCTAAACGCACCCTCTTTAAACTGAATAAGAGTTTTTAAACGATTTGCTTTTGTTTTATCTCCATGAAGGACACCACATTTGAGTCCATCTTTTTTAAGTTCTATGAAAAGGTCATCTGCACTCTTTTTTGTTCTAGTAAATACTAAAACTTGAGGATAGTTTCTTGAACCGATTATGTATGCTAGAAGTGCAGCTTTACGTTCAGTATCTACTAAATAAGCAATCTGGTTAATAGTATCAACTGTTGTGTTTTTCTTTGCAGTCTCTATAAATGCAGGTTTCGTAAGTATAAGTTTAGAGAGTTTACGAACTTTCTCACTATATGTAGCTGAAAAAAGCAGTGTTTGGTGGCGTTTTGGAAGTAGTGGATGAATTTTACGTATATCTTTTGTGAAACCCATATCTAACATTCTATCTGCTTCATCAAGTACAAAAGCTTCTACACTTGTTAAGCTAAAACCACTATCTGTGTGTTCCATCAAGCGTCCAGGTGTTGCTATGATTATATCTACACCCTCTTTAAGCGTCTCTTTTTGTTTTGCTAAATCTTTTCCACCAACTAAAATCATGATTTTTATTTTCATGTTTTTAGCATATTTTTCTAAGTCTTCAAAAATCTGAATACTTAGTTCACGAGTTGGTGAGAGAATAACTACACGAACACCCTTTCCTTCAATTGGCTTACGTAAACGCTGAAGCAGTGGTAGACCAAATGCAGCAGTCTTTCCCGTACCCGTTTGAGCCGTTGCAAAAATATCACTTTTTGCCAAAACTAATGGAATAGCTCGCGTTTGAACCATAGTAGGTTTTTCATAACCTAAATCCTTGATTGCACTGAGCAGTGGCTTAATAATTCCTAGTTTTTCAAATGACATATTCACCCTTCTTTTTGTATATGGAATTTTACCATAGTTTTATGCTTTTTATATCTAGAATTAAAAGGATATAAGAGTTTTACTCACAATTTTTTAATCAACAATATGTTATAATTCTCTATAAAAATATTTTTAGTAGGCAATTTATAAATTTGAATAGACTCCATAACCTTCTCAGTAAACTTTTACATATTGGGATCAGCTCAACAGACAACAAAACATTACAACTTAAAAAAATATCTATTAACATGGTTCCATTATTAATAGGCCCAGTTGGTCTTCTTTGGTCTTTAATCTATTTAGGATTAGGCCAATACCTTTCAGCTTTAATCCCTATGTTTTATGCTCTAGTATCAGTCATTACAATGTTGAATTTTCATAAAACAAAAAATATGGTTTTTCTTCAAAAATCACAAATGTCGCTCATTTTAATACTTCCTTTCCTTGTCATGTGGTCATTAGGTGGTTTTGTTCAGAGTAGTTATATTTTCATATGGGCTTTTGTGGCCCCTGTTATCGCGCTGATTCATGATAAGGGTCCTAAATCATTCTACTGGCTTTACTCTTTTATCTCCCTTGTAATTTTATCTATTATAATGGATTCTTGGTTATTAAATACTATGAGCTTTCACTTATCGGATTTCACAGTAAAACTGTTTTTCATACTCAATATCAGCATTGCATTGTCTGGAATATACTTTTTAATCCGTTACTTTATCCAAGAAAAAGATAAAAATGCAGATACACAACTTCAGGTAAAGCATGATGCACTTTTAACTAAGATAGAAGAGTTGGATAACAATGTTTCTTATCTTAAAAGCTATAAAGCCAACATCGATAATAACCTTATCGTTACTAAAACTGATATACACGGTAGTATCACTTTTGCGAATGACAACTTTTATAATATCACTGGTTATAGTGCTGAGGAAATTATTGGACATAACCATAATGTTGTTAGAAATACCAATACACCGAGTGAACTTTTTGAGGAACTCTGGCAAAAAATCCTTAGTAAGAAAACATGGAATGGTACACTGCAAAATACTAGAAAAGATGGTTCATCATACTGGGTTGACACAACTATCTCTCCCATCTTAAATAAAGACAATATGATAGTGGAGTTTATCGCGATTCGTCATGATATCACCAAACTTATCGAGCATCAAGATGAGTTAACTAAGCTGCTCTATATTGATACATGTACTGGACTTAAAAATAGAAATGCACTTATAAAAGACATTAAAACAGATACAAAACTCTCTGCAATTTTAGTAAATATAGACAATTTCAGCCATATTAACAATCTTTATGGGGAGACTTTTGGCGATAAAGTACTGCTAGAATTTAGTACTTTTATATATGACAATTTCTGCCGTGATAAAGAGATGGAACTCTACCGCTTAAGTGGGGATGAGTTTATCCTTATTTCTTCAGATAATAACCTTATTGAAGCTTATCAATACTCACAACAACTATTCGAGCAATGCAGCAACACTAGCATACTCATTGATGATCAAGATATTTCTTTAAACATTACCATCGGTCTCTCTTTTGAAGAAAATAGACAACTCATCACTACTGTAAACATGGCAATCATCGCAGCTAGAAAAGAAGCTGTATCAATTAAAGTCTATACAGATAAGCTCTCATTAAATGACGAATATGAAAATAATCTCAAGTGGATTAAAGAGATTAAAGATGCTATAGCAGATGATAGAATCACTATGTTTTATCAACCTATAATTGACCATGCTGATCCCCAACATAAAAAGTATGAAGCTCTAATTCGTCTCATAGACAAAGAAGGTAATGTCATTACACCTCATTTTTTCTTAGAAATTGCTAAAAAAGCTAAGCTCTATAAGCAACTTACAAAAATCGTCATTAGTAAAGCATTTGAAGCTTTTAAAGATAATGACTATGATTTTTCTATTAATATTACAATAGATGATATTTTAGATGAAGATATTAATAAGTATATTATAGAAACTCTACAGAAGTATAATATATCTCAACGTGTAATTTTTGAAATTGTTGAGAGTGAAAGTATAAACGATTTTGATGCTGTGGAAAATTTCATCATGATGGTTAAAGAGTATGGTTGTCGTATCTCTATCGATGATTTTGGAACAGGATACTCGAACTTTGAGCATCTAATGAGACTACAAGCTGACTATATCAAAATAGATGGTAGTATCATCAAAGAAATCACTACAAATAAACGCTCAGAACTTATCACTTCTGTTATAGTTGCCTTCGCAAAAGAGATGAACATTGAAACTATTGGTGAATATGTTGAGACAAAAGAGATAAATGACAAGTTAATTGAACTTGGTGTAAATAAGTCTCAAGGCTACTACTTTAACAAACCTCAAGCTTCTCTAGAGAAAGAAGAGTAATCATGTTAAGAAAAGTCCTCAAAAAAACTACAAAAAGCGAAAAACTTAAAGCTTTTATAAAAAAGTCCAAGGTACCACCAGAATTTTTACAAGCGAACCGAAAAATGATTAGTCGTGGTGTATTTCTAGGCATTTTCATAGCTTTTATACCTATGCCTATGCAGATGGCACTAGTGCTAGCCTTCATGCCAATACTGCGTTTTAATGTCCCTATTGCACTTGCTATGTGTTGGCTAAGTAATCCTTTTACTATGCCTCCTATGTACTATCTTGAGTATTTGACTGGTTCATTTTTTTTAGGAAGTGAGATTAGTGATGTAGAGATGAGTATAGAATGGTTTAAAGAAAATCTTGATGATATTTTTATCCCACTTTATTTAGGAACACTTTTTTACTCTATTGTAGGTTCTCTCAGTGCTTACTGGGCAGTAAATCACTTCTGGAAATCTTCTGTTCACACCGCGAAGAAAAAGCATAGACACCATCGCTAAAAGTTTTTATGCTTTTTTCAAACTCCAAATAATAAACCCAAGACCAGTCAGTAAAAATGGAATACTCAAAGCCTGACCAGTACTCATAAAAAGAAAACTCGTATCATAATCTGCTTGTTTAACTTTTACAAACTCAACAAGAAATCGTGCAGAAAAAACAAGTGTTAAAAAGATTCCAAGTAATAAACCAGGCTTGACCTTCGCTTTTGAAAATTTATATATAGAGAATAATAATACAAAAATAGCGAGATAAGAAAATGCTTCATAAAGTTGTGCAGGATGTCTTGGAAATGCATCTACTTTAGTAAATATAATCGCCCATGAAACATCTGTTTTTATACCTACTATCTCAGAGTTCATAAAGTTACCCATGCGTACTAAGAATCCAAAGAGTGCAGTTGGAACGATAAGTCTATCTATAAGCCATAAAAAATCCATCTTGTACTTCTTCGTTCCAAAATATAAGGCAATAATAGCACCAAGTCCACCACCATGAGAAGCAAGACCACCTTCCCACACAGCAAAGATTTTTAAAGGGTTTGCGAGATAAAAAGCAGGGTCATAAAAAAGACAGTGTCCGAGTCGTGCACCGACTACAATGCCTACAACGGTGTAGAGAAAAAGTGGCTCTATTGTAGTTTCGTTTTTTCCCTCAAGTTTAAAAGCCCACTTCATAAATTCTAACCCTAATAGAATAGAAGATGCAAATAAAATGCCGTACCAAAAGACAGTAATGGGACCAAGAGAAAAAGCTATTGGACTAGCATTCCAAACAAAGTACTCCATTAATCTTTCAATGCTTCTGCAATAAGTTCTATAGGGTTTTTAAAGACAGTTTTACTCTCTACACCCATAGAGTTGTTTATCTGCATACGACAAGCTGAACACTCTGCGGAGACTATCTCAGCTCCTGTTTGTTTTATCATAGCAGCTTTTGGAATTCCCGCTGCTTTTGCAAAATGATATTTTTCAGTCTGCATAGTGATTCCACCAAATCCACAACAAGCATTTGAGTCACTCATATCAACCATTTTATAGTTCTGGGCAACTAAATTACGTGGTTCTTCATGAATACCTTGCATTTTTCTCGCATGACAAGGGTCGTGATAAGTAACTACTTGAGGTTTTTTCTTTTTACTGGCTAATACTTTTTCTAAGTCAGTATGATGATGTAACCACTCAGTAGCCATAAAAACCTTAGACATAATAACTTTAGCACGTGCTTTCCACTCTGGTTGGTCATGAAAATAGTGTTCGTAGTCAATCTTTAACATTGCAGAACAAGTAGCTTCAGGGATGATAATAGCTTCAACATCCGACGAGAAACTCTCAAAGTACTCTATGTTAAACTTTGCATTAGAATCAACCGTATCAAAATCACCTGTAAAATAAGCAGGAGCAGAACAACACTTTTGACTTTTAGCTAAAAATGCGTCTATCTCTAAAGCTTCTAGTATCTCTAAAAGAGAATCACCAACATCTCTAAAGTTATAGTTTGCTAAACAACCTATAAAAATTGCGACCATGCGTTTACCACCATTATCTATGTTCTCAGGGTGTGCGTTTAAAAATGAAGTCTTACGTAAACTAGGCATGAGTCTATCTGTTTTAATGATAGGCAGATTAAAACGCGAGTGCATAGAATCGATGTCGCCTTTTATCTTAAAACCACAGGTCTGAAATGCCCAACCGAGTTTAAATGCGATGTCATTAAGCCATCTATGGCGAAGAAGTAAAAAGAAAAGTCTTTTATACCAAGCGATACCAAACTTCTGAGCAATGTCAGAACGAACTTGTTCTATTATCATGTCAACTGGTAGGTCTTTTGGACAAACATCCACACAGTTTGTACATAAAAAACACGACTCAAAAATATCTTTTGCATTCTTGTCTAGCTCTAAATGTCCATTTTTATAAGCCCCTAAAAGGTCTATAAAACCACGAGGGCTTGTTACCTCATCTGGGTTGACAATATGAATAGTACAAACAGGAATACACTTTCCACACTTTATACAATCATCTTGTACTTCATCAAAACTAAATATATCTTCTATCATTTTACTCATAATTACACCGTCTTTGAAAATGTTTTTTTACTAGCACTGTGCTGATGCATATAAGCATCAAACGCCATTGCGATATTTCGCACAAGCAATGTTCCCGTTTGAGAACACTCTATTTTACTCTCATTCATCACTATTAATCCATCTTCAACAAAAGGTTTTAATGTTTTAATAGCATCACTGAAGTATGTCTGAAATTCTACACCAAATTGCTTATTAAATCTTTTAATATCTAACTTAAAATTACTCATAAGCTCCATAATAACATTTTGACGAATTATATCATCATCATTTAGTACAACACCGCGCTCAAAAGGAAGACGTCCAGCGTCAATAGCCTCTTCATACTCACTCATAACTTTAAAGTTTTGGTTATAACTATCAAAACCCTCACCAATGGAAGTAAGTCCTACCCCAATAAGATCAGCTCCCGCCTTAGTAGTATAGCCTTGAAAGTTCCTATGTAATTCACCTGTTTGTATAGCTTTAAAAAGTTCATCCTCAGGTTTTGCAAAGTGATCCATACCTATCATTTTATAACCATTTGAAGTTAGGAAATCTATCGTGTACTGCATTATAGCGAGTTTTTCATCTGGCTCGGGAAGTGTAGTTTCATCGATTTTACGCATTGTTTTCTTCAGCCAAGGGACATGTGCATAGTTAAACACAGCAAATCTATCAGGATTTAAAGTTAATGCAAGAGAGAGTGTCTCTTTAAAAGTCTCTAATGATTGGTAAGGAAGTCCATAAATAAGGTCAACATTTACTGAGACCATATTATATTTTCTTGCTAAATCCATCGCATCTTTTGTTATGTTATAAGGTTGTACACGGTGAACAGCAATTTGTACTTTTTCGTTAAAGTCTTGTATACCAAAACTCACACGGTTAAAGCCAGCTTCACTCATCACTTTCATCTGTTCTTCATCAATATGACGAGGATCTATCTCACAACTAATCTCTGCACCCTGAACAAAATTAGGAAAATAAGACTTAATCTCATCAATAATAATTTTAAGTTGAGGGGCCGTAAAAAAAGTAGGAGTTCCACCACCAAAGTGCATCTGAATTACTTCGCGTTTGCAATCAAGGTGTTGCGAGAGAATAGCTAACTCGCGTTTGAGATACTCCATATAACGAAGCATTTTATCCTCTTTAGAAGTAAAAACAACACTACAGCCACAAAAATAACAGGCACTTTTACAAAACGGAAGATGAAAATAAAGACTCAAAGGACGAGACGAGTCTTGTGACTCCATCTTTTTTATATACTCATCATAAGCATAAGTATCACTAAACTCTAAAGCAGTTGGATACGAAGTGTAGCGCGGCCCTGGTTTTGAGTATCTTAAATACTTTGTATAGTCTAGTTTCATATTTTTTCTGCCCCTAATCTTTTATGCATCAAATTCTCCAGCTAAACGCTGATAGACTTCTGAACTCTGAAGTAACTCAGTATGTGTTCCGCTAGAGATAATTTTTCCCTTTTGCATCACAAGTATCTTATCTGCATGCTCAATTGTACTGAGTCTGTGTGCTATAGTAATAGTTATTTTGTCCTTTGTGTACTCATCTAGTGCTTTTTGTATACGCTTTTCGCTCTCGTTATCAAGTGCTGAAGTCGCTTCATCAAAGAGTATCAGTGAAGAGTGTTTATAAATAGCTCTAGCTATGGCAACGCGTTGGCGTTGTCCTCCTGAAAGGTTTAAACCAGCTTCACTCATTTGGGTATGTATCCCCTCTGTGAGTGAATCGACAAAAGCACTTGCATCAGCTAAACGCAGAGCATCATGTACTTTAACTTCATCTATCTCTTGCCCATAAGCAACATTAGCAGCTAAAGTATCTTGAAATATATAAATACGTTGTGAGACTAAAGAGATGTGATGCTTTAAAGATTCCTGTGTTAACTCTTTAATATCAATACCATTTACAGACACAACACCACTTTGCGGATCATAAAAACGCAGAAGCATATTTATAAAAGTTGATTTTCCTCCACCACTATCTCCGACAAGAGCAATATTTTCACCTTTTTTGATAGTAATATTTATA
This sequence comes from Sulfurimonas sp. SAG-AH-194-C21, assembly GCF_029215985.1. Classification (GTDB taxonomy): domain Bacteria; phylum Campylobacterota; class Campylobacteria; order Campylobacterales; family Sulfurimonadaceae; genus Sulfurimonas. Next base: position 114,385 of record NZ_JAEMVC010000002.1, read on the forward strand.
GAGTCTAGTGCATAAGCCCCCTCATACTGAAGCATCACATTATTAAAACAAATCTCATTTATATCTGCTGTCAGTTCTTTGTTTCCATCAACAACTTTACTCTGAGTATCTAGTATATCAAAGACACGCTCACTAGCAGCAACTGCATCTTGAACCTTAGAATAGATAGAACCAATACGACGAATCGGTTGAAAAACAAGTCCAACAGCAGTTAAGAATGCAGTAAATTCACCCACACTCATTTTTTCGTCATACACCTCACGACCACCGATAAATATAACAGCAGCTAAACCCAAGGCACCAATTATTTCCATAAAAGGAGAGACTATTTCGCCCACATACACCGACTTCATATTAATACGAAAAAACTGCCAGTTTTGTTCACTAAAGCGTGCTACTTCATACTTTTCAGTTGCGTTTGCTTTAATTATTTCACTATTATTAAAAACTTCAGTGAGTCTTGTGACTACATCCGCATTTTTAGCCTGAGAACGATGAGAATATTTTTTAAGTCTTTTAGCGATGAGGACAAGAGGGTAAATGATAAGCGGCATTACTACAAGGGCATAAAAAGCAAGATTTGCATTAAGATAGATAACATATGAGATAAGAGCAACAACTGTTAGAGATTCACGAAAAAGCTCAGGGAGCATGTTTGAGACAAAGTACTGAATACGGTTGATATCATTCGTAACACGCGAAATCAGCTCACCACTGCGGTTAAGATATAAAAACTCCATATCTAAAGAGATGATTTTTGCTAAAAGTATCTCACGAAAACGGGTCACTATATGTAGCCCGATATAGTTCATATATACAGACTGAATATAACGCCCAATAGCTTTAATGAAATAAATACCAATAAGTCCAAGAGGAATATAAACAAGCATCTCCTCTTTTTTTGAGATAAATAAATCATCCATAAGAGGTTTCATAATCTGAGCCGTAGCTATGGTGGCACTTACTGTCAAAAGAATACCTATAAAAACAAAAAAATACTGTAGTTTATAGTCTTTGAGATAAGGCATATAGCGTTTTAAAATCTTTTTCAATATTTCTCTTTTTTCAATTCTTTGATGTAATTCTATTATAATTTAACTGATATAATGTCAACAAAAAGGAAAAATGATGAAATATATAATAACTGTATTGCTTTTTAGTTTAGTACTGATGAGTTTTGCCCAAGCTAAAGAGGCTGAAGCTTTAGATGTTTATGAGTATTTTGATGCACTTGAGGGTGAATGGATTCTCTCCCCTGCAAAGGATCAACTCGGTACGGAGTCGTATAAAAAAAGTGTGGTTTTACCTTTAGTTGGGACACAAGCCACCGGAATATCATTTAAATCTATTGGTAACTATAGTGCCATAAAAGAAAGACTCCTTCCCAATACTGATGCCGAAATGCTAACAATGTACCACTGTAAAGATATAGCCTGTACACAACTAAAATCTACACACTATTGTGTCAAACAAAATCAACCTGAGTTTATTGCCAACCTTAAAAAAAGTACAGCCAATAGAATCATTTTTGAGTGTGACATGAGTACTGAGCTGTGTCAATCAAATGAGGATCATGTCCATACTATCATCCATGAGCTCTCAAAAAATGCAACTCATTTAAAGTCTTCTTATTTAAGTTGGGAGAACAAGACACCAAAGAAGTATTCCTCAATTTATCATTTTGATAAAAAATAAACTGATATAATGTCAAAAATAACTTAAATAGTATGAAAAAATAATGGAGTAGAAGTATGAAAGGCATAATACTCGCAGGGGGAAGTGGAACAAGACTCTACCCCATCACAAAAGGTGTAAGCAAACAGTTAGTTCCAATTTATGATAAACCGATGATATACTACCCACTTTCAGTTTTAATGTTAGCAGGTATAACTGAAGTTCTTATCATCTCAACACCAGATGACCTTCCAAACTTTGAAAAACTTTTAGGCAATGGTACAGATATAGGAATGAAGTTTTCTTATGTAGTACAACCCTCACCAGATGGTCTAGCTCAAGCTTTTATCTTAGGTGAAGAGTTTATAGGCTCTGATGATGTTTGTCTTGTACTCGGTGACAATATATTTTATGGTCATGGACTTACAGATATGCTTGCTGCAAGTGTTAAAAATGCTAGTGATGAAAACAAAGCAACTGTCTTTGGTTACTATGTAAAAGATCCTGAACGTTATGGTGTTGCTGAGTTTGACAAGGCTGGTAATGTAACAAGTATAGAAGAAAAACCAAGTGAACCTAAAAGTAACTATGCGGTAATTGGTTTGTACTTTTACCCTAACGATGTAGTACAAAAAGCAAAACTTGTAAAACCTAGTGATAGAGGAGAGTTAGAGATAACAACTCTTAACCAAGACTACCTTAATGAAGAAAGACTTAAAGTTGAACTTATGGGTCGCGGATATGCATGGCTTGATACTGGAACACATGAGTCTTTACTTGAAGCGAGTATGTTTATTCAAACTATTGAAAACCGTCAGGGTCTTAAAGTTGCTTGTCTTGAAGAGATAGCTTATGAGATGGGGTATATCACTAAAGAAGCACTTATACAACTTGCACAACCTTTAAAGAAAAACCAATATGGACAGTACTTACTTCGTCGTGCAGAACAAGGCAAACTGTAAATGCAGTTTATAAGAACTGATATTCCTGATATAGTTATAATAGAGCCTACTGTTCACGGTGATGATAGAGGTTACTTTGTAGAGACTTTTCGAGCTGATAAATTAGAAGAATTTTTAGATTATAAGATAAACTTTTGCCAAGATAACGAGTCTAAATCATCTCGTGGAGTACTTCGTGGTCTACACTATCAGTTAGCTCCTGCTGCTCAAACTAAGCTTGTTCGTGTTATTCAAGGAAGTGTTTTAGATGTAGCAGTTGACATTAGAAAGGGAAGCCCTACATTTGGTAAATATGTGGCAGTAGAACTTACTGCTACAAATAAAAAGCAGATGCTAGTTCCTCGTGGATTTGCTCATGGATTTGTTGTGCTTGAAGATGATACTATTTTTGCTTATAAGGTAGATAATTATTATAGCCCTGAGAACGACAGAGGTATCGCGTTTGATGATGAGGCTTTGGGGATAGACTGGAAAGTAGCGTTTAATGAGTTAAACTTATCTGCAAAAGACAAGGTACAGCCTAAACTAGTAACAACACAAGATATATTTGAGTACGGAGTAGATTATTATAATGTCTAATATTTTAGTAACAGGTTCAAATGGACAACTCGGTAGTGAACTTAGAGAACTATCTAAAGAGTATGCATATAATTTTTACTTTACAGATAGAGAAACTTTAGATATTTCAAATGCAAACGCCATCAAAGAATTTACTGAAATTAACAATGTCAACATCATTATAAACACCGCTGCATATACAGCTGTTGATAAGGCTGAAGATGATGCCCTCAATGCAGATGCCATTAATGCTAAAGCTGTTAAAACTCTTGCCCAAATAGCCAAAGATAAAAATATACAACTCATTCATATCTCAACTGATTATGTATTTGACGGTACAAATTATAGACCATACACAGAAGATGACAAAACTAACCCTAATGGAGTTTACGGCACCACTAAACTTGATGGTGAGAATGCTATGAAAGAGATAAACCCTAGTAACTCCATTATCATAAGGACTTCATGGGTTTACTCTAGTTTTGGAGCTAACTTTGTAAAGACTATGCTGTGTTTAGGTAAGGAAAGAGACTCTCTTGGAGTCATATTTGACCAAGTTGGAACTCCTACTTATGCTAGAGACTTAGCAAAAATTATATTAGATATATTACCTAAGATTAAAAATGAGAAAGTCGAGATATATAACTACTCAAACGAAGGTGTACTCTCTTGGTATGACTTTGCAAAAGAGATAATGAGAATGGCTAAGATAAAGTGTGAGATAAACCCAATAGAGACTAAGGATTATCCAACAGCAGCTTCACGACCACACTATTCACTTCTTAATAAATCAAAGATTAAGAAAGAGTTTAATATAACTATCCCCTATTGGAAAGATAGTTTAGATGAGTGTTTAAAAACAATGGGAGAGAGAAAATAGTGAAAAATATACTACTAACGGGAACAGCAGGTTTCATAGGTTCTAACTTCGTGCCATACTTTTTACAAAAGTACCCAGAATACACTCTAATCAATTTAGACCTATTAACATATGCAGGTAACTTAGAAAACCTCAAAGAGTGTGAAGCTAACCCTAGATATAAATTTATAAAAGGTGATATCTGTAACCGTGCGCTTGTTGAGTTTATATTTACAGAGTATGACATACAAGGTGTTATCCACTTTGCAGCTGAGTCTCATGTTGATAACTCTATTAAAAACCCTGGTGTATTCATAGAGACAAATGTAAATGGTACTTTTACTCTTTTAGATGTAGCAAAGAAGCACTGGATGAACAAACCATTTGAGTATAAAAAAGAGTATGATAAGTGTAGATTTCACCATATAAGTACTGATGAAGTATATGGAACACTTAATGAGACAGACCTTTTTACAGAAGAGACTCCCTATGCTCCAAACTCTCCATATAGTGCAAGTAAAGCAAGCTCAGATATGATAGTAAGATCATACCAAGAAACATACGGAATGAATACAGTTATAACAAACTGTTCAAACAACTATGGTCCTAAACAACATGATGAGAAACTTATTCCTACTATTATTAGAAAATGTTTAGCAGGTGAGAGTATTCCTATTTATGGAGACGGAAAGAACATAAGAGACTGGTTATATGTACTTGACCACTGTAAGGGTATAGATTTAGTCTATCATACAGGTAAAGAAGCCAATGTTTATAACATAGGTGGAAGAAATGAGAGAACAAACTTACAGATAGTTGATGCAATAACATCTATACTTGATGAAAAAGTTCCAGCACAAGAAAATATAAACAAAAAAAGCTATAAAGAACTCATAACTTTCGTCCAAGACAGAGCAGGACATGATAGACGTTATGCCATAGATGCTACAAAACTAGAAACAAAACTTGGCTGGAAAGCAGATGAAGACTTTGATAGTGGGATTTTACTTACTGTAGAGTGGTACTTACATATTTATACTAAAAATAAGTAAATGATAATAAGAATAAAAAAGAAGTCTACAAATATAACTTTCAATCAATCGGCAAACTATTTTTTATTCTATTATAGTTCAAAGGCTATAATACAAATAAGTATTATAAAGGATTTTTAGTGAAAAAAATTTTGATTATTCGTTGTGGTGCATTAGGTGATTTAGTTATTTCAACGAGTGTGATTGATGCAATGGTACTACAATTTGGTGAAGACACTCTGATAGACTTTGTATCGACTCCTGGTCCTGCAATACTTTTAACCCAAGATACTAGGGTTCATCAGTTTTTTCCTCTCGCTCATAAAAGAGTTCCTATATTTCTAAGTTCGCAAAAAAAAGAGATTATAAAATCTTCATATAAAGAGCAATATGACATACTTATAAACTTCGAGAGAGGTAAGCATTTTAAAAATCTTGTCTTAAAAATTCATGCAAAACAAAAAATTGGTCATTTCTTCACACCACAAATATTTAAAAAAGAAAACTTACATACTGTAGAAGTAAAAAAAATGATGTTTAAAGAACTTGTTAGTTCGGAGGTCTTTGATAAAAGCTTTCCTAGACTTCTCGGTACAGCTAACGAAGATATATTACAAAAGTATACGATGCTCAATGAAAAGTATATAATTATAAGTCCTAGTAACTCTCATCAAAAGAGGAATAAGATCAACTACAGAGCATGGCAAAATGACAAATGGAAAGAACTTATTGAAGTACTAGCAACAAAGATTCAAGTTGTAATAGTTGGAAATAAAAATGAAGATACTTTTTTTAAAAAGCTTCAGCCCTACCCTGAAAATGTAATTGACTTAGTGGCTAAAACCCCCTTAGTAGACTTAATAACAATCATAAAAAATGCACAAGGGCTTGTCTCAACTGATACAGGAACTGCACATATGGCTTCAGCTGTAAATACCGAAGTATATACTCTCATCGGTCCCACACCAGCACATCAAACGGGTCCTTTTAAAACACCTGATAATAAAGTTCATATTATTAGTGCAAACTTAGAATGTTCACCCTGTTACAGAACGGAGGTTATGAAAAAATGTACAGACAACCTATGTATGAAAGAGATTAGTGTTGAACAGGTCTTTCATACAATTAAAGCATCCTCTATTTTTTAACTATCCCATATGTAGCAATATAATTATTGTTATTCTTGTTATGCATATACAACTCAGTATTACCTCTAGCTTGTGCTGATGAGCGCTTATGATAAAGGTGAAATTCATTCGCAACAAATTTACAAGACTTAACTTTTAAACCTATCGCTTCTAAGCGCCATTGAATATCTGTATCACTTGCCACAGCAGCATCTCCAAGTTCTTCATTAAAGCCATTAATTTTCAGTATATCTTCTTTAAAACAAGAAAAGTTACATCCAACTAAAGCCAATTTTTTCTTTCTCTTTTTTATAAATAAATTATATATTAAAGAATCTGGTGAAAAACTAAAACCCTCTTCAGAATGTTTTTCTAAGGCATCTTTCTTTATACTAAAATATTTTATAAAAAAATTCTTCTCCAAATTATAAGAAATCATTTTATTACTTCTTAACATTAAAGAATATTTCGGACCGAGGTTCACTCTTTTTCCACCAAGAAAATGTTTTTTTTCAGCTAATTTTACATGGTACTCAATAAAGGTCGAATAAGGAATACAATCACCATCAATAAAGATCAAATAACTTCCGGTTGAAGATCGTATAGCATTATTTTGAGACATTGATTTCCTAATACCATAATCTTCTTGTGTTGTATGAATGATATTAAAAAAAGTATCTTGTATACTATTTATGTAGTCTCTCATTATCACACTCGAACCATCTTCTGCAATTATCAATTCAAAGTTTTCATATGTTTGTACTTTTAAGCTTTCTACAATGAGCTTTAATGCCTCGGTATCCTTATATACTGCCACTATTAAACTTACTTTGAAATCATTCATTTTAATCCTCGTTACTAAGATAATAACTCTTTATAAAAAAGAGTTATTAATTTTTCTAACTGTTTCTTACTCTCAAATTTATCTAAGGCTTTTACTTTTGCTGCTATTATAATTTTGTTAGATAAAGTTTCTTCTTTTATCAGTAATTCTATTTTTTCGCCTAAACTTACACTATTTTCTGTTTCAAAAAGTAAACCATTCTTTTCATCATCAATTATCTCAACTACTCCACCACTATTTGATCCGATTACAGCAGTACTAGCCATCATCGCTTCAACAAGGACAAGTCCAAATGTTTCTTTTTTTGAAGCAAGAACCATGGCATCACTAATTTGGTAAACTTCATTAACATTATTCATAAAACCAAGGAATTCGATATAGTTTTCTAAGTTCTTATTTTTTACTTTCATCTTTAATTTATTTAAATAGTTTCTATTCATTGCGTTACCAATAAAATATGCCTTTACATTAATGCCTTTTTCAATCAAAACTTCTATTGCATCTATTAATAGGTACTGACCTTTATTATGGTTTATTCGTCCAACCATTACAATGTTGAAATTCTCATCCTCAAACTTCAATTTCCTTTTTAAAACATTCCGCTGTTCTTGTGTCAACTCTTCATTTGATTCTACACCTGGATACAATGTAATAACCTTAGGGATAACATCAGTGGAAATAAATTTTTTCAATTGTTCATGAACTTGATTTGTTACAGGTAAGAGTAATGCAATATTTTTATACAAGAACTTATGATAAAAGTCCTTCTTAAAGCGTGTCATAGTCATGTGCCGACTTTGCACAATTTTTGGTTTAGATACAGATAAAAGTTTTCCCAATACAACTAAAGGTATATCTTTTGTCCAATGAATATGTATAATTTTTACATTGTATTTGTCTATAATTTTTGCTAATTTATTAGCACTAAAGTAAATAAATAATTTTGATTTTTTTTCTAATTCTATACAATTATCCTTATCTAGATAAGTTGCTAATTTAGAATTATCACTGATGACTGATATAACATTAAATGTACCATGTAACGCTCTTGCAGTTTGTGCCATATAAAGTTCTAGGCCACCTAAGTCTGGAGATGTACATACTTCTAGTATTGTTGGTTTACTCAAAAAAAATCATTTTTTATCATTCTCTGCCATTTCAATCATAAGTGCATATTTCATATAAGAGCTAAATGCGGAGATAACGGCTACATTAAAACCATTAATACCATGAAGGAGACCACCTTTTAAGATAAGTGCTTTAAAAAGTGCTCCTATACCATGCATGAAAGGGTCAAATTTCGTCGCCCTTTTTCCATCTTCATAAGATATTCTTGCACCACGAGTAATAAACTTATGTGAAGTCTTTAACATCTCAGCATAATTTGAATAAGAGTAATGTAACATATCTGCATCCAAATCCAATAGTCTTGAAGTTTTAACATGAGCATGTCCACCTACAGTTGTGTACGCACAAGTTTTTCTATTATATAGTCTAGTAACCCTATCTGGATACCAGAGTTTGATAAAATGATTCCCTATAAATGTCCTGCGAGCGAAACTATATGCATCAAACTCTTTATCATCTAAATTTAAATTTTTTATCGCTTCTATCGCATTTGTATCTAGTCTCTCATCAGCATCTATGCTTAATATCCAATCATTAGAAGCTAAAGGAGCACCAAAAGCTTTTTGTCCACCATCGCCTAAGTACTCCTGTTTAACTACCTTAGCACCGAGTGCCTCAGCTATTTCACATGTTCTATCACTACTTAAAGAGTCCACCACCAAAACTTCATCACATACTTTTTGTACAGATTTTATGACAGCTTCTATATTTTTTTCTTCATTGAGTGTAATTATATTTGCGGTTATTTTCATTCTAAGTTAACTTTGTACTGATTTTTTCTTCTTGTTTTATTGTCTGATATGCTATTATACTAAAAAGTATAAAGAAAATTATATAGATATAATTGAGTGGCTTTAATGTCAATGTTTTGTTGGCAAATGAAACAAAAAAGAGTGTTAAAAAAACACTCATAGCCATGTACTTATGAATACCATTATTAGGAAGCTTATACACTAAGAGTACAATTGATGTAAGTATAAGTAAATAACCAACTAATCCATATGCAGTAAGTATTTCCATATGCTCACTATGAAAATGTTTGATAAGTCTATAGTTTTCATTATCTCCTTGATAATGCTCGTCATTTTTTTCCATTTCTACTAACTTGGTTCTATTATCTACAGGACCCATTCCAAACAACAGGTTCTCTTTTAAGATTTCAAATCCTACTTTATTGAAGTAAAGTCTCACCCCAAAAGAACCAGAATAGACATTATCGGTATACACTTGTTTTGCTTCTTTGATTGCTATATTAAATTTATTAACAATATATATATTTTGTGAGAAAGAAAAAACTATAATTACTAGTATTATTAAACTTCCTATTGCAAACTTTGTATTTTTTAAAGAGTACCCCACTATTAGAGCCACGATTGTAAATAAAAATGTTAATTGCGATGCTCTACTGTAGTTCACTAGTAATGCAAGAAGTGACACTAATGATAAAGATACATATATTATTTTCCAAACACGGCTACTCACATCAAAAGCTAAAATCATTGCTACTAATGTTGTTATAACCATATACTGTGTTGAAATTGAAAATCTAATAAGACCTTCAGGATTATGATAGGAAATACCATCTACTCCTATAAAATTAAAGTGCACTAACAAACTAAAAAGTGCATATGTCGTAAAACTAAATAATAAAACTTTGATTGCTTTGATTGCACCTGCCTTATCTAATGAAAGCAGAAGTGCCGTGCCAAATAAGAAATAATATTTATGAAAATTAAAAACTCGACAAAAGCCTTCACTAAAAGAATCACTCCATAATACAGAAATAAAACAGTAGCCTATAAAGGCTATGAGGATTAAGAGAGGTTTAAACTTGTAAACAATTTTCAAGTTATCTAAAAGGGTATTTCTATATTTATATATTCCCCAGAAAAATAATATTATTGAAAAAACTGCAACCTGTGATTTGACTAAATTCCATGGTAGAAGAAATAAAAACAGGTAAATAACTAGTATATACTTATCTTCATTTTGTAAAAATATTTTCACTTTGTTTAACATTAAATTTCCACTACGATTTTATTTCATTATAGCATATTTAACTCCTAAGCTGTATGATGTTATACTTACATTATAGATTTATTTTAACCTTAGGAAAACAATGAGAGTAGTCGTTATTGTAAAAAGTCTTCAAATTGGTGGGATGGAAAGAGCGGCTATTAATCTAGCCAATACATTCGTAAATGAAGGCCATGAAACTCATTTAATATATTTCAAAGAAAAGAAGCAAGTTCTTTCGCCAAATGAGCTTGTCAAAGTTCATCTTTTTAAATTAGAATATATACTTAAACTTACCCTTATTGGTGCTATTTTAAATATTTTTGCAAAAATTATGAACGGTTTAGTTCGTCATAGTTATTTTTATTTTCAAGGTTCCCTACTCACTCCTATTTTCAAGTATAAGCTCAAAAAACTAGAACAAGAGTATGGAGATTTTGACTTAGTTATAGTGAGAGGTCAGGGTACTTTTGAAATGATTTGGGCTTATAATAGTGATAAACTCATTTTACAACAAGTAAATGTTCTTAGAACATCGAACTTTCTTTTGAACAATTTTTTTCTAAGAACAATTTTTTCAAATAAACAAATTGTATGTAATGCCCCAACTGTCTTCAAAGAACTTGTTAAAGACTTTGCCGATAATGGCGTTAAAGAAAAAAGTCTTAAAGTTATTCCTAGTCCAATACATCCTAGTTCTGTTATTTTAAAAAGTAAGCAGTATAATCCTGATATAAATGAAAAATATATCGTTAATGTTGGTAGACTAGTTCCTGTAAAGAATCTCTCTTTTCTTTTAGATGCATATACATATGCTAGACATAATTTATCTCTAAAACATGTATTAGTTATTGTTGGAAGTGGCAATCTTAGAAATACTTTAGAGAAACAAGCTAAAACATTAAATATTTCAGATTTTGTACACTTTACCGGTACTTTGGCTAATCCATATCCATGGTTAAGGTGTGCAGACCTTTTTGTCTTCACTTCAAAGAATGAAGGCTTACCCAATGTACTTCTAGAGTCACTCGCTTGTAAGACAAATATCGTTTCCACACGAGGTAGAGGTGGAACACTAGATATAATGAGTGCTGATTTATTAAACAATCTCACAAGTTTTGATATACAAGAATTTGCTGAAAAGATCATAGAAGTACTAGAAACGCAACAAAACATCAATTTTGAAAAACATTTAGAGCAATATTCACCGACATTTGTAGTTCAAGAATATCTTACATATATAAAAAAGGTTTAATTTGTCATACCAATTACAAACAAATGAAAAATACAAAAATTTTGAAAAAGACTTAATTGATATTCGGGACATTTTTAAACATTCAGGTAATAGTATTCATAAAGCGAGAAATGAGCTAAAAATTATCGAGATAAATGGTATAAAGTGTGTTGTCAAATCATTTAAGGTTCCCCATCTTTTAAATAGAATAGCATATTCATTTTTCCGAGATGGCAAAGCAAAAAAGTCTTTTAGTAATGCGACTAAATTAATGGAACTGGGAGTAAATACACCAGAAGCAATTGGAATAATTGAATTTTTTAGTCTGTCTCTATTAACTCAAAGCTATTTTATATCAGTTTATGAGCCTTATGATTTTACTATTCGGGAAGTTTTTCACCATAAAGTAACTGATGTAGAAACAATTTTACAGCAGTTTACACTATTTACATATGAAATACATAAACTAGGAGTTTGGCATGTGGACTATTCTCTAGGAAATATATTAATTACAAAACAAGAAACTCAATACAAGTTCTCTCTTGTTGATATTAACCGTATGGAGTTTAAGAGCATCTCTCCTGAGCAAGGACTTAAAAACTTTAACAAATTTTGGGCAAAAGATAAAAATGATTTAACCATAATTGCTAAAGAGTATGCCAAATTTACTGCGTTAAATGAAGAAGAATCTATAAAAACCATTCAAGAAGAAGCAAACTCTTTAGAAGAGAAAACTATACTCAAACGAAAGTTTAAACATAAGTTTACAAGGAAATAACACAATGAAAAGAACACTTTTATTTTATAACTTATATCCTAAAAGTAATTGGGAGATTATAACAGCTAAAATATTAAGTGTTGTTCCACATGATGACATTATCGTTCATGTTAGTCTCCCAATATTTTCATTTTTTAAAAAACACAAAGTTATAAACGAATTAAAAAAATATCAAAATATTAAACAGATTTTATTTTCAAGAAATGATAAACATAAAGGAGAAAGTGTTGGGTTTGAGTGCTTAAAAAGAAAAGTTGATTTAAATAATTACTCACTACTCACCTATACACATTCTAAAGGCTCATCAAAACCAAGAAAAAATACTAAAGAGATACAAGATTGGACAGAGTTAATGCGTTACTTTGTTATAGAACGTCTCGATATTACTAAAAAAGCTTTTGATGATGGATTTTATCTCTCCGGTGTTAATATAAGAAACTTTGGTCATCCAAAAATACCCCAAACTCCATATCACTTTTCTGGAAATTTTGTCAGTATTAATCTCGAATACTTACACGACACACTACTATCTACACACTACTCGCAAACATATTTCGGACTTGAAATGTTTTGGGGGAACTTATCTCCTAAAGAAAAAGCCTTTAGTCTTCATGATTCATGCA
>NZ_JAEMVC010000020.1 GCF_029215985.1 Sulfurimonas sp. SAG-AH-194-C21
TCGTCTTGACATATAATAAGAGTTCGCATTATCCTGATCTACTACTCTATGTAGATACGGCATAATTTGGCAAGGATTAGAAAAAACTTCGTATACTCTTTCATCTAATGGTAAATACTTTTGTTCTGCACGACTTATATGAGATGTGAGAATATTAGTATTTATAGTATGCATGTTCTTAGAAGAAATAAACAAATAGGTATTAAATATTTTGATAGCATAACCAAATCCTGTGTAAAAAAGTTTTTTTACACTATTAGTGGTATTGAACCATTTGATATCAATATCTTCAATATATGACTCTCCTAAGAGTAGTTTCGACTCTTGGTATGTCTTTGTAGTGAGATGGAGTGTATTTAAAATACTATGATTAAATAAATAATTAAAGTCTATCTTATATCTAATGATATTGTCATTTTGTACTATATTTGGGGAAAGAAAATAGTTTGATTTTGCTAGCAATTTGTCTGTAGCTACAGAAGACAATAGTGTTTCTATCCAAATAATTGTACCGGTATTTTCAAGTTCTTTAAGTAGATCCATGTCAAATTTCCCTGTTTGTAATACTGTTTGAGTTGGCCTTTTTACTTGAAATATTACTTGGACTTTACATTTATCACTTTTTTGTAAAACATTTAAGGCTTCTTTGATAGCTAACAATATATCATTACCTTTGGTTGGTGTAAAAGTATATATCGTTTTTGTATTACTTATGGGCTTTCCCTCTATCGAAGTGGCTTGTAATGGTCTGTAAATCAATAATTTATCTATAGTTTTGTCATTGAAGAAAGAGGACAATAGTGTTAGTGTGTTTTTATTATGAGATATTATACCGATACAGTTTTTTAATAATAATAATTTATAACTCTCTCTTATTTTTGCTCTAATTGATGAATTTTCTTCCTCAATATGTTCCACAAAAGGTGTGAAAAATGTTAAAAAATCTTCTACATATATAAGAAATGCTCGCTCACCTTTTGTTACAGGTGCTGTATGTAAAAACTCTATATCTCCTGGTAAATAAGATGTAAAGTTAATATCTCGTTTTGAAAAAAATGTATAATACTTTTTTTGTAAAGAAGTATCTAAATTCTTTAACCACCATAAGTCATCATCTATTTCACCATTATATACATTGGCCTTCTTTAAGTGATGGTATTCCCTATACATATATGAATGTTTTGGTACTATTATTCTTTTAGCACCTTTGTAGGATAAAATACTTTTATACTTATGTACAAAACTACCTAAGGGTATGTAGTATGACATATTCCAGGGTATTAGAACTGTATTAATCATCTAATATCTTTCTTTTTAATCTAGTTGTAGTAATACTTTGCATATGTTTTTGTACATCTTCACCAAATTTATATTTTATCATATCCAAATATCGTGGGTTTTCATTATACTCATGAAAAGCATTGTCTCTAAATGCTACTACTTTTTTTGCACTTACCAATTTTGATGGTAGTGGTTGAATATTAAAAGAGTGTTGAGAGTATCCTGTCCACTCTTTTGGTAATTCCCAACCTTCATTTAAGGCTATATTATAGAGTTGTGATCCTGGATATGCCATTGCACAGTAAAAATTTCCGAATTCACAGTTAAGTTCTTTTGCCATATCTAAGGTCTCTTGCATGGACTCGATAGTATCACCAGGTAGTCCAAATATATAGTTTCCAATCACTCTTATACCTGAACCTTGAATCTTTTTAACAATACCTTTAATATCGTCAACTCGCATTTTTTTTGAAGCTCCATCTCTTATATCAGCATTTGCAGATTCTATACCAAGTGCTAACCAGTTAAAACCAGCTTGTTTTAGTTTAGAAAGAGTTTCTTCATGTACTGTGTCAACACGTGCATATGCCCAAATATTGAGATCTAAATCTTTTTTAATAAGTAAGTCAACTATTTTCATGTAGTGTCGCTCGTCTAAAATGAACATCTCATCTATGATTTTTATATTTTTAATACCATACTGCTTATTTAAAAGCTCTATCTCCTGAACAACTAGCTCTGGACTTCTATATCTAATACTAGGACCTCCAAAAGGAGTATTAATACAACAGAATGTACATTTGTAAGGACAGCCGAGAGATGTATAGATAGCTCCATACGGCATTCTATTCTCTATATTATCAAAACAGTGCCAATTGTGTGCTCTATACTTATCCATAGGAAGTAAATCCCATGCAGCCAGAGGTAAGTATTTGTCTAGGTCTTGAATAAGGAGTGGTTTAGAATTATGCTTAATTTTAAAATTATCCCTATACCAAAGTCCACTTACTTTTGTTAAATCTCCATCTGATTTGAGGGTATTGAGTAACTCATTTAAGGGAATTTGTTCTTCACCTTCAATAACATAATCTACATCTTCTTCCTCAAGTGTTCTCTTTGGAAGTGCAGATGGATGGAGACCACCCATAACAATTTTAATATCTGTATGTTTTTTAATTTGTGAAACTATTTTTCCTGAAATACTCATATTTTGAGTTGAAGCTGATGGTTGATTACCATAGATTATAAGTGCTACTAAAAGAGGTTTAAGTTGGTCTATTTCTTTAGTGACTTCTTCTGGTGACATATTTAGTGCATTAGCATCTAAGATAACGACACTATGCCCCTCATTTCTTAAATATGCAGCATACGAAGCTATCTGAAAAGGTGGTTCTATTGCTGTTAAATTTTTACCCAAGTCTTGAAAAACTGTTTTACGATCTCCAGGGTTTACAAATAAAATATCAGACATTATTTAAAATATATCCAGTCTGGATGTTTCGTATCTTCAAGGACATATTTTAAACTCTTAAGAAAATACTCTTCAGATTTTCCAATATTATAAATCGCTTCATCCCGAAATTTTTCTACATTATCGGTTATATTATTATAGTCATTTAGATGACTTTGTATGATAGAGATCATCGAGTCTATACTTTGAACTACTGAGCCTATTTTAGAACGATCCTTAAAGTAAGAAACACCCCCCATGTCTACTTCGACATTAGTTTCATCTACAGAGAAAAAAACTACCGGTCTTAATGTTGTAAAAGCATATGTGTAAGCAGTTCCCGATATATCTGAAACCATAAGCTTCGAACGAGCATAGTTTTTCATATAATCACTTGGATTGTTGTCAAAAATAAATCGTTTGTTGTGTTGAAAAGTATTTACAATGTCTAATGTATGTTGATCCCTTACACTATGTGGATGTGGACGAAAGATAATTTTATAATCGTGAAAGTTCTCTAATAATGCTTCAACTATTTTAAGACCATAGTCTGGTTGGGAATGGTGCTTTCTAAGTACATCATTTATAACAGTAGGTGCATAAATAATACTGTCAATCCCTAGCGCTTCATAGGTCTTAAACCTTTTAATATTCTCATCTAACTTAAAATATCCTCCCGGAATATAGCATATGTCGGTTTCTAAGTTATTCCCTTTCCTCCCTGTAGGCATTACAGAAACGCTGGGTAGAAAAGCATAGTCAAGCAGTTTGAGAAAAGGAGAGACTTTTAGTTTACCTGTTTTCTTACATTTTACGGGTAATTCTGCTGTACCTGATGGTGAATCATATATATCATGTAGCATATACAGCTTTTTAGCTCTTTGTGGTAAAACGACGGTTAAGGCTGGATAAATAATTAAATCTATATTTTCAAAATATCCTATAATACTACTATGAGCATAGTAACTATTCTCGAGTTTCTCAAATTTATCATTACACTCTAACCCATGTAAAAAATATACATTGTACTTCTTTTCTAATGTAGTATATATTTCCTCTGTAAAAAGATTATTTCGATAGGCACAAGACGGTAGATAAAAAGCTATTTTTTTACGATTTTTTTGCTGATTGATATTATTTTGATAATGATATGCAAGAGCTGCATATGGATTATATCTAGTTGATTCATACCTAGTGAGTAAAAAGTCTATAAAATCTTTAGCAGTAAGTGGTGTATTCTGAATTGCAAGCTTTTCTATCAAAGTTCTAATTTCACTACTTAAAATTAAATATCCAAATGATTGCTGTATAGAAGTTTTCAGATGTGTACAATTAAGAGCAATATCATTCTTTTCTATCGTTTGCTGATTGATTACGGATACTTGTATTACATTATATTTATATTTATTTAAAAAATCATGAATTAGTTTTGCTTCTCGTGTATCTCCAATGATATATATCTTTTTATATTTATTAGATGTTGCATGTTTAAATAACTCCAGATTCAAACTTTGAAGATGATGATTATAATCTTGAAAATAAAACTTTCCGTCCAATGTGCTAATTAAATATATTTTTAAGTGTTTTAATTTTTCGTAGTTCTGCCATAAAAAGAACATATATCGACCAGAAAAAGTAACATAAACAGCTTCTGTTTGCATGGGAATATCTTCAATATCTATATTTATATCACCATTGGCAATTTCTAAATAGATACTTCCTAAGCAATCTTCATCATCTTTAAACTTCTTAATTGTTTCTCTATTGGATAATAATATTTTTTTCACTTTTAATCCTATTTTTAAATTATAAGTTATTCTATTGCAAAATAACTATTTTAATTGTGTTTGAGAGTTTCTTTTATGATATGTGTAATATCTTTTATACCAAGACCATTTTTACTATGAATAAATTCACGGCTACCAACTTCAAAAGTATATCTCTTTTGAAATCCTAAGTTTATTATCTTCTTATCTTTAAAATTATAATTTATTTCAGAGTCTAAACCGCCACTAGAGTGAAATGCTTCTTCTATTGTGATTATTTTATCTATATACTTTAAGCTTTTTTCTAAATTACTTTTACAATAAGTATTTATTAAATATAGATCTATCAGAGTTATATTAAATTCTTGTACTATTTTCATAACTTTTTGTGTCATATATCCTGTGGAAATAATTGCAAGTTCACTTCCCTCTTGTAAAACTCTAAAACCATTATCAAAGTTTTGTATATTCTTGGATAGACTCACCATTGGTTTCGCATCTAAACGTATATATTTTGCTTGCCTAAGGGATAATGTCCTTTCTAAATAAGCTTCAGATAAGGAGTAGTCACTAGGAGAAAAAATTTCTATATTTGGTAAAGTTTTCATAATTGATAAATCTTCTAGGCAGTGATGAGTAGGTCCACTCATGGCATAGCTTACTCCGGCTCCGACACCAATGATATTTATATTCATTGTTCGTAGATGAGAGAGAATGGAAATATTTACTCGTATTTGTTCAAAGCATCGCATTGTTACAAAAGGGGCTATGGCATACATATATACAGTAAAACCCTCTAATGCTAATCCTGTTCCAACATTTATCAAGTTCTGTTCAGCAATACCTACATTTATAAACCTATCTGGAAAATCTTCACGGATTTTATCTACAATAGGTGCCCCAAAATCAGCTGAAAGAAAAAATATACTATCATTTGTTTTCATCTTCTCATATAGAGCTGTTAAAAAGGTATCTCTCATTGCTTTAATTTGCATTTTGAATCTCCTCTATTAGAGTGTCAATATCTTCCGGTTTAACTGAAAGGATATGGCTTAATGAATGTGTTTCTAAGAAAGGAACACCTTTGCCCTTAATGGTATTAACAATAACAACCTTAGGTTGTAATTCCCTATTTGTTATGGCATCTTTTAAAACACTCTGTACCTCTTCTACATCATGTCCATCTTGAACTTCATAAACCTTCCAGTTAAAAGCGTTCATCTTTTCGTTTAAAGAACTTAAGTTAATAATATTTTTACTATAGTCAAGCATAGAGACTTTATTGTAGTCTACAATTAGTGTTAGATTATCTAGAGAATGTTGAGGTGCAAACATAATAGCTTCCCAGTTTGATCCTTCATTTAACTCACCATCCCCTGTTATAACTACTACATTTTGTTCTTTTTTTTGTGCTTTTAAAGCAACTGCTATACCACAGCTAACACCTAAACCATGACCAAGTGAGCCATTAACTGTCTCATACCCTGGTATAATTGGATCAGGTATACCACCTAAAAAACTACCATTTTGGCAAACATTTTCTAATTCTTTTTGATCAAAAAATCCTAAATCTGCTAGAAGTGGGTACATGGATATTGAGCCATGACCTTTAGAAATGATAAATCTATCTCTACTCTCATCTCTTGGATCTTTAGGGTTGAAATGAAGAATATTCCCATAATATAAAGAAACAAAAATCTCTACAGGAGAGAGCGACGATGCAACACGTGTCTCGACTGCAAGCTTATGAATTTTAAGAGTTTCACATCTTATAAGTTTAGACTTCTCTTTTAATAATTTAATATTACACATAATTTTCCTTATACCAGTTGTATGTCTTTTGGAGCCCATCTTCCAATGAATACTTTGGCTCCCAACCTAATGCTAAAAGTTTACTACTATCGAGTAGTTTTTGCATTGTACCATCAGGCTTTTCTATGTCCCACTTTATACTACCCTTGTAATCAACAAGTTTTGAGATAGCTTTTGCTAGCTCTTTTATGGAGTAGTCAACTCCTATACCTAAATTATAGTGAGAATTTTCTAATTTTTTTGCATTTTTCATTAAAAAGATACTCGCAGATGCCACATCTTCACTAAAAATGAACTCACGTCGTGGTATACCACTTCCCCATAGCGTCAAAGTATCGGTATTTTCTTTTTTAGCAGTATCTATTTTTCGTATTAAAGCAGAAAATACATGAGAGTTTTCTAAGTCAAAATTATCATTTGGACCATAAACGGAGTTTGGAACTACACAGATAAACCTATTAGTATTGTACTGAGTATTGTAAGATTTACAGCCTATAATACCTGCAATTTTTGCAGCAGCATAACCCATACTAGTTTCTTCAATAGCACCTGTGAGCCAGTACTCCTCTTTCATAGGCTGTTTACATATTTTAGGATAGGTACAAGAAGAACCATAGAAAATTAAATTTTTAACTTTGTATTTATTTGCAGCTTCAAAAATATTTGCTTGAATAAGTAAGTTTTCATGCAAGTAAGATGCCGGTTCAGTTTTATTCCCAACAATACCACCAACTTTTCCTGCACATAAAAATACAAAATCTATACTATTAGTTCTAAAAAAATTCTCTACTGCATTTTTATCTATGAGCTCTAACTCAAGATGAGATCTTGTGATAATATTTTTATAGTGACTTATTTGTAAATTTTTAAGTATTACACTTCCTATAAGTCCTGTGTGTCCAGCTACAAAAATTTTAGATTTGAGAGTCATATTGAAAACTCTAAATCATTTCTAGAAGCAATAAAAAAATTGTTTTTTATATTTTCTTTATTATAAGCTAGTTCACTCTTTGTTCATGTGTCAATTAATTTACAGTTTGCTTCATTAGCAATAATATGACTTGCTGCTGTGTCCCATTCCTTAGTACCATTGAGTCTTGGGTATACATCTAAATCACCTTCTGCTAATTTACATATTTTTAAAGAAGAGCCATACTTCCTGATTTCTTTAATGTTGTGTTTTTTGAAAAATTCTTTTGTTTGATCAGTAGAATGAAAATTACTATCCGTTCCAATAAGCCGTTGTCTACAAGAATTGTTATATATCTTTTTATGATTTTTGAATGCACCATTGTTTTTTGTAGCATAATAAACATCATTAGTTACTGGAACATAAACTACACCTAATACTGAAAAATGATTTTCAATGAGAGCTATATTTATAGTGAATTCTCCATTCTTTTGAATAAAGTCTTTAGTCCCATCTAGAGGGTCCACTAGCCAGAATGTTTTCCAATTTTTACGTTCGCTGTAAGGTATATAGCTCTCTTCTGTTACGATTGGATAGTTTGAAATGGACTGTAGTCCACGGATAATAATTTCATTAGCCAATAAATCTGCTTTAGTAACAGGCGAATCATCATCTTTATAGATAGTACTAAAGTCAGATTTGTAGACTTCCATGATAGCATCAGCAGCTCGGTGGGCAATTTCGATAACAGCTTTAATCATATCTATTACACCTTTATAGAAGAAATTAAAGAATAGGGATTAATAGTACAAATATCGATATGGATGTCTTGGTGCAATGCATTCGTGCCGTATTCATTATTTTGAAAAGATATTAAGAATACAGTACTTTCAAGAAGTATATAAGAATATTTAGCAGTTATGGAGTTTTTCATCTGTTATCTCATCTATGAGTTTTATAATAGTATCTAAACAATTTTTAGGATACTTCCCAACTGCTGTCTCTTCTGACATTTGGATTCCATAAATTCCACTTTTTAAGGTGTTGTACATATCTATTACTTCTGGAATAGTTGGAATTGGATTATGCTCCATTGATTTTAAAAATTGTGTTGCTAAAAATACTTTTTTACCGTGAAAGACTGCTTTGTCTATGATGTACTGCTGATATGCAGGAACTTTTTCTAAGCCTATTTCAGTAGATAAGTCTCCTCTATCTATAAGTATGTACTCTACTTCATTGAGTATATCTACTAGATTTTTCACAGCAGCTACTGTTTCAACTTTTGAGATAATAATACTATCACTTGTAATTAAACTTTTTGCTTCAATTACATCAGCTTGAGTTCTCACAAACGATAAGCCCACATAGGCTAAGTTATATTTATTTGCTAATTTTATTAAGCCTTTATCTTTCTCAAAAAGAAATGGTATATGTTCATGAATTCCTCTTACATGCATACCTTTGTTGTTGAGTAGTCTTCCTGTGGAGTGTGAAAGCAGATGAATCTTTTCATTTTTTATATCTATACTCTGAACCGTAAATCTAAATATAGAATCATTTGCCCAAATAGTATCTCCCTCTTTTAGGTGAGAATAAAAATTTGTGTAGTTCATTTGATGAAAAGAGAGAGTAAATATCTTATTTTCTTCAATATCTATATGTACATCTTTAAAGCCTGCTGTTCGTACTTTATTCCCTGGAAGGTCCATAAGTATTTTAGCATCTGGAATCTGCTCTTGTATTTTTAGTATGTATTGCTCAATATCATCTACTGTTCCGTGTGCCCCATTTATTCTATATATATTTCTTTCATTATGTACTTCACTTAAAGGAGTAGTATGCAGAAGGCTTGGTCCAACTGTTGCAATGATTTTTTTCATATTTTTACCCTTGTATAAATTTTTTATCTTTTAACTTTATAATACTGTCAGCTATTTCAGGTCGCATAAATATACTACTTGGTCTTTTTCCATCTGCTAACATTGCACGGATTTGTGTACCGCTAATCTTTTGAATATATTCATCACTATGCTTACAAGTTTTATCTGAAACTATCTGTTCACATTTTTTACAATAGTAAGGTTCACTTAAGAGTAAAAGATTAATACCTAAGTCATATTTAGATGTAATTTCTCTTGCTAGTTCTTGTGCTTCATATTTACCATAGTACTCACCAACACCTGCATGGTCCCTTCCTATAATAAAATGAGTACACCCTAAGTTTCTTCTTATTATAGCATGAAATATTGCCTCTCTGGGCCCTGCATATCGCATAGGTGTTCTTAAAGGTTTAAAGTAGATATTTAATCCTGTATAGTACTCATCTATCATTGTTTGGTAACCATTTAGTACAGCTTCTTCACTAAAATCACCTTTCTTTTTCCAACCAACTAGAGGATTGATAAATAGAGCATCACATACTTCAAGTGCTACTCTTTGGAGGTGTTCATGTGCTTTATGAATTGGATTTCTTGTTTGAAAACCGGCTACTGTTTTCCAACCTTTAGATACAAAATACTCTTTGGTATCTTTTGGTTTTAGACTATTCTTTAAGATACTCTCATCTATTAGTATTACTTTACCACTTACTCTGTACTTTGATTTTGAGAGTTCTTTTTTTACACCTGGATGCTTTAGATCATCAGTGCCAAATATTTTTAATACATCTTGCTCAATATCAACAATATAACAATCATCTATATTGAGATAAGCAATATCTTTACTTTTAAATGTAAGAATAATTTTACTAGATTCTGTGGCTTTTTTATAGGTACTATGATCTACATCTAAGCCAATAGGAATAGTAAATACAGCACCACTATTTAGTGTCATATTATTAACACTACTATGATAATCCAAACTTGACATAAAGCCTTCGAGGGGATGAAATAAGCCATTGATTAGATTTATACAATCTTGTAACAGTTCTTCATTTAATTCAAATCTTATATCCATGCTATACCTTTAAAAAGTTAATTATTTTTAAAAAAGATTCATTTTCATTTTCTAAATCGACTTCTATTGTCAAGTCACTATGCAGAGGTTCTTCAAACTTCATATCAATACCAACAATAGAAGTCTTCAAGAGGTTACTTTTATACACATTTTTTACATCATTATCTTGCGCTATATCTATATTTTTTTTTAAATAAATCTCTTTATAATTATGAAACTTATTTCTAGCAAATTCTCTTAACTCTTCAAAGGGGGATATATTGCATATTATTGGGATAATGCCATTTCTTTCTAGTACATAGGCAGAGAGCATAATTCTTTTAATATTTGCGACCCTATCTTCTTTTGTGTATCCCAAATCATTATCATAGAAGTCTCGCACTATATCACCATCTAAGATAAAAGATTTTATGTTGTTTTTATCATAATACTTTTTTAATCTATTGCCCAGTGTTGTTTTACCAGCACCTGAAATTCCTATTAGCCAGACTAGCATAGTTAAACATTACTAAATTTAGAATTATTGATGATAGTATAGCCTTTAATGAGTTCTTTAATTCCCATTTCTAAACTAAACTGAGGTTTAAAACCTGTAGCTTCTATCTTGTCATTTGAAACTATATAGTTTCTCTGGTCTGGGTCTTTACCTATTTCTGCTTCCATAATGGTAAAGTTTGGTACCTGTTGTTTGATAATGTCACAGAGTTCAAGCTTAGAGAGGTTGGCATCTGAGAGTCCTACATTATAGGCTTCGCCTTTCATTCTATCAAAGTTATCAATACCGTGTATAAAAGCATTTGCAACATCACGAATGTGTATATAGTTACGCTTAAAATGCCCTTCAAAGATAACAATAAAACCATCATTTACAGCTCTATATGCAAAGTCGTTTACAAGTAAATCTAAACGCATCCGAGAGCTCATTCCAAACACAGTAGCAAGTCTAAAGCTTATTGAGTTTTCACGTTCTAGTATGATTTTTTCTGCTTCAACTTTTGTAATACCATAAGTTGAAATAGGGTTGAGCGGAGTCTCTTCTGTACAGTAAATCCCATCTTGACCTACACCATACCCACTATTCGTGATAGGCATAAGAACTCTTTGCGAAGGTGAAAGTACATCTGATAGAGTCTGTATAGCATCTTTATTTGTAGAGATGGTTCCTATCATATCACGATTACATAAAGGAGCACCAACTAAGGCTGCTAGAGGGATAACTATATCCATGTTTTTAGTTACATGCTTAAGTAATTTTTTATCCCTTGTATCACCCTTGATCACATTAAAATTATCTAAATGACATACTTCTGCTAAAGAGTTTTGTCCAAACATAAATGTATCAAGTACTGTAACCTTATGGCCTTTTGATAAGAGTTGTGGAACCATAACAGAGCCTAAATATCCCGCTCCACCCGTAATTAGTATGTTTAAACTCATCTTATAAATCCTTTAGTGTAGTATAGAGTAAATCTATCTCTTGTGTCATATTTTTAGGTGCATTTCCAATGAAAAATCCATTGTTATGTGCATAACTAGCATTTGTTGATTTTGTAACTTCATAATCAAAATATTTTATAACATCATGCTCTAAAAAATTACCACCTGTTATGATTCTGTAGCCAATTTCTGCTTTTGTAAGTGCAGTAAAAACTTCTTGGCGTTTAAGAGAACTTTGAGGATTAACTATCATAGTAAAACTAAACCATGAACTCTCTCCTACTTCTTTTTGTATTATAAATCTTTCATCATGAGCAAATTTACTGACAAAGTAGGCTGCATTTTTTCTTCTTTGTTGTATCATAGCAGGGAGTTTTTTTATCTGTTGTAACCCTAAGGCACCTTGTAGTTCTCCCGGTCGAACATTGTAGCCAGGCAGTATAAACCTATAAGCTTCAAAAAAATCATCTTCTTTTTTTTCATAAATTGGGCTGTTCTCATCTTGATCTCTTGTCCAACCATGATTACGTAGTGATTTACAAAGAGAGTATATTTCAAAGTCATCTGTAATTATAAGACCACCCTCCATAGTTGAGATGTGATGAGAGAAAAAAGTTGAAAAAGTATTTACAATTCCGCTTGTGCCAGTATACTTACCATTATATTTAGCACCCATAGACTCGCAGTTATCATCAAAAAGCATTATGTTATTAGTTTTACATATCTCTTCTATAGCATCAAAATAGTTTGGGTTTCCTAAAACTGAAACTGTCATAATGAGTTTGGTTTTTGAACTTACAGCTTTTTTTAACTCTTTTATATCATAGTTAAGAGTTTCTAGCTCAATATCTACAAATTTTAGTTTTAATCCGTACTGCTGTAGAGGATAAAAAGTAGTTGCCCATGATATGCAGGGGACTATCACTTCATCTCCTCGTTTAAGTGGCGAGTCTTTTTTATGAAAAAGAGCAGCTATGGCTACTAAGTTAGCAGAACTTCCAGAGTTAACCATTACTGCATATTCTTTTCCAAAAAATGCTGCAAACTCCTCTTCAAAAGCTTTCACATTCTTGCCCATGCTAAACATATCACTCTCTATAACATCAAACATTGCCTGTCTTTCTTCTTGTCCAAATGTTGAGTATGCTAGTTCATATTTCATATTTCTGTCCTGTATTCATCTTCATATACTACTATCTTTGAGCCTTCAAAATCAAACTTAAAGGGTATGTGTAGGTAGCCTTTAAGTGTTTGTATAACTCTAGGTTGATGCTCTTTCTCTACATAAAAAGCCATAAAACCTCCTCCTCCAGCACCAAGAAGTTTCCCGCCAATGGCACCTGCATCTAAAGCTTTGTCATACATCTTGTCAATTTCATCATTTGTTATTTGTGAAGATAAAGATTTTTTTAGGTTCCATGTTTTATTTAAGAGTCTACCAAATTCTGCCAAATCTTTTGAGTTGTCAGTCAGAATATTATGGGCTTGCTCCACAAGTGTTTTCATAGTATTTAAGTTTTCAAGATTTAGGTGCGTTTTTTCTCTTTGTTCTTGAACAATTTCTGAGGCTGTACGAGAAAGACCACTAAAAAAAAGCATAATATTATCTTGAAATGTTTGCATTCGTTCTTGATTCATGATGATTGGATTTACATTTATTTCACCATTTTGTAAGAACTCTATACAGTTAAGACCACCATGTGCAGCAAAAGCTTGGTCTTGACTACCAACATTTTCAACAATAAGGTTTTGCTCTATATGTATTGCCTCTTTTGTAAGAGATTTTTTAGAAATGATTTCTCCCTTAAGTGCGTGAAGTGAGTGTATAAGTCCAACAGTAAATGCAGAGCTAGAACCCATACCACTGCGTGCTGGAATATCTCCATCATGGTTTATAGAAATCCCGTGTTTAATATCAAAGTATTTTAATGTTTCTCGTACAGAGGGGTGTTGTATCTCATCGAAGTTATTTACATTTTCTTGTTTTGAATAAACTATACGATGCTTATGATTAAAAAAAGGAGGTAGTTTTCTGATATTTAAGTAAGAATATTTATCAATAGTTACACCAAGTGTTTTTCCACCATGTTGGAGGTAGTATTCAGGATAGTCCGTTCCCCCTCCAAAAAATGATATTCTATGTGGTGTTCTTGTAAGTATCAAAAAAATTCCTTGAAATCTATTTGTGCCTGTCTATAATCTTCAGGTATTCCTATATCGACAAAATAACTATCTTCTATATAGTAGTCGATAGCTGTTTGTGCTTCTAAAAAGCTCTCAAATGAAAACTTATTTTTTTTCATTTTAATAATAAGTTTTGGATTTATAATATAGACCCCTGTGTTTATTAAACCTTCTTGGATACTTTCTTTCTCTTTAAAAGAGGTGATTTTAGAGCCATTTATTTCAACACTCCCATATCTAGTAAAGTTTTTCATTGGTTTAATAGCAATAGTTAACTCATTTAAAAGTGAATGTTGATAAAACTTTGCTATGTTAAGTTGATAAAAAGTATCACCGTTTAAAATAAGTATATTCTTATCTGGAATATTATTATGGATTTTTAGTGCTTGTTTTATAGCTCCTCCTGTACCTAAGGGCTTATTTTCTATAGAGTATACAAGTTCAAGGTTTTTATACTTTTTCTGAAAATGTTTAATTATGATTTCATGTTTATAGCCAACACAGAGAATTACTTTTTTTACGCCATAAGAGAGAAGGTAGTCAAAGAGGTACTCTAAAAAAGGTTTTTTATTAATTGGGGCCATAGGTTTAGGCAGATTTGATATAACACTTTTAAGTCTTGTGCCAAATCCTCCAGCTAAAATTATTGCTGTCATAAAGTATACTTTTTATAGAGAGCTCTATTAAGAAGTTCAATAATATTTATTTTCATAATATCTGCCTTATTCTTGCTTATTTGCTTATTAATTTTATAAATTTCTATAATATATTTCAAATATTTTATATGAAAAATATCTAAATTATGATTTTTATGAAAGTGGTATAAATTCCAATAAATTTCGTAAATTGTTTGTGCATATAAGTGTTTATTGTCAAGGAGTAAATCTATGTTATTGTTAAAAGTACTTGAAAGCTTTGTGAAAATTTCCTTAAACTGTTCTTGTAAGTGTTGAGCGGAAATCACATCCCTACAGATTACATTAGTTTCACTTGAAAGATTAATCAGAGAAGAGGATAAAAAGTTTCTTTTTTTTATATTTTTTATCTTAAATGAATGCTTCAGAGTAAATGTTTCAATACAAAGAAGCTTATAGAAATCACCAATAAAAGGAGTTTCATCTAATATAACTAAGTCAGCCATTTGTGCATAATATCTATCGATATATTCAAAAGAATTTTTTGAATCCATAAAGAAAAAAATAACTTTTAATTGATGTTTATTTTTTAAACTATCGAGTTCTTCTACCTTTAATGAGCTGTCACAGTTATCAATGAGTATAAAAAGGGTATTGATATGGTGATTAACTATTTGCATATTAATATGTTTCATTAGTGAAGTGTGTGTATTCTTGTGGAGATATTCTATATAGTTAAATCCTGTATATATGGAAGAATTCTCTTCTACTCTCTCTTCTATAGCTTGATAATTACTTTGATAGAGAAATAGTGAATGAAACATCATTTTTGCATATTCCTTACTCTTTTATATGCATAAATAGATTGCATCTTCAGATGTGAATATATAGTATTGAAGTTAAAATATCTATATTTAAGGAATATCGGAACTTCTTGTAGTGCAAGTTTAAGCTTTAGTTTAAATAAGAAATTAAAAAAGAATAAAAAATGATATGAGGTATAGTTTGTTATAAATTCTTTATCGACATACAGGATATTGATATATTTAGACTTATATTTGAGTTGAGGAAGTACCGTTTTTAATCGGTTTATAGCATCAAATTTTTTGATTGCAAGCTGTTGGAGATCTGTTGTTATTTTAATAGTTTCTTCTTGGTTGGCTAGATAGTAGTTGATTTTTTTTAGTAAATCATATTTGTCTTTAAAAACAATGTTTTCATTGTTAAAAAGTTGTCTTGTTCCCGGACCATCTTGACTTAAACAAAAGGAATTTGTAAGATATATTTCAATTAGTCTTCCTTTAGCTTGTTGGATTCTTGAGTTTATATGTGTTCCGATAGGAAAATTTGTGTTTGTATTAAAATCAAAATGTTGACTCAATGCACTCTCTGTGAAGTTTAGATTGATTTTACTACTATTTATAATGTTCATCATCTTTGTATGATTTATAAATCCATTTTTTGAACCAGAACCATAAGTTTCAATTTTTATGCCCTTATTTTTTAGAAAATCAATAATTTCTCTTCTATTCGCTTTATTAACATTTCCTATAAATGAAACATCAATTGTTTTAGGAATTTTTTCATCGTAAAACATATCTTTATTATAGATACTGTAAAGTGTAATTGAAGCTAAGTTGTAGTTTGCATATATACAATTATTGGGAAGTATCGCAAATGGTAAAATATAGTCTGCAATTTGATTATAGTATCTATCTCTTGGTTCAAAGAATGTCTCAGGGTCTTGAGATGTGTTTATAATACAAAGTTGATATTTATGTTTAAGATAAACTAAAAAGTTAAGATCAAATGTATAATCTTCGGCCATGTAACAAATAAAAAGATACTGAATTTTATTGTCTTGTATACTCCTTTCTATTTCATTTTTAAATCCAATATGACCATGTTTAAAATAGAGATCGTAATAATCAATAGTGTATACATTCTCAATGAGGGTATCAAGAGCATTGGTATATGCATCCCAAACAGAACATGTTTCTGGTCTTGAGTTATGGTTTTTATAGCTTATTCTGGTGAGTATTAAAGTGTTGTTTATCATCTATTAGTCTCTTTAAAAACTGGATAAATGAGTTTGTTTAAATTCTTTAATATTTCTGTATCAACGGTAGGTAATTCAAGAAATATAATAGCAATTTGTGTATGTAAGTAGTCATCTATTAAGCTTCCGTCTTGTAATAAATCAACTCTATATGATATATACCTTTGAATCTTTTTATCAATAAATAAATGAGAGTAAGTCCCATTGTTTTTACTCATTGCAACATGACGTATGACAAATTTACTTTGATGTTTAGGTTGGAACTCATCTGTAATCTCTTTTCCAATATAAGATTTTACAACTGCTTTAGAATATGAAACACCATCACATTTTTCAATAAGAAAAGGATATAAATCTCCAGGAATACGCCGTGTAATATCAATAATATATGGTATATCATTTTTTATAATAGCTTGAAGATGAAACATACCATCTACTAAATTGAGTGTAGTCGCAATTTTTTCCATAGTACTTTGAAGATGAAAGAGAGTATGTTTGGAGATATCATATGGATATGCTGTTGTAACGATATAAGGGTTTATAAAACTTTCGTCTTTTCCGCTAAAACCATAAATGACTTTTTTATTTTTGATAAAAAGAGAGTAGGCAATAAGTTCCCCATCTATAAACTCTTCTAAAAAAACTTCATTAGAATATTTTTTTGCATTATTTAGTGCTTTCATTAATGAATCTTCAGTATAAACAATTTCAACACCACGACCACCAGAAAGGTTAGTAGGCTTTACTACTAGTGGAAAGTTTAAAGACTGTGTATTTGAACTTAAAGTATATTTTTGAGGTGTAGATATCTTGTGTTTAGAGCAAAAGTTTTTAAAAGAGAGTTTGTTATGTAGTAGTTCGGCTGTTTGCGGTTTGTCTAGATTTGAAAGCTTAAGTTCATCAGAAAGTTCTACGCAGCGTAAATAGCTTTCTTCGCCACAACCTGGAAGAATATACACAATATTTTCTTTTTTAATGATTTTTTTGACTGCTTCTTTATCATTAAAATCAACTTCATAAGATTGATGAGCATAACTATGTCCTAAATAGTCTTTTGCATTTGCAAGAGTGATGACATAGTAGCCAAGTTCTTTAGAAGCTTGAATAATTGGGATATCACGATGACTACCACCAAGTATAAGTACTTTTTTCATATGAACTGCCTTGTCACAGAATGATAAATTCTTTGTGCACCTTCTGCATCTACAGGTGGTGTTAGTTTTAAAGAGTCAGTTTTCAAAGTATAAAAAAGTTCTTCCAAATAGTGCTCGTTTTCTATATTAACATAGTGTTGTACGAGTGAATGTCGCAGGTAAGTTTTCGCTCCAATTATCTGGTTTTTAGAAACTGCGATTATAGTAGTCTTGGTTTTTGTAAAGGCAAGTTCATAAACACTCATGCTAGCTGTGGCAATGGCATGACTACTTTTACTCATTTCAAAAACAAGAGTATAATCATCTGGTCGGAAAAGTACTGTAATATTAGGAAGATTTTCAAGTTCCAAAACATCTTGTTTATTGTTCGTTACAACAACAATCTTTAACATTTTTTTCTGTAGGTACTTAGCTATTACAAGGGTTAAGTCTTTAGTATCAGTTCCTCCTAACATTATAAAAACTTGTTTTTCTTTTTGTACTTTTATCTTCTTAAATATAGAACGAATAGGAGTGTATTTTAAACCTAAGAGATAGGAATGTTGTGTATTTATATTTGGATAAAAATTTTGTTGAGCATCAGGTGAAAAGTTAATAATTACACCCTTTGGATAAGTTAGACGTTTATAGTCATCTATATATATAGCTAATGTTGCATTGTTGTGTATTGATTCATATATCTCTAAAGGTGCTTCATAACTATCTATAAAGATAATATCATATTTTTTTTGTAAAAAGAAGTTTTCCCATGAAAAGCTTATAATATTTTGGAATTGATGTTCATAGTTAAGGTCACTATCTAAAAAGAATTCAACAGTATGTTCCTTAAATGCTTCAGAAATTGTATAAAGACGTGTGAGGTGTCCTAGCCCTCTATTTGTTCCAGCTTCTGTAAAAAAAGCGATATTAAGCACCGACCATATTCCATTGTAACAGTGTTCCGTATATTAGGTCTCGTTTAGCGATTCGACCTTCGACTAGCGGTAATAGTTTTGGTTCAAGCCCACCTCCTGGTCTTAAAGATCTAATATTAACTCCTTCCTTAAACTGTTCTCCTTTAGGAATATCTTGTGTTACAATGAGCGAACGTTGAGCAGGTTGGGTCAATGATGGGTAGTAAACCTCTCCTATAGCCTCAAAAACAACTTGACTGCCATCCACAATAGCTTTAAGCTCATCTGGCACCGCTGAGAAAAAACTATCAGCTGTCTTCTTTTCAGTGGAGACAAGAAAATGTTTTTCAATAATATTAGCACCCATGGCGACACTTCCAATAGGTATAGCACTTCCAAGAGTATGATCTGATAATCCAACAGGACATTGAAAAAGTTCTTGAAGATGTTTAATTGTTTTTAAGTGAATGTCTTTTGGATTTGCAGGATATTCGCTTGTGCACTTTAAGAGGATTAAATCCTTTACCCCTTCTTTTAAAAGTACTTCAACGGCCTCTGTTATTTGTGTTAATGTAGCAGATCCAGTAGACATTATAATAGGTTTTTTAGTTTGTGCTATACGACGGATGAGGGGTAAATCTATAATTTCAGGAGATGCTATTTTATAAGCAGGCATATCAAGTTTTTCTAAAAACTCAACACTAGAGTAGTCAAAGGGAGAAGAAAAAAGAGTAATGCCAACTTCTTTAGCTACTTCTATGAGTTTTGGAGTCCATTCCCAAGGCATTGAAGCATCTTCATACAAGTCATATAGATATACTCCTTCCCAAGCACCTTTAGCTTTAAATGCATCTGTTTTAGAGTTAAGTGTTAATGTGTCAGCTGTATATGTTTGAATCTTTACTGCATTGGCACCACATTTTTTTGCTTCTCGAATGATTTCAATAGCAGTATTGATATCATTAGCATGGTTCGCAGACATCTCAGCTATAATATAGGGCTTAAAACCATTACCAATAGGGGTGTTATCAATGATTACAATCTTGTTTAGTTCTGACATTTTATCCCTTCTCCTCATTGGTGTAATCAATATCTTGTATCATAAGTTTTGTAGCAAATTTTAAATCTTTATTAGCTTTTTTCGTCAGTATATTTTTAAAGTGTTTTGGATGCATACCATATCCAGGCCGAACACTTCGTATATTGTCTTGTGTAAACTTTTCACCTTTTTTTATATCTTTTGAGACATAGAGACTACGAGAAAATTGTCTATTATTTCTTTTTTTATCTGTCATACTATAGTCTACAATTCCTAATAACTTTTCTGTGTCTCTAACTGCTGTTATCATCGCTTTGAACTCATCTTTATCAAGTGAAAATTCAGCATCGGCACCACCAATTGATTTATCGAGAATAAAATGTTTTTCAATTATTTTAGCACCAAGTGATATGGCTACAATAGGTGCTGTTATTCCTTTTGTGTGGTCTGAGAAGCCGGCTACTACTTCAAAGGTTTGTGCCAGATTTGGAATGGTTTTAAGATTTGCATCTTCAAAGGCAGCGGGGTAAGCACTTGTACATTTGAGTAATATTATCTGTGTGTTACCAACACTTTTACAGATATCTACAGCATCTTGTATCTCATCTATAGTGGCTATACCAGTACTGATGATAATAGGTTTCATTTTAGAAGCAGTATATCGTATAAGTTCATAGTCTGTTATTTCAAATGAAGCTATTTTGTAAGCACTCGGATTAAATTGTTCTAAAAAATCAACAGCACTTTTATCAAAAGGAGAAGAAAATATATCTATCTTAATGCTTCTGGCATACTCGAATAATTCTTTATGCCACTCCCATGGAAGATAAGCTTCTCGATAAAGATCATAGAGTTTTTTAGTATCCCAAAGTGTACCACCATTGATAATAAAGTCAGTCTTATCACTATTAAGTGTTAATGTGTCTGCCGTGTATGTCTGCAGTTTGATAGCATTAGCCCCAATTTCTTTGGCTGCCTTGATAGTCTCTTTGGCTATTTCTATTTTACCACCATGGTTTGCAGAAAGTTCTGCTATTATAAAAACACCATCTTTTTCCAAGTCAAAGTTACCTATTTTCACTATTTAGCTCCATCGTATATAATTTTAAATTTCGATTTATTGTTGTATTAACTAGTATAAAGTTGAATTTTTTGTACAGTTTGATAGCTTGTGTGTTGTCTGCATAAACATTTATATAAAGTTTTTTAAGAAAAAGAGTATGAAATGTATAATCGATAATTTTATGCATCAAAAGTGTACCTGCACCTTTAAGTCCAATTTTAGCATATATTCCTAGTTCTGCACTTTTTAATTTGATAATGTTTGTAAGGTTTACAACACCATAAATATTACTTTTATCTTTTACCAGGAAATATTGCTTATTGTGAATTGTATGAAGTGAATTTATAAAAAAGAGATGTTCTTTTAAAGTAATTTTTTCATGTTTATGCATCCATTTTTTAATGTATTCATCATTTCTCCACTCTAAGATTAATTCTTTTTCTTTGTGTGTTGTATTTGTAAAGTTTATAAGTTCTACATGTAACCGTTGCTGCATTAATTGAAGTTCTTTTTGGAGTAAATTAGGTGAAAAATTATTTATAACTTGATAGTTATTATCTTTTAAATATGTAAAAATATCATGTTGGTTTTCCTGTGTTTTAATCGCAATAAAAGGTAGTTTCATAAAATAAGCTTCATTAAGTGTAACACTTGGAGTGATAATAGCAAAATCATCTTGACTCATTAGTTTTGCCATCTGTTTGGTATTGATATGTAAAGAAACACTCTCATATTCTTTAACAAAGTTTTGAAGTTTCTTTAGATTAGTATTTGCAGTTGTTGTAACGAGGTCTATTTTTAAGTTGTTATATTCTAACAGAAGTTTTAAAATAGGAATATTTAATTCTGTACTATCTATACCACCTAAGGCTATGAGAACATAAGTATCTTTTGACTCTATCTTAGGAGGATAAGAATGCATGAACTCATCTCTTAGAAGTGTATATTTACTTCCACATCGTAGCTCACAATTCTTTGGAACTAAGTTTTTATATCTTTTAGCCTCTGCACTGATATTATGGTTGAGTAGTATGTCGCAATGATGTTTTTCGTAAGTATCATCAAAGGCAAGAATATTAACACCTGTTATCTCTTTTATCTCTTTTTCATATTGATAGTCTATCTCGTAGTGGTCGATAACTAGGAGGTCTATATTGTGTTTTTTTATAAGTTCAATAAGTTCTGTAGGCGTGTTTGACTCAAGTGTCAGTAGATGATAATGTGCTTCTAAAATAGTATGGTCAATATTTCCTTCTAAATTTTGTGTAGCAAAACTAATAGAGGCATTTTGATACTGTTGCGCAAGAACTAAGTCACGCATAATATGTCCTGTACCTATAGTAGATGATGAATCTACACGGAAGAGAATCTTTTTCACTTGTTCTCTTTTTGTTTTTGTAAAATTTCATACATAAGTTCAGCCCTATCCCAGTCCTCTATAGTGTCTATATCTTGAACTAAATGCCGAGGTAAAATAACCGCTATACTACTTTTTCCAAAAGGAATATCGCTCGCTTTTCTCTGAAGGTTCTCCCAGTAGAATTGACCTGCATCTTGATAAGCTTCTTCGAGATCTTGACTGCGTTTAGTAAAGTTTTCAGGCCAAAACATTTGACATCTTCCATCTTGCGTTAGTTTAAAAGTTCTCTGAATAGGAAAAGGCATAGATGTCGCGGCAAAAGCCATATGTGCATCAGACTCTTGGAGTAGCTTAAGGCCTTTAATAAGATATTCTTCTTGTAATAGAGGTGCTGTAGCATAGAGTGTACAAACATACTCTACAGTTACACCACTCTTTTGCAAGAACTCTAATGTATGTTCTATAACAGGACCTGTACCTGTAAAGTCATCACTTAATTCTTTAGGCCGCATAAATGGTACACTTGCACCATATTCCTTCGCAATTTTAGCTATATTATAATCATCAGTAGAGACAATAATAGTATCAAAGAGACCACTTTTTTTAGCAACTTCTATACTATATGCGATAAGAGGTTTCTTAAAAAACTCTTTTACATTTTTGTGAGGTATGCGTTTACTACCACCACGAGCAGGAATAATACAGACTTTAGAGTATTTCATCTTTTATCTTTTGAAGTTTGTTAGCAAGTGTAGTTAAAACATGATCCCACTGATGTATCTGGTCTTGCTTTATACCATAGATTGAACTATACCAGTTGTTAGTTTGAGCCTCAACTCCCCAACGCCAATCTGGACAAAATTTTAACAGAGCAAAAGTTTTTTTACCCATTGCCCCTGCAAGGTTTAACAATGATGTGTCAACACTTATAACGATGTCCATACTCTCGATAAAGAGGGCAGTATCGTAAAAAGAATGTATCTCTTTACCAAGGTTAGTAAGACCATATTCTTGTAATAGGTTTTCCTCTTCTGGTGTATATTCATACTGAAGGGAGTAGAAATCATAAGAGTCTAAGAAAGGAGTTAAGGATTTAAGTAAAACTTTCAGCTCTAGTGAACGTCCTTTGGCAGCTTTTTCTCCTTGGGAACCTTTGTAATTTATACCCACTTTTAGACGACTACTCTTTTTCTTAAAATATTTTTGAACATTTGCAAGATCTTTATCTTGAATTTTTAGGTACTGATTTTTAAAAGGGACAGTATCGTAAAGAGTTCCAAGTAAATATGGTGCTTCTAGCATAGGGAAATTATAGTCAAATGTTATGGTTGAATTTGGGTTAATAAACTCAACATCAGGATAGTTTAAAGCAAAAAGTTTTTGTAGTGATTCAGGTACATAGCAGAGAACTTTTTTTGCTTTTTTTGTAAAAAATGGAAGATAACGGATAAACTGAATAGTGTCTCCAAGCCCTTGTTCATGGCTAATATATATTACCTTATCTTGTATGTTTATCTCTGGAGTTAAAAGTGTAGGTGGATATGCAACACCCCCAAGACTTTCTCCTCGTATCTCTTTTGTATAGCGGTATCTGTAAAGATTAAATCCTTCTTGATAGTTGCCTTCTTTGAGATAAACATAAGAGAGGTTATAGAGTACTGAGATATAGCCTGGAAGTAGTTCTATCGCTTTTTTATAAGAAGTTTTGGCCTCTTGGAGTTCATTTAGTTCTTGATGAGATGAACCAAGATTATTATAAAGTTCTGCATTTGATGTATCTATTTTGAGTGCATACTCATAACACTCCTTTGCGGCTACTATCTCTCCCTCATTAAAATAGATATGTGCTAACATACTATATGCTTCCACATACTTTGGATTGATTTTTAATACTTCTAAAAAAAGAGCTTGTGCATCAGTAATATTATTATCTTTTTGACAGACAATTCCTAGACAGAAAAGTGCTTTAGTATCAGATGGATTAAGCATGACAGCTTGTGAGAAATTGTACTGAGCATCTCTTAGGTTGTTTTCTTGTAAAGCTTTTGTCCCGAGTTGGATGAACTCTTGTACTTTTTGTGACATTAGCTAATGAGCCTTAGAATATTGAGTGATAATGGCTAGGACAGTGTCAGCTACATATTGTGCATCCTTCATATCCATAGTCTGATTACAAGGAATAGAAATTTCTGAACGATAAAACTCCTCTGCTTGTGTAAGGCTTATATAACCAAATTTTTCTTGATAAAAACTATTTTGATAGATTGGTTTATAATGTACTTGGACACCAAGGCCTTGCTTTTGTAACTCTAAAAATATTGCTTCTTTTTGTGAGTGAAGTTTTGCATTGAGGATGATAGGATAAAGGTGTCTTGAAGTTGTTTGTTTGTCTTCTACCTTCTGTGTTTTAAAGAGTGCAAAATCTTTAAATCTTACATCAAAATAGTGTGCAATTTCATTGCGTTTATCTATAAAAGCATCAAGCTTTTTAAGTTGAGAACTTCCAAGAGCTGCTGCTACTTCAGTCATTCGTAGATTGTATCCCATCTCTATCATATCTGAGTTCCATAACTCTTTTTTTACTATACCATGAGAGCGAAAGAGCTGTAGTGCCTCCGCATATTCTTTGTTATTTGTCAGTACTGCACCACCCTCACTGGTTGTGATTGGTTTTATAGCATGGAAGCTAAAAATTGTCATATCGGCAAAAGAACCAACTTTTTCATTATTAATTCCTGAACCCAGAGCATGAGAAGCATCTTGGATAACTAAAAGATTATTTTTTTTGGCGATACTATTTATTACTTGTATATCTACTGGTTTTCCTGCAAAATCGACAGGAACAATAGCTTTAGTATTTGGAGTTATAAGTGCTTCAATTTTTGTCTCATCAATATTTCCATCGGATTTGACATCACACCATATTGGCTTTGCCCCAGCGCAGACAAACATATTTGATGTCGCTACAAAACTAATTGGTGTAGTGATGATTTCATCATTTTCTTGGATTCCTGCAATATTATAAGCTGCTTGAAGTGCTGAAGTTGCTGAGTTAAATGTAACAGCATAATTTACACCTACATATTGTGCTAAATTTGATTCAAATTCTGCCACACGAGGACCTTGGGCAAGAAAAGAGCTCTTGAGTACTTCAACAACTACATCAATGTCATCTTGGGAAATAAGTTGTGTCGAGTAACTTAGCATCTATAGTTCTGCCTCTCTCGTCTCTTTAAGTTTTGTTAAAAGTTCTTCATGGGAGAGCCAAATGTCATTATCTCTTGAGTTGTACTCAAAACCACTTTTTACACTTTTACCTTTTTCTCCAAGCTGATTTATAGAGTAGTCGATAGGAGATAAAAAACTAATACTTGGTTTTATAACAAAGTGGTCATTAAATTCTAATGTTATGTGGGAGTCATCAACAGGGCACATAAGTTCATGTAGTTTTTCGCCTGGCCTTATCCCTATAACTTCTTGGGGCATATTTGGTGCAATAGCACTTGCAAGCTCTGTCATTTTCATAGAAGGAATTTTTGGAATAAATATTTCACCACCTTTCATTCTTTGAAAATTGGTTAAGACAAAATCAACACCTTCTTGTAAGGTTATCCAAAATCGTGTCATATTTGGTTCAGTTATAGGTAGACTAGTTGCACCTTCCTCTATAAGTTTCTTAAAAAATGGGATTACAGAACCTCGTGAACCTAAAACATTTCCATAACGGACAACAGAAAATTTTATTTCATGTGAACCAGTTAAGTTATTTGCAGCTACAAAAAGTTTATCTGAAACAAGTTTAGAGGCTCCATAAAGATTTGCAGGAGATGCTGCTTTATCTGTTGAAAGGGCAATAATGTTTTGTACCCCACTTGCTATACAAGAATCGATGACATTTTGAGCACCCATAACATTTGTTTTAATACACTCCATGGGATTATATTCTGCGATAGGAACATGTTTTAATGCTGCAGCATGAACAACAAAGTCTACACCAAGCATAGCTTTTTGCAAGCGTGGTAAATCTCTGATGTCTCCTATAAAATATCGCATACATGAGTCACTAAACTTTTGAGCCATTTCAAATTGTTTTAGTTCATCACGGGAGTAAATTATGATTTTATTTGGCTTATATCGTTTTAAAATTGTACGAACAAACTGTTTACCAAAACTTCCAGTTCCACCTGTTATAAGTATGTTCTTACCGTTTAACATAATATATCCTAATAATCGAAGTATTTTATAGCTAGTAAGCAAAAATAATACCATATAAAATATTAAAGTTTAAACAGTAAATGCCGATTTACTAGGTAATAAAAATTATAGAATATAAAAGGATTTATGATGGCCGCAATTAGTTCAGTTGGAATAGGGTCTGGAATCTTAACGCAGGATGTGTTAGATCAGTTAAGAGCAGCAGATGAAGCAGGACGTATTAGACCTATTGATTTAGCAATTGTAAATGAAACAGATAGACAAGATGCATTTAATATACTAGATGCTGGTATGACAAACTTTATTGATAAGATAAATGAAATTAAAAATGCTACACTTTGGGATGAACGCGCTGCAACTGTAACCTCTGGTACATCAGTAAGTGCTACTGCTATAGCTAAAACAGATATACAAGATTTTACAATAGATGTAACAGCTTTAGCAATAAAACAGATAGAGCAGTCGGGGCAATTTGGTGCTGATACTGACTTGATTGCGACAGCGGCAGGTTCATTAAACTTAAATATTAATGGTCAAGACTTTACTGTTAATTATGATGAAACAATGACACTCAAAGATTTAAAAAATGCTATCAATAATGTAGCAGGTACTGAAGTAGATGCAACTATAATTAATATTGCATCAGGAGATACACGTATTGTTATTAGTTCTGCTAATACAGGGAGTAATCAAGATATTACTATCACAGATACTGATGGCTTTTTATCTGATGATGGTGGAACAACAGCTGGAGGAACAAAGTTAACAACTGATTTCACTAATCTACAAACAGGTGGTGATGCAACTTTTACTTTTAATGGTCAGTCAATAACTCGTACAACTAATGAAGTATCAGATCTCATTACTGGTTTGACTCTTAATTTAGAAGAGACAGGAGTATCAGAAGTAAGTATTGCACAGGATAGGACATCGATTTTAACTAGTTTTGATAGTTTTGTAACTAATTATAATGATAATATGAAAGAGCTCAATCGTTTGACTAAAATTAGTACGGCTTCAGCAGATAGAGGAATATTTTCTAGCGACAGTATGATTAAAGGCCTGAAACGGACTATTCAAGATATGCTAGAAGGTATTGGCGGTGGTGTTGGGTCTATGGTTGATTATGGTTTTGAAGTAGATAAAGATGGTGTGTTATCTCTTGATAAAACAGTGTTAGAAGCTAAAATGGATACAGAACCATTAAATACTCAATCTTTCTTTTCGGGTGGAGACTATACAAAAGCTGATGGTTCTGTGGTAGTCCTAACAGGTGCTTTTGCAGAAATGTCAACAATTGTTGAAGCTTACACAAATACAAATACACTTTTAGACAATTTTAATACTTCAATCACACAG
Source organism: Sulfurimonas sp. SAG-AH-194-C21 (assembly GCF_029215985.1). GTDB lineage: Bacteria > Campylobacterota > Campylobacteria > Campylobacterales > Sulfurimonadaceae > Sulfurimonas. The sequence goes on from NZ_JAEMVC010000020.1 coordinate 27,576, forward strand.
AAGTTGAGTAATCTTAATGATAGAAAATTATCAGCAACAGAGAGTTTAGATGTTAAATATGAAATTTTAAAAAAGAGATATGCGGCTTTTGATGCAATTATCAATGGTTTAAATGCTACATCAAATATTTTTGCACAGTTAGCTAATCAATCTAATAATTAATGTAAAAAAAGCTTAAGAAAATGCTCTAAGCGCCGATTTAAATTGTATGAATAAACGAGATGATTTTCAGTAAAAGGATTTATAATGTATGGAAATAATGCACATAATATATATGCACAAAACAACTTAGGAATAGAGTCGCCTGCAAAACTAATAGCGATGCTTTATGAAGGTGTATTACGATTTAATGCACAAGCAAAAAAGGCGGTAAAAGACGAAGATATTGAAAAACGTATTTATTGGATGAATCGTTCTATAGCTGTTATTACAGAGCTTATCTCTTCCTTAGATATGGAAGTAGGCTCAATTTCTCTTTATCTAGAAGGTTTATATAACTATCAAATTCAATTGATTTCAAAAGCGGGACAGGAAAATAGCATACAAGAGCTTGATGAATGTAGTGAGGTTTTTAAAGCTCTTTTAGAAGCTTGGAAAGAAACTACAGATGTGGCTTGAAGCATTAAAAATTGCAATCATTACAAAAGATATAGATAAAATAGAAACACTTTTACTGGATCTACCAGAGTTGTCTAAAGCAGATGATATAGATGCTGCACTTTGTTTACTTAAAGAGGCAACGACTCTTGTCACATCCTTACGAGATGAGACACAGATAAGCATGATACAAATGAAAAAAAATATCAACTATTTAAATGCTACGAACCATAAACAAATTGGAAAGTTTGATATAAAATCTTAAACTATTTTTTTTTACTTATACCAAAGTTTAAGCTTCTGATAGTGTAGTCACTTACAACTGCACCTTTTCTCATGCTGAGAATATGTTCAACTCCATCGGCTATATCTTCGCATAAAAGTTTTTCATTCTCTTTTTTACTGACCTCAAAACGCAGCTCATCATAAAATCTAGACTCTGTCATATCAGGGTTAATGTTTGTAATACTGAGTCCACTTTTTCTAGTCTCTTCAAATAAAGCATCACTAAAAGCTTTGAGTCCTGCTTTTGTAGCACTATAAACACCTGCGAACTTACTTGCTCTTATGGCTTCAATGGAGTTGATATTGATTAGATATCCATCATTTGTTTTTAAACTTTTAAGTAGAGTATTTGTGAGTAGCATAGGTGCTGTTAAATTTAAAAAAGTCATATCAGTTATAGTTTTAGTATTGAGTTCTTCATGAGGTTCAAAGCGACCAAAACCAGCTGCGTTTATAAGTATAAAAGTGTCTTTTTTCTTGAGTTCTTGACAGAGTGTAAGTGTTTCTTTTTCGTTAGTTAAATCCACTTTGTAATGCTCATAGTTCTCATCTAAAATACTAGATGTTCTACTTAATCCTAAAACAGAGTATCCCAAAGATAAAAGTCTAAGAGCTATCGCTTTACCGATGCCCGAACTAGCCCCACTTACAACTGCTAACTTCATTTACACCCCTTTTAGATATACTTCTTTTATGAAAAATATTTATATAACTGACTTAGACCACACTTTTTTAAAAAATGATTTATCTGTGAGTGATTATACTAAAAAAATATGGAATTCTTATTCTGAAGACTCTATTGTGAGTATTGCTACTGCTAGAACTTACATGAAAACTGCTCAGTTTTTAAAAGGTGTAGAGATAAACGCACCGATGATTTTACTTGATGGGGCACTCATAGCTACTATGGATAAAAAAATTATTAAAATGACAACTCTTGGGGCTGATGCAACTGATACGATTATCGAAGAGGGTTGGAAGTTTGGGATTTATCCTTTTGTCTTAGCCCTTGAAGATGCCAAAAATCTTAAAGAGAGTTTTGTACATGACAAGGTTTTAAACAGTTACCAAAGAGCAGTGCTCTCTCGTTACTCTAGTGCTGATAATATCCAAGTAGAAGATGGAATTCGAGGTAAAGACGAGAACTTTAAAATAGTTTACATGGGTGAAGAAGAGTTACTAAGAGAACTTTATGAACACTTTCTTACAAAGTTCGGAGATGATGTAAAGTATATATTAGCTCCTGAAACATATACTGGTTGTTATTTTTTAACAATACTCAATAAAGAAGCAGACAAGTCTCATGGTATACAGAGTGTAAGTGAAGCGATGGGTTTTGATTTACAAAAGCTTACAGTTTTTGGAGATAACTTCAATGATATGGGGATGTTTGAGTTAGCAGGAACTTCAGTCGCTATGCAAAATGCACAGCCTGAAGTTAAAGATATGGCTACAATTGTACTGCCAGATACAAACGAAGAAGATGGTGTAGCAAAATACTTAGAAGGATTGAAAAATGGATAAGAAGTCAAGTTTTATTCCTATGATGATAATAGGCATACTCTTTTTTATATTTGGCTTTGTGACATGGCTTAATGGCTCTTTAATCCCTTTTTTAAAAGTCATCTGTACTCTGAGTGATTTTGAAGCACTCTTTGTTACTTTCGCTTTTTATATAGCCTATACAGTTATGGCTCTGCCAATGGCATACTTACTTGATAAAACGGGTTACAAGAATGGTATGAGTCTTGGACTTGTTATGATGTCTGTTGGGAGTCTATTTTTTATCCCAGCAGCACTTAATGCAGAGTTTATCTTCTTTTTAGTGGCACTTTTTACACTGGGTTCTGGTTTGACATTACTTCAAACTGCTTCAAATCCTTACATCGTTTTAGTTGGTCCCATAGAGAGTGCTGCGATGCGAATAAGCATTATGGGGCTTATCAACAAGAGCGCCGGGGTTTTAGCTCCTATTGTTTTTTCTGTTTTAATTTTTTCAGGTATTGGTTCTGTTGAGGATTTATCAGCTGAGCAGATAGACACACTAGCACTAAAGTTAATAATTCCTTATGGCGCTATGGCTCTTGCCCTTTTCCTCTTAGCAATATTTGTAAAATTTTCTGCCTTAGAAGAGATAGAGTTTATAGAAGATGAGTATGAGGAGAGTTCTATTTTTAGTTTTCCTCGTGTTGTTTTAGGTGCAATAGCACTCTTTTTTTATGTTGGTGTTGAAGTTATAGCAGGTGATACCATTGGACTCTATGCTCAGAGTTTAGATTTAGTAGATGTAACGGCTTTGACCTCATACACTATGGTCTTTATGGTTATCTCCTATCTCGTAGGAGTCTTTTTTATACCTAAGTACCTCTCTCAAGAAAAAGCACTCACAGGCTCTGCTATTTTAGGTATTATACTTCTCTTAGGTGTTGCATTTAGCTCTACAACTGAGAATACTATATCTGAGATATTATGGGGTTGGAGTGGTATAGCAACACTTCCAGACAGTGTGACTTTTGTGGCACTACTGGGACTCTCTAATGCACTTGTATGGCCAACTATCTGGCCTTTAGCCTTAGAAGATTTAGGAAAATACACAGCAAAAGGTTCAGCCCTTCTTATCATGGCAATAGCAGGAGGAGCACTTCTTCCACTGGCGTTTGGAAAACTTTCAGAATTTGCTGGTAGTATGCAAGAGGCATATCTTTACGGCATCATCTGTTACGGAGTAATCCTCTTTTACGCACTAAAAGGTCATAAAATAAGTGTCTGGTGTAAGCAGTGTTAAATGCTTAAAACATTTGAGAATGGTTTTACTTATATAGAAGTAAAAAACAAAAGAGCTCGTGCTAAAATAGCTCTCCAAGGTGCACACATTTTTGAATATACATCTGCTAAACATAAAGATATACTTTGGTTAAGCTCTACAAGTTATTTTGAAGAGGGTAAAGCTATCCGTGGGGGAATTCCCATCTGTTGGCCGCGTTTTGGAGCGCTGGATAAAGAAATGCCTGCTCATGGTTTTAGTCGAACTGCTGTATTTACTTTAGTAGATATAAAAGAGATAGACGAAGATACAACAGAAATTATTTTACGCCTTTGTGATACAAAAAAGAGTAGAGAGATTTGGGACTATAAGTTTGAGCTAGATGTAGTGTTTAGAATATCTGATACTTTAACTATTAAGATGATTACAAAAAACTTAGACACTAAAGAGTTTATGATAACACAGGCACTGCATACTTACTTTAGTGTCTCACACATAAATGATGTTCTTATAAATGGGCTTGAAGAAAAGGTCTATATCGACACACTTACAGACACAAAGCAAGTTCAAAAGGCTTTAATTGAAGTAAATGCAGAGATAGATAGAGTTTATACAGGTGTAGATAGAGAGATAGGTTTAGTAGATAAAGATAGCAAAATCACACTAAATGCAGTAGGTTCTGCCTCAGTAGTTGTTTGGAATCCTTGGATAGAAAAAGGCTCAAATATGGTTGGAATGAAAGCAGATGCCTATAAAGAATTTGTCTGTATAGAAACTGCGAATGCTTTTGATGATTTCAGAGTAATCAAAGCGGGGGAGAAGCACACACTTGGTGTGACTCTTAGTGTAGAGTAAAGACTTCTAAAAGTCATCATCTCTATCAAATTCTGCAGATTCTCTCTCGTAGTCTGCTTTGTCGCGAGCAATTACTGCTTCTTCTGACATCATATTTTCAGCGACAGTTTTACCAAAAAGTGTTTTGTGCTCGAGCTTGTATAAGTAAGCATAACTTGCATAACTTACAAGAACAAAACTAATCCCAACTATTGTTTTTTGAACTGGATTAAATGTTTGTATCTTGTCTTTAAAGCGAATCTCACAGATGCCACCTGGACAATATTTTGAGCTATTTTTCATAACTAAGTTATAGATTTTACACCCGACACAAATAGAAAAAGCAGACTCAGCAAGCAGGAGTACAAGACAGAGTATACAAATGTACACTTTTATGGGTGTTGGTTGCCAGTTAATGACAAGATAGTAAAACATAGGAAGTGCAAGCATAAGTCCTACACCCCAAGCAAATCTTTTTTGTGTTGCACCTACATACTCGGGTTTTTGGTTTTGGACAAAAAAACGGCCAAGTAACATAGATGGAGAGTAACTAGGATTTATTACTCGTATGAGAAAATCTAGCGTAAAAAAAGATATAAAGTAGCGAGTTACTACTCCATGCTGAATCATTACAGCGTTTGTTAGACTTAAAAGTCCAAGTGCGAAGAGTATGCCCGCTGCCGCACGGGCTTCGCGTTCATTTACGACTCGTACATCGTAACCGGCTACTTCTTCGCCGTATTTAAAAAAATCATTCATTATTATTCCTCGTATAGTTATAGTAAACGAATTTTACCATGAAAGGCTAAAGAAAGAGTAATCGTTAGCATAACTCTTTTTTAATTAAGGGTAAAAGATTTTCATTTATTAACTCGAGAGTTTTCGCATACATTTCCTTTTCTTTTCCGCTAGGGTCTTCAAAATTTATATGAATAGTTTTTACAGCATTTGGAAACATAGGACAGGTCTCTTTTGCATTATCACAAACTGTTACAACAAGGTCAAACGCCGTATCTAAAACAGTCTCTATCAGTTTAGAATGGTATTCATTTCTCCAAAGCCCTTTTTCTTCTAGGAGTGCTTGGGCTACAGGATTGACTTTACCACTTGCTTTTACACCAGAACTTTGGGTTATAACAGACTCACCAAGTCTAGCATTTATAAGAGCCTCTGCCATGATAGAGCGACAACTATTTCCGGTACATAAAATTAAAACATTTTTTTTCATACTTCACATCCTTTTTCTTCATTAGATTTTTTAAACGCAGGGAGTTTTATATCTAGGTGTCTTATCTCTTCTAATGCTTCAAGTCGAAACCTATCAAGTGGGGAACGAACTGAGTAATAAGCCCAAGTTCCCTTACGCTCAACCCTTAAAAAACCTGCATCTTTTAAAAGTTTTAAGTGCCGAGATAAACGCGACTGTATCATGTCAAGTGAGTTTTGTAAGTCACAAACACAGCACTCGCCATTTTCATCTATAAAACGCAGTAGCAGTACTCGCGTTTCATCATTTAAGGCAGATGCAGTTTTTAAAAAGATATCCATTTAGCACTTGTTTCCTGTGGACCACTGTCCGTTAGTGCTAAAAGAAGGAGTACAACAACCCTCTCCACCCGTAAAACTGTCACCACCAAAAAGTTCCATCTGCTCCATAGTATGGTAGTTCTCCCAGATAATTCCCTCTGGATCTTGCACCCAGTACTTTGTTGATTTTGCATAACAACAGACCGCTTCTTTTTGTTTTTCACCTGAAACACCAGCAGCTTGAAGTCTCTCTTCGAGTTCTTGAACTTCCTCATCACTATCTACTTGTAGCCCTAAATGGTTGAGTCCTTTTTCTTCTTTAGCAGTTGAAATAGCAAAGTTTACTGCAGGATCATCCACTAACCACTGAGCATAATCCTCTTTGTCTTTTGTAGGTTCCATCCCAAAAAGGGCACTGTAAAACATTTTACTTTTTTCTAAATCTTCTACCGAAATATGTATATGTAATCTTTTCATAATTTCTCCAAGTTTAATATTATTGACCATAATGAACAAAGTCCATTATAGCCGTAGGGACAAAAGTCCCTACAACCCCCTAAAGCTACAAAAACTAAAGTTTTTGAGAAAAAAGGTGTTTTTTAATTATTGAATAAAATTGTAGCACAATTAAATAACAATATCAAGATATATTGATTTAATGGAATAATTTAGCTATAGTTTCATCACTTTAATATATAGGAATATTTATGATTTTAGCGTTTAGCCTTTTTTTAGTGACTCTTACTTTCATTATCTGGCAACCTCGTGGTTTACAGATTGGAACTTCTGCTGTTGTAGGTGCAGTTGTGGCTGTACTCATTGGGGTGGTTAGTTTAGATGATGTTCTTAGCGTTACAAGTATAGTTTGGGATGCAACTCTCGCGTTTATCGGCATTATTATCCTTTCTATGGTTTTAGACGAGATAGGTTTCTTTGAGTGGGCCGCAATTAAAATGGCGAAGTTTAGTGGCGGCAATGGTGTAAAACTTTTTATATACATTTTACTTCTAGGAGCACTTGTAGCAGCATTTTTTGCCAATGATGGAGCAGCACTTATTCTAACTCCGATTCTTTTAGCAAATATGAAACACCTAAAGATGAAACCACTCGCTATTTTCGCGTTTCTTATGGCAGGAGGATTTATAGGCGATAGTGCTTCAAGTCCACTTGTTATTTCAAATCTCACAAATATAGTCACTGCCGGATATTTTAATATCGGATTTTTAGAGTATATGCAAAATATGTTCTTGCCAAATATTCTGGCTATTATCGCTTCGATTGTCGTGCTTTTTATCTACTTCCGTAAAGATATTCCCCTTAAAGTAAATGTGGATGAATTACCAGAGGCTTCATCTGTCATAAAAAATCATACTATGTTTAAGTTATCGTGGGCTTTTTTAGCACTTCTTATGGCTGGGTACTTCATAGGCGATGCTTACGAACTCCCTATCTCAGTCTTTGCACTCGGTGGTGCACTTATATTTTTAGCTATCGCCAACTACTATAAAGCAGTAAAACCACTAGAGACTATAAAAAATGCTCCATGGCAGATAGTATGGTTTAGTATAGGTCTTTATGTAGTGGTTTACGGTCTTAAAAACGCAGGGCTAACAGACATCATCGCTTCATGGATAGTTGAGCTTCAAACACAGGGCACAACAGTTGCCATTATAGGGACAGGTTTTTTATCTGCGTTTATATCTTCAGTGATGAACAATATGCCAACGATTATGATTATGGATATTGCCATAGATAAGGTCGGATATGCTGGAAATGAGGCACTTGTTTATGCAAATATATTAGGAGCAAACTTAGGTCCAAAAATGACACCTATCGGCTCGTTAGCTACCCTTCTTTGGTTACATGTGTTGGTGCAAAAGGGTGTGAAAATTGGCTGGATAGAGTACATGAAAGTAGGACTTGTTATAACGCCACCTGTACTTTTTGTGGCACTCTTAGGATTATTATAAAGATAAAACTTAAAAGCGAATCTATAAATATAGACAGCTACATTATGCTATTATCGCGCAAATAATAAGTTATAAATAAAAGGAAAAAATATGGAAAATGGAAAAGTACTAAATTTATACATAACTATGCCAGATATGATACGTGCAGGTCACAGAATGGCTTGTGATGATTTTGATTGTGATGCGAGTGGTATTGTTGGAAGTCGTGACTATGAAAATGGTGATGACTTTACTATGGTTTTAGTCTCTAAAAAAAGTTATGACATCATAGAAGAGGCTGAACTTGTTCTTGGTGATGGCGTTTTAATGGAAGATATTTTTGTTGATGTTGATTTGTATCATTTAAAGCCGGGTTCTATCCTTGAGATAGGTGAAGTACTTTTTGAAGTCAAAGGTTTATGTGAAGACTACCGTTATCTTTATGCTTTTGCTCCTGAACTTCCTGAACTTCTTGAAAAACAACGTGGACTGATCATTTCTCCTATAGATTACGGTGGTATCGCTATTGGAAATGAAGTAAAAGTACTACAAGAAGCGTAAGCGATGAGTATACTTGGAATAGGGATAGACTATAGCAACATCTGTAAAAATTACAACACTAGCTATCTCGATAGAGATAACTTAGATCCAGATACTAAAAAGTGTATGAAAAAAGTGCTTACCTGGACGAAAGAATTTGTGTCTGAACTTCTTGAAAAGTTTGAGTATAATCTTTATAACTTGAGCTCTGATACTCCAGTTGACATAGATAAAATCGCTGCAAAGAGATTTTTATTTTACTCTCTTGAAAAAGAGATAACGCTACAAAGTTTTGTGATAGACAAAGAGTATACTGAGTATAGTAATTTAGTTACTTGGGAGTCTGAGAATAAAACGAGTCTTCTTATAAGGAATGATGAAGATGGTGGATCTATCTACTTTTATGTAGATAAAAACCCTAAAGTTCGTGAATGGATTTTAGAGAGATTGAGTGATTTTTCTTTAGATGAAGTAGAGTTCGAAGCTAAATAATCGTGGTCTTAAACAAGACCATGATATTTTCGATACACACTTTTTACATACTTCGCTTTTAATCCAGAAGTATTTATCTCATATAACTCTTGTTTGATATGCTCTTTTTTAATGTTGATAAGACGTTCCCATCTTTGTTCTAAAAAAACTCTCGCTTCTGCTTCAAAATCACCTGTGTACTCTGGAAACTTAGCATTAAAAACTTCTATCATCTCAGTAAAGTCGGTTGCTTTAAGTAAGTCTAGTTGCTCTTGTGGATGTGTTTTTTGAACTTCAACAAGGTCTGTCCAGCCAAGCTCGACGATAGTGTTGAGTTCTGCTAGAAAATCTCTATCTTCTTCTTTTGGAAATGCCTTATGCATCTCAGTAGCGATATCTTTAAATGAATGTTTATTTACTAAAAAGAGCTCATCTTCAAAACCTTTTAAATCTGCTTCATACTCTGCGGCATCATTGTACATTTCAGCGATAGCTGCATTTTTAGCATTGTGATTAGGATTTATTTTTTTTACCGTAGGATTTTGTGCGATATTTTCAGCATGAGCTTCTCTCAGCTCTTCCATTTGCATTTCTAAATATCGTTTTGTTTTTTTCTCAGCCATATTTTAGACCTCATAATAATTTTTTCGTATTTTAGCAGGAAATTATATTGATGAAATTAAATAATTAAAGTGATTTGTTTGTTTTATAATTAAGTTAGACTATATACTTGTGACAGTAGCATGAATAAGGTGTAATAATAATGTAATAAAGGATAGATAAAATCAAAAAAAAGTACAAAAGGACTCTCTTTAGATGATTTTAAAAAGTGCATATATTTATCTGTCGTCGTTATTATTTATATTAAACCTACATGCCCAAACAGGTAACTGTGATGCAATTGTCATAGATGAAAGACTCCCAAATATTATATCTTCAGATATGAAACTTATCGCCTCAAAAGTATATGGAATAGATAGAAGAGTAGTTGTGACAAATGGTGCTACACTTACAATTGAGGAAGGAACTACATTAGCGGGTTGTAGTCTTTACTCATTTTTAGTTATTACTAATGATTCTAAAATTATGGCTAAGGGTACAAAGGACAAACCTATAGTATTCACATCACAACTTGATTTACATGGGTTCTCTAAAAATGAAAGTGCACCGGGAGAATGGGGTGGCTTGGTACTAGCTGGTAGAGCATACACACATTATAAAGACAATAAATATGAAGCAGATGAGTCCATTACATTTGGAAGTGAGACACATGAACATGATCATGATAGCTCAGGTGTACTTGAATATGTTGTTATCAAGCATACAGGGTTTGAAGTCAAAAAAGATAAAGAACTTAATGGGCTCTCTCTCGCAGGTATTGGGGATGGAACTACTATTAAAAATATCGCTATTATTGGTGGGGGAGATGATGGTCTTGAGATATGGGGTGGTAGTGTAAATATAGATGGTCTGTATATTTACAATGCAAGTGATGATT
>NZ_JAEMVC010000021.1 GCF_029215985.1 Sulfurimonas sp. SAG-AH-194-C21
TACTAGGACATTAAACCAATGACTAGTACGAGAAAGTTTTTGTAAGGAATTCCCTAGTTCTTTGTAGTTTATATCAGCTTGAGTATTTGTTTTGTTTTGTGAGACTTTTATTTCATGAATGGAAACATCTAGCTTTTCATTCCATTTAATGTATAATTGCTTGATCTGAATGTCTGAAAAAGATACTTCATTTAAGAAGAGCCCATTTTGAAGAATAACAAAACCTATAAAAAGTAAGAGAAAAATGAATATAAGCAGACTGACAATACTAAAGTATATTTTTGAAATCATATTAATTATAATGTTATCGTTCATGTACTACCTAAATAAGCCGATTCAGACCCCTAAAGTTCTCTATATACAGAAGGGTTCTATTAATAAGATTATAGCACATTTACATACTCAAAATAAGCAAATAAGTAAAATAGATGCATTTATCCTGAGGCTCATTGGTTCCCCTCAAAGTGGATGGATAAGTATGGGTACTATCCATAACACTAAGGCTGATTTCTTATATAAACTTACACATGCCAAAGCAGCACTACAGAATGTAACACTTATTCCAGGTGAAACAACCTATATATTTTTAAGACAATTAGCAACATCCCTACACTTAAGTGTTACAAAACTAGAATATGAGTTTAATAAACAGGCACCTTTTAAAGAAGGAGCATTAGTTCCAAACACATATAGCATGCCTTTGGGAATATCTGAAAAAAATCTAATTGCACTGCTACTAAAAGTATCATTAAGTAAAATGCAAAGCATTGCTATTAAAATATTTGGTACATATAACGAGAAAAAGTGGTTACATTACTTATCTATAGCCTCTGTTATACAAAAAGAGTCTGCAAATACTAAAGAAATGCCTATAGTAAGCTCTGTCATCTATAATAGAATAAAGAAAGGTATGAAGCTCCAAATGGACGGTACTTTAAATTATGGAAAATATTCGCATATCAAGATAACACCATACCGAATAAGAAATGACAAATCAATATACAACACATACCTAAATAAAGGTGTTCCGAGCCTACCTGTCTGTAATGTGAGCCTAGATGCAATAAAGGCTGCCATCTTTCCCGCCAAGACAAATTATCTATATTTTATGAAGAATAATGATAATGTTCATGATTTTGCATGTAACTATTCTACACATCTAGTGAACATTAGGCGTGTTACCAAACGAAACAAAAAATAAATAAAAACAAATAATTATTGAAGAGGACAGTATGTTTTCCTACTTGTGTTAAAATTTGGTTTGTAAAATCCATGAAGTAAATACTTTCATGAGATAAATTTAATTCACAAGGACAATATATGTCAAAAATTATTTGGTCAAAGATTGATGAAGCTCCGGCTTTAGCAACGTATTCATTATTACCTATCGTAAACGCTTTCACGAAGGCTGCAGGTGTAGAAGTTGTAACTAGTGACATATCACTAGCTGGTAGAGTTTTATCTGCTATGGGTCTTGCTAAAGATGAGTTATCAGAATTAGGTAAGATTGTTTTACAAGAAGATGGTAACATCATCAAACTTCCTAACATCTCTGCTTCTGTTGGTCAACTTAAAGACTGTATTGCTGAGCTTCAAGGTCAAGGTTTTGATATTCCTGATTTTCCTGAAAATCCAGCGAATGATGCTGAAAAAGAAACTCAAGCTAAATACTCTACTTGTTTAGGTTCTGCTGTTAATCCTGTTCTACGTGAAGGTAATTCAGACAGACGTGCTGCAAATGCAGTTAAAAAGTTTGCTCAAAAGAATCCACATAAATTACGTGCATTCCCAGAAAATCCTAAAGCATATGTATCTCATATGGAAGGTAATGGAGACTTTTACGGTAATGAGAAATCAGTTACAGTAGAAAAAGCTCAAAAAGTAACTATCGCACTTAACGGTAAAGAGTTAGCTTCAATCCAGACTGTTGATAGTGAAATTCTTGATGGTACTTTTATGTCAATTTCTGCACTTAATACTTTTTATGCAAAAACAATTGCAGATGCTAAGAAAAATGATGTTTTATGGTCACTACACCTTAAAGCAACAATGATGAAAATCTCTGATCCAATTATGTTTGGTCATGGTTTCACTATTTTCTTTAAAGATGTATTCGCTAAATATGCTGATGTATTTGCAGAGTTAAATGTTGCACCAAATCAAGGTATGTCAGACTTAGAAAATAAAATTTCTGGTCATGCAAAAGAAGCTGAAATTAAAGCAGCATTTCTTGCAGTAGTTGAAGGTGATTCTCCAAAGATTGCTATGGTTGACTCTGATAAAGGTACAACTAACTTTAATGCATCAAATGATGTAATTATTGATGCATCTATGCCTGTTGTTGTTCGTGAAGGTGGTAAGCAGTGGGATAGAACTGGAGCTGCAGTAGAATGTGTTGCTGTTATTCCTGACTCTACTTACGGTATGTTTCATGCTGAAATGGTAGCTGACTGTGTTAAAAATGGTCAATATGATGTAACAACTATGGGAACAATGCAAAATGTTGGTCTTATGGCACAAAAAGCGGAAGAGTATGGTTCTCACCCAACTACATTCGAACTTGCTGAAGCTGGTACAGTTACTGTAACTGGTTCAATTGATGGCGAAATGATGTCTTTTGAATGTGAAGCTGGTGATATCTGGAGAATGTCTCGTGTTAAAGATATTCCTATTAAAGACTGGGTACGTTTAGCTGTTGAACGTGGTCAAATAGAAAAAGTTCCTGTTATCTTCTGGTTAGACGCAAGTCGTGCTCATGATGCAGAAATGACTAAAAAAGTTAATACTTACTTAGCTGACTTAGATACAACTGGTCTAGATATTCAGTTTATGAATGTTACTGACGCAACTCGTTTTACAAATGCACGTGTTCGTGAAGGTAAAATGACTATCGCTGTTACTGGTAACGTACTTCGTGACCACTTAACTGATATGTACCCAATTCTAGAGCTTGGAACATCTGCAAAAATGCTTTCAATCGTTCCATTATTAGCTGGTGGTGGTCTTTATGAGACTGGTGCTGGTGGTTCTGCTCCTAAGCATGTTGAGCAATTCTTAAAAGAGGGTCACCTTCGTTGGGACTCTTTAGGAGAGATTTTAGCACTTGCTGAGTCACTTCGTTTCTTAGGTATTAAAAACTCTGATGCAAAACTAACAGCACTTACTGCTGCTCTTGATATTGCAAATGACGCTTACCTAGATAACAACAAAGAGCCAGGACGTAAAGTTGGTCAACCGGATAATAAAGCTTCTCACTTCTTTGTAGCTCAGTACTGGGCTAAAGCTCTTGCTGAGGGTGACAATGCAGAATTAGCTGCTAAGTTCGCTCCTGTTGCTAAAGAACTTAAGGAGAAAGAAGATACTATTATGGCTGAACTTCTTGCTGTTGAGGGAAAAGCTCAAGACATCGGTGGTTATTTTAATCCAGATGAAGCTAAAGCTGAAAAAGCTATGCGTCCATCTGCTACACTTAACGCTATTATCGACGCGATTTAAGTTTTACATCTACTATGTGCTTTACGCACATAGTATTTCGTTTTTTATATAGTACTTTTTTTAAAGTTTTATACAAAAGGCGAAAAACCTTTCATACATGATACTTTGTTATACTTAAGTGATATGTGTTAGCACATACTGTTTAAGTGTACCTATTGTTAGTATCATACTATTTAATATTAGGGAGTTTTAATGAGTGTAGGAAAAAGAGTAGGGATAGTTGGTGCCGGTAATGTTGGTGCTACAGTAGCATATTCCCTAGTAATGCTTGGTGCTTGTCACGAAGTAATTTTACGTGATAATAAAATTGATGTAGCAAGAGGTAAGGCATTAGATATGTCTCAGGCTGCATCTGCTGTAAGAAGTCATACTGTTGTTAAAGTTGCTGAAGAGATGTCAGACTTAATTAACTGTGATGTTGTTGTAATAACTGCTGGTAGTCCAAGACTTCCTGGTATGAGTCGTGATGATTTACTTATGATCAATGCAAAAATTACAAAAGAAGTAATTCAAGGTGTAGCGAAATACTCTCCTGATGCTATCATTATAATGGTTTCAAATCCTTTAGATGCAATGACTTATGTTGCACTTAAAGAGAGTGGTTTTGATAGAAGCCGTGTTATCGGTATGGCTGGAATCCTAGACAGTTCACGAATGGCTGCGTTTATCCAAGAGAAACTTGGATACGGTGGTGGACAAATCCGTGCATCTGTTATGGGTGGTCACGGTGACGATATGGTTCCTCTTCCTAGATACTCTACAGTTGCAGGAGTTCCTCTTTCAGACGTTCTTACTGACGCTGAGATTGAAGAGATCGTTGAGCGTACTCGTAAGGGTGGGGCTGAAATCGTAGGACATTTAAAAACAGGTTCAGCATATTATGCTCCTGCTAAATCAACTGCTATTATGGTTAACGCGATACTAAAAGATACTAAACAGATTTACCCATGTGCGGTTCTTCTTGAAGGCGAATATGGTTTTAACGATGTCGTTTCTGGTGTTCCTGTAATGATTGGTGCTAATGGCGCTGAGAAAATTCTTGAAGTTACACTAAATGAGCAAGAAAAAGAGATGTTTAAAAATTCTTGTGAATCAGTGCAAGGACTTATAGATACATTAAAGACTAATAATTTTTTTGATGGAGAATAGTAAAATGAGTACAAGAATTGAAAAAGACACAATGGGTGAAATCAAAGTTCCTATAGATGCTTACTGGGCTGCTCAAACGCAGAGAAGTATTCAAAACTTTGCAATTGGCGAAGAGACTATGCCTTATGAAATTACAAGAGGATTTTCTTACCTTAAAAAAGCTGCTGCTCTTGTAAACGCAGACTTAGGAACACTAGACCAAAAAATAGCTGATGCTATCGCAGAAGCTGCTGATGATATGCTTGAGGGAAAACTAGATGGAAATTATCCACTAGTTGTATGGCAAACAGGTTCTGGTACGCAGTCTAATATGAATAATAATGAAGTTCTTGCTAATCGTGCTACAGAAATTCTTGGTGGTGATTTTAGAACTGACAAGCTTGTTCATCCAAATGATCATGTAAACAAATCACAAAGCTCTAACGATACTTATCCAACAGCACTTCACATTGCTGCAGTTATTGCAATTGAAACAAAAGTTATTCCTGCTATACAAAAACTAAAAGCTACACTTACTGCTAAATCTGCTAAATTTGAATCAGTTGTAAAAATTGGTCGTACACACCTTCAAGATGCAACACCACTTACTCTTGGTCAAGAGATTAGTGGTTGGGTTGAGATGTTAAACAAGTGTGAAAAAATGGCTAAAGATTCTCTAGAAGCTGTCCGTGAATTAGCACTTGGTGGAACAGCAGTTGGAACTGGTCTTAATGCTCACCCAGAAATGGGCGTAAGAGTTGCTAAAAAGATCAGTGAATTAACTGGTCATGATTTTATCACAGCACCAAATAAATTTCACGCACTTACTTCTCATGATGCTTTAGTTTATTCTCACGGAGCGCTAAAAGCACTTGCAGCAGATATGATGAAAATTGCTAATGATGTTAGATGGTTAGCATCAGGTCCTCGTTGTGGTCTTGGTGAGTTAGAAATTCCTGCAAATGAGCCTGGTTCTTCAATCATGCCAGGAAAAGTAAATCCTACTCAAGCTGAGGCTGTAACTATGGTTACATGTCAAGTTTTTGGTAACGATGTCGCTATCTCTATGGGTGCTTCACAAGGAAACTTTGAGTTAAATGTTTTCAAACCAGTAATCGCATATAACTATTTACAGTCATGTCGTTTACTTGCTGATTGTATCGTATCATTTAATGATCATTGTGCTCTTGGTTTAGAACCAGTTGCAGATAAAATCGATCACTTTTTACATAACTCATTAATGCTAGTTACTGCACTTAACCCTTATGTTGGTTATGACAATGCAGCAAAAATTGCAAAAACTGCACACAAGAACAACTCAACTTTAAAAGAAACAGCTGTTGAGCTTGGTCTTTTAACTGCAGAAGAGTTTGACAAGTATGTAATCCCAGAGAATATGATCGCACCTAAGGCTTAAGCGTCTTTATTAAAAAATAAATTTTAAATCAAGGAGAATAAATGAATATACATGAGTATCAAGCAAAACAAATTTTTGCTAAATATGGTGTTCCAACACCAAAAGGTATAATGGTAGAAAGCGTACCCGCAGCTGTAAAAGCAGCAGAAGAACTTGGTGGTCCAGTATGGGTTGTTAAGGCTCAAATTCATGCAGGTGGTCGTGGTCTTGGCGGTGGTGTTAAACTTGCTAAGTCTCTTGAAGAAGTAAGAGCATTATCAGAAGAAATTCTTGGTATGACTTTAGTAACACATCAGACAGATGCTGCTGGTAAACTTGTTCAAAAACTATACATAGAAGATGGTGCAGATATCAAAGCTGAATACTATCTTTCTGTTGTTTTAGATAGAAAACTAGAAATGCCTTCTATTGTTGCATCTACTGAAGGTGGAATGAACATTGAAGATGTTGCAGAAAATACACCTGAGAAAATTATTAAAGTTCCAGTTGATCCTGCTATTGGTTTTCAGGGTTTCCACGGTCGTGAACTAGCATTTGGTCTTGGTATCACTGATAAAGCAGAACAAAAAAATATCATTAATTTTGCTAAAAAACTTTTTAAAGTTTATACTGAAAATGATGCAGAAATGATTGAAATCAATCCTCTTATCCGTAATGGAAATGGCGAATTTTTAGCTCTTGATGGAAAAATGGGATTTGACAATTCTGCTTTAGGACGTCATCCAGACATCGAAGCTATGAGAGATTTATCTGAAGAAGATGCTGATGAAGTTGAAGCTGCTAAATATGGTCTTTCATATGTTGCACTTGATGGTGAAATCGGTTGTATGGTAAATGGTGCTGGTCTAGCGATGGGTACTATGGATACAATTAATCACATGGGTGGTACACCTGCTAACTTTTTAGATGTTGGTGGTAGTGCAAATGCAGAGACTGTTGCAAAAGGTTTTGAGATTATTCTTAGAAATCCAAATGTAAAAGCAATTTTTGTAAATATTTTTGGTGGGATTGTTCGTTGTGATCGTATTGCTAATGGTATTATTGAAGCAACTAAACTTACAGATGTAAATGTGCCTGTAATTGTACGTCTTGATGGAACGAATGCTCCTGAAGCTTCTGAAATTTTAAAGAAAGCAAATATTGCCAACTTAATTGTTGGTGATGATTTAGCTGATGGTGCTGCTAAAGCAGTTGCTGCTGCGAAAGGAAACTAATTAAATGTCTATACTAGTAAATAAAGATACAAAAGTAATCGTTCAAGGTTTCACAGGAAAAGAGGGTTCTTTTCATGCTGAGCAATGTTTAGCATATGGAACTAAAATCGTTGGTGGTGTTACACCAAACAAGGGTGGACAGACTCACCTTGATAAACCTGTATTTAATACAGTTGCCGAAGCTGTAAAAACTACTGGTGCTACTGTTTCTATGATTTTTGTTCCACCTGCTTTTGTTGGTGATGCTGTTATGGAAGCTGCTGAAGCTGGAATCGAACTTGCTGTAATCATTACAGAAGGTGCTCCGGTTAAAGATATGCAAATGGCTAAAGCTCATGCAACTAAGCATGGTATGAAAACACTTGGGCCAAACTGTCCTGGTATCATTACAGCTGAAGAGTGTAAAATTGGAATTATGCCTGGTATGATTTTCAAAAAAGGTAATGTTGGACTTATTTCTAAGTCTGGTACATTAACTTATGAAGGTGCTAACCAAGTTTGTAAAGAAGGTTTTGGTATTTCAACTGCTGTTGGTATCGGTGGAGATCCAATTATTGGTCTTTCATACCTTCAACTTCTTCCAATGTTTGAAGCAGATCCAGAAACTGAGTGTATTGTTCTTATTGGTGAAATCGGTGGAGATCTTGAAATTCAAGCTGCTGCCTATATTAAAGACCATATTACAAAACCAGTTGTTGCGTTTATTGCAGGTCAAACTGCACCAAAAGGTAAAACAATGGGTCATGCTGGTGCAATCGTATCAGGTTCTGCAGGAACTGCAGCTGAGAAAATGGCTGCGCTAGAAGCTGCCGGTGCAACAGTTGTTGTTTCTCCAGCTGAAATCGGTCAAGCAGTAACTAAGGCAATGGCGAAAAAGTAATGATAAGAACTTTAGAATTGCAAGACCTCAGTTGTGGTGCTTGTGCTGAAACTATTAGAACTGGACTAGACCTTGCAGGTTTTACATCTGTAAAGGTTACTCTTTTAAGTCATCCGCATTCAGTAGCAGCTGAAATTATAGATGATGAACATTTTGAACTATTCAAATCAGTTTTAAGAGGACATGGTTACCGTTTGATAGATGACGAGTTACAAAAACCTGATAAACCATCAGGCGATTACGCTTAGTAATCTTTTTACATACCTAAGGCAAGCTTTAATTAGCTTGCTTTTTTTTTAAACCTCACATTAATATTACTTAATATCTATATTTTTATACTTTCCCAAAAGAAATCTACATGTTTTTCAAAGTGTGTAGAGAGGGCATTAGTAGATAAATTATCAAAATGCATTAGAGTGATTTGAAGCCTTATATAGAATAGGGTGGATAAGAACTCATAAGATACCATCATAGGATCACCAGAGCGTATAAGTAAGTTCTGCATCATTATAAATAAGCCCTCTGAGAGCACTTTAATATTTTTTTCATGGAACTCTACTTGAAACTGTGCTCTAAGCTCTTTGTTTTGCATTAGCTCTATCATCAGTAATCTAAACATATTTTCATTTGTTTTATCAAAAGTAAGCATCTTCTGTTGCAGTGCAAATTTTTGTAAAAATGGCTTTCCTCGAGTTGCTAATTCCTTTATCTCTTCACTTGAAAGAGAGAAGGGTGAAGAGAAAATACCCTTTGCTACTTCAAGAAATATCTCTTCTTTATTTTTGTAGTGATTATAGATAGCACTCTCTCTTATTCCTACCTCTGAAGCAATTTTTCTTACACTCGCACCTTTATATCCCAATTGAGAGAATAGGGTAGTTGATACTTTGAGTATTTTCTCTTTAGTTCCACTGCGTTTAGTAGGTGTTGTGTCTGTAGGCATTAAAGCTCCTTTTTTACTATATTAACACTTGTTAATATTAAACTCATTATATATGAACACTTGTTAATATAAGCTTATAAGTTATGAACAAGTGTTCATTTGTTAATATAGACTAGTGAACACTTGTTCATAAGTATAAAAAGCTGTATAAAGGTTTTTTTTAGTACAATCTCATAGGTACAAAGATAGTTACTTGAAGTCAAACTCAAGAGGAAAGTCCGAGCTGCTGTAAGACAGTGTTCCATTTAACGAATGGCCGTAGTAATACGAGGGAAAGTGCAACAGAGATTAGACTTCTTACGCTTGATGTAAGTAAAGGTGAAAAGGTGTGTGTAAGAGACCACCAGTTTCTATAGTAATATAGAGAGCTTGTAAACCCAACATGGCAGCAAGAAACAGATGGTTAGCGTCTTACATTGCTATTGTTTCGCTAGAGGCACAACGTAAGGTGTGCAGTAGATTAATAACTATTACTACAAAACTCGGCTTATTTGTACCTCATATGTTTATGTTACGATTAATAGTGAGCAAAGCCCATTTAGAGGTACTTCAAATGAAAAAATCAATTATATTATCATTAGTACTGTTGTTTAGTGCATGTGCTACACCGCATATAGAACATACACAAGACAATTTACTCCAAATTACGATGAATGATAAGGTAATCATAAAAGGAGAGGGTGATCCTCTTTATAAAAACACTATAAAGCTTCTTAACCTAACCATACAACAGAGAGTTTTTCTTATGGATGATAATTCTGTACTTACATTCGAAGATGCTAGTGCAGCTGTGGGCTACAGGTATAAGTATGGGATACAAAAGACAGTAAGAATTATATTTCCTGAGTATAATTATGAACTTATCGATGTTAAAGGTAATATTCACTTTTTTACACTTACAACTAAAACAAGTACAGAATATTTGATATTAGAAAATATCAATAAAAAAAGAATAAAAATGATTTATGGTTTAGACAGAAAACTCTTTGACAGACTTTTGAGTCTACTTGAAGAAGAGAATTCTTCTTCTCTGAGTAACTATATATCTACTCAGGCAGCTAAAGTACTTAAAGACGAAAGCTTGTATGTTAAGAGTACTTGGGACATGAAAAGTTCTATACTCAACAATCTAGTCACTCAAGTAGGTAGGCGAAAAATATAGAAGTAATTTTCAAGAGAATTTACATTATGTTAACCAAATAGTAAAAATAAGGACAATTGACACACAATGAGCAAAAAAGAACAATTAATTATTGATATACAAGCATTACTAAATAGCCATGAAAATATCTCTAGCACTACAATTAACCCAGATTTACTTACATTTATGGATGAAGATACTCTTATTAGTATTATAGGCTCTCTACTAGATCAAAAAGAGACGCATGTTGAAACAAATATTGAATGGCTTGAACAATTTAAGCAAAATAAAAATGATTAACAATAAAAAATTTACATATTTTATAACAGTTACATAGGCTATGCTCCCCTATTTTAGGTTCTTTTAAAATAACAGTTATTATTTTGTTACCAAATGTTATAATTTTTCTCATTTTTTAGTTATAATTTCAATATAATAAAACTTAACATATAGGATACTAAAATGAGTAGTGTAGATTTAATTCAACTAACAGAACAAACAAAAAAATTATCAGCAATGGTAGTAGAAGATGAAAAAGTAGCAAATGAGCTATTGAGTTCAACATTTAAAAACTTTTTTTCAAGTGTTGATTCGTATTTTGATGGTGAAACAGCTTTAAAGTCTTACATTGAAAACAAACCAGACATTATTTTTGTTGACATTGTAATGCCAGGGATGGACGGGATTGAGCTTTCTCGCAAGATTCGTGAACTTAACCCTACTCAGATTATCATTGTAATTTCTGCAAGTAATGACATCGAGAAGATTTCTGAGTCTATTGAAGTTGGTGTTAACAGCTTTATTCAAAAGCCTATTGATACTAAAAAGATTATAGAACTTTTAACTGGTGTTGCAGCAATGGTAGCGAAAAAGAAGAAAATAGAGACTAAAACATTTTCAATCTCTCTTCCTTTAGATATATATGACACAGTAAATGAAAATGCAAAAGCTGAAAGCATCTCTAAAAATGCTGTAATCATTAGAGCATTACGTAGTTTTTACGACTAATACGAAATCCCTTATAGATTTTATGTTTTATTAAGCATAAAATCTATATAATTTCGG
Source organism: Sulfurimonas sp. SAG-AH-194-C21 (assembly GCF_029215985.1). Taxonomy (GTDB): domain Bacteria; phylum Campylobacterota; class Campylobacteria; order Campylobacterales; family Sulfurimonadaceae; genus Sulfurimonas. Next base: position 11,284 of record NZ_JAEMVC010000021.1, read on the forward strand.
CTCAACAAAACAGTTGAAAGTGGCCCCGTCGTCTAGCGGTTAGGATCCATGGTTTTCATCCATGTCACAGGAGTTCAATTCTCCTCGGGGTCACCACTTATGCTTCAATAATAAACAATCAAAAACTCAACATATATTAATCAAAAATTTGATAGAATCACGAAAATAATTTTTAGGAATTTTAATGCTTAGATTTGCATCAAGTCCAACAGGTGATATGCATATAGGTGGCCTTCGTGTTGCCCTATTCAACCACCTTGTCGCACAAGAAAAAAAAGAAGATTTAATTATCCGTATCGAAGATATGGATAAAGAAAAAAATATTGAGGGTAAAGATAAAGAGATACTTGATATCCTCGGTCTTTTTGGCATTAACTACTCTCAGGTTATCTACCAGAGTGAAAGCATTCGTTTTCACTCAGCCATGGCACTGCAACTAGTACATGAAAAAAAAGCTTTTTCTTGTTTTTGTTCTGACTTGTGGCTTGAGAAAAAACGCGATGAATCAAAACTTGCTAAAAAGACATACTTATACGATGATGCTTGTCAAAACCTTCCTGCAGAACTTGTTATTGACAATATGAGCCCCTTTAGTATCCGTATAACAAAACCAGGTAAGTCTTCTGTCGTAGATAGTTTTATTATCCTACATCAAGATAAAACACCAACATATACTTTTTCAGGTGCTGTAGATGATATGTTAAATGATATTAGTATTGTCATTCGTGATGCAGAGTTCAGTAATATTACATCTATGCAAGAGCATATCAGAGAGTCTCTTGCTTATGATAAAAAAATAGGGTATGTGCATATAGCTAGTATTGTATCAGATGATATTCCAAGTATTAAGTATTTACTCGAAGAGGGTTTTTTACCTGAGGCAATATCAAATTATTTAATATCAATTGGAAATGAGACTCCTACGGAGATATTTACAGTCAAAGAAGCAATGGAATGGTTTACATTAGACACCCTTTCTTCAAGCCCTACTCCTTTTGATATGAAAAAACTTCGTCATATAAACAAAGAACATCTAAAAGCACTTGATTCTAAAGAATTATCGCGTTATGTTGGTTTTGCAGATACTGAAATAGGTGAACTCGCTCGTATTTACCTAGAAGAAGATGCAGCTACGACTAAAGAGTTAAAGGCTAAAATAGCTCCTATCTTTAATGAGCGTATTATTCCAGATGTGTTATCTCAATCAGTAATAAAAATGAAGAGTATAATAATGAGTGCGCCCTATTTTGATAAGTATGATGACTTCAAGAACTACATAATCAAAGAATCTGGACTCAAGGAAGATGACTACTCTAAGGCATTACGTATATTGCTTACAAATGCACAGAACGGTCCTGATTTAGCCGAGATATATAAGTATCTTAAAAATTATATTGGGGAGATTGTAAAGTAATGGAAATGATAATAGAAATAGTTCAAGGTGTAGGTGGGATTTTAGTAAGTCTTATTAGTGTATATATATGGGTGCTAATAATTACTGCACTCCTTAGTTTTGTCAATCCGGACCCGTACAACCCTATTGTCCAGTTTCTTCATAGAATAACTAATCCAGCATATAAGTTTGTAAGAAAATTTGTACGTACAGATTTTAACAACCTAGATTTAGCACCTTTAATATTAATTATCGGTCTACAAGTTGTTATTGTAATTCTCAGTAGTCTTCTTCGTTCTCTTTAGTCGTCTTTTTGAAAGAGTATTGCATTCGATGAAAAGTTTGCAATCTTAGTAATAAGTGTTAAGTCTGTATCCTGTTGTGCAAACTTAACAAAATAGTACTTTTGCCAAGTTACATTAGAGTCTGTTAGGCGTATAAATTTATTATTTACTTCGAGCTCTTCAATCAGAGTTGCATTAACATCATTTAAAGTAAAACTTATTTGTGCTTTAGTGTCTTTAGCATATAAGTAAATATAAAAGTATTCACTATCTTGGTATTTCTCTGAATTTACTGTGTTTAGATATACATAGCTCACAACACCAACAATATCTGTTTCATTATATATTTTCGAACTAATGATACTTTCTTCACTTTTCGCTCTCATCGGTGAAATATCAAAACGAGAAAAGGCATTGTCATAAGAACAAGCGCTAAGAATTAGTAAGATTATGTTTATAGTTAAAAAAGTTTTCATTTTTCTCCTCTAATTAGTTCAGAATTATATCTTATTAAACTCTTCTTTTGTATAATCACATTAAATTTTAATTAGGGAAACAAAAAGTGAGCAAAAGATTAGCTGTAGCATTTACTGGGCCTTCAAATAGTGGGAAAACAACTCTTATTTTAAAAGTAGCTCGAAAGCTGATACATGAGAGAAAACTAAAAGTAGCTATTATTAAACATGATCCAAAAGATAAGGCACATTTTGATGTTGAAGGTAAGGATAGTTACAAGTTCAGTGACACGGGCGCAGAGGTTATCGTAACCTCCCCTACTCGTACAACTTTCTTTTCTCAGCAACACTCAGAACTTGATGATATGATAAGACTCTTTGATGACTTTGATGTTTTACTTGTTGAAGGCTTAAAAAACTTACCACTTCCTCGAATATCTGTGTTTAGAAAGTCTCTTGATAGTGACTACTTTAGTTATATGGATGCACTTGCTACGGACTCAAGTATAGACCTTGATGCACACAACCTACCACAAAACATAGATGTACTCGACTTAAATAACCCAGAACAAGTTATTGAGTGGATACTTATAAATGCAAAAAAAGTTTAAAAAAGGACAATAATGAGAGATATATTTGACGCGATACAAAGAAGTGCTAAAAGAATTAAAAATGCTATAGATGTAAAAGACATAGGGTATTCACAACTAGAAAATAGTTCTGGTGAAACGCAACTACAACTAGATATTCAGTGCGATTTGATAATTCAAGAAGAATTTTCTAAAGTATCTTCTATTCATACTATTGCAAGTGAAGAAAAAGAAAAAGAGATGCTTTTAAACGAAAATGGTAAATATTTTGTTGCATATGACCCTCTCGATGGCTCATCATTAGTAGATGTAAACCTTAGTGTTGGTTCTATTTATGGTATTTATGAGGGTGAATTTGGTGCGGCACATATGGTAGCATCTTGTTATGTTGTTCATGGTCCACGTGTTGAGATGGTTTTTGCAGAAAATAAAACAAAACTTTATCTCCTTCAAAATGGTGAGTTTGAGTTTGTTAAAGAGATAAGACTTAATGAGAAGGGGAAGCTAATGGCTCCGGGTGGAACGCAGCAAAACTGGGCACCGTATCATAAAAACATGATAGATGGTTTCTTCTCAGAGGGTTACCGCCTGCGTTACTCTGGAGGAATGGTTCCAGATCTACACCAGATCCTTCTTAAAGGTGGAGGACTATTTTCTTACCCTGGTACAAGTGATAAACCAGAAGGAAAACTACGTCGTTTGTTTGAAGTATTCCCTTTTGCTTTCATATATGAAAAATGTGGTGGTGGTGCGATTGATGGTAAAAATGATTTGATGACTTTAGGTCATGCTCATGTTCATGATACTGCTATCTGCTTTTTTGGTTCACACTATGAGATAGATAGAGTAAAAGAAGTTTACACAAAAAATGCCTAATGTACCAAAAGATAAGTTTCAACTCTACCTCGATGAGATGATAGAAAAGTTGCAAACTTGTCAGGTAAATAAAGGTCACAAAACTTGTAGCCTTTGTGAGTCTTACTTCGGATGCTCCATCAGAGATGAGTATGTAAAAGCTGTTTACAACTCTATGTCTAAGGGTGCTGCAGGTGGATTTGAGTTTTAATACTCAAAGATATAAGCCTCTTATGCTAAAATAACATTATTAATAATTACAGGAAAATAAATTGAGTAAATATATAACAACACCTATATACTATGTGAACGGAGAAGCTCATATCGGGCATGCTTACACTACTTTTATCGCAGATACTGTGGCTAGATATGAGAGACTTAAAGGTCATGAGACTTACTTTTTAACGGGTACTGATGAGCACGGACAAAAGATAGAAGAGTCTGCAGTTAAAGCTGGTAAGCCAACTCAAGAGTTTGCAAATGAGATAAGTGCTACTTTTAAAAGCCTTTGGGATGAGTTTGAGATATCTTATAACAAGTTTATCCGTACAACTGACAAAGAGCATATGGCTGGTGTTCAAAAAGCATTTTTACATATGTTTAACAAGGGTGATATTTACAAAGATTTTTATGAAGGTCACTACTGCGTTTCTTGTGAGACATTTTTTCCTGAAATGCAACTCATAGATGGCGAATTTTGCCCTGACTGTGGTCGTGCTACAAGTATAGTTAAAGAAGAAAGTTATTTCTTTAAACTCTCAGAGTACGAAGACAAACTACTTAAACACTACGAAGACAATCCTGACTTCATCATGCCACGCTCACGTGCTAATGAAGTAAAAAACTTTGTAAAAGGCGGACTTCGTGACCTTTCAGTAACTAGAACATCTTTTACTTGGGGTGTTAAAATGCCTGAGTCTCTTAATGATGATAAACATGTTATGTATGTATGGTTAGACGCCCTACTCAACTACATTACAGCTCTTGGTTATGGTAAAGATGATGCTAACATGGACTTTTGGCCTGCATCTACTCACTTTGTAGGAAAAGACATCCTGCGTTTTCATGCTATTTACTGGCCTGCATTTTTAATGAGTCTTGATTTACCACTTCCTAAAACTATTGGTGCTCACGGTTGGTGGACACGTGATGGTGAAAAAATGAGTAAATCTAAAGGAAATGTAGTTTCTCCTAAAGAGGTTGCAGATGCTTATGGTATGGAAAACCTGCGTTACTTTATGCTTAGAGAAGTTCCATTTGGTCAAGATGGTGATTTTTCTCAACGTGCATTTATAGACCGTATCAACTCTGAATTGTCAAATGACTTAGGAAACTTACTCAACCGTATTATCGGTATGAGTGGAAAGTATTCTGAGTATGAGATAGATAGTATAGATGTAGAGAAGTACCATACAAAAGAACTCGAAGCTATGAACAAAGTCCTAGACTCTCTTGATCACTACATGAGTGAAATGCAAACTCATAGATACCTTGAAGAGTTATGGAGACTGTTTTCTATCGGAAATACTGCTATTACAGAGCATGAGCCATGGGTAAAGATAAAAAATGATCAAACAGATGAAGCTTTAGCTACTGTAGCACTCGTAGCAAACATCTTAGCAAAAGCTGCGATTATGCTCTCCCCTATTATGCCTAAAACGACGGCAACTATCGCTGACGCTTTAAACTTCGAGATAAATAACGCTAGTTATATAGATATGGTAATTGATAAAAAACTATTGAAACTATTTAATATCAAAAAAGTTCCTCCTCTTTTTCCTCGTGTTGATGAGCCTTTAATGCCTGAAGCTCCTAATGCTGAACCGAACCCTCCTAAGGATGAGAAAAAGCCTTCTAAACAAAAAGAGAAGTTTGACTCCTCTGCTAGTTTTGATGATAACCTTATTGAAATCAGTCAGTTCTTTGAGACATCACTCAAAATAGGAACTGTTTTAGAAGCGGAGGAAGTACCAAAGTCGAAAAAACTTCTCAAACTCAAAGTGAGTCTTGGTGAGAATGATACACGTCAGATAGTAGCTGGAATTAGAGAGTTTTACTCTGCTGAGTCCCTAGTAGATACACAAGTATGTGTAGTTGCTAACCTCAAACCTGCTAAACTTATGGGCATAATGTCTGAGGGTATGCTTCTTGCTGCTAAGGATGAAGATGGTCTTTGTTTAGTGAGACCTGAGAAACCTAAAAAGGCAGGCACAACTATTGGATGAGACTTGAAAATGTCCTTGCACTTACACATGCGAAACTTTTAAATAAACCATTTGTAAGTAATTTTACCGATATCGTTTTTGATGTTAAAAATGTCAAACGCGGTGATCTATTTCTTGCATTTGATGAATCAAAGATAGAAGATGCTATCTTAAACGGTGCATATGGCATTGTTTTTAGTAAACCTACACAAATTACTGATAGTGAAATAGCTTGGATAAAAGTCCAAAGCCTTGAAGATGCACTCAAACGCCTCCTACGTTTTAAACTCCTAGATAAAGATATAAAAGTATATGAAACAAATGAGATAGTACTCAAACTTGCCCTTCAAGTTATAACAGAGCCAAGTTTCATAGCGATAAGTGGAAATATTCTCGATATTGCAAAGCAACTTTGGAATATCGAAGACTCTTCTTGTATCCTTTTTTGTCCTAATCTAAGTGATAAAGATATCTTTACTAAAACGATAGAACTCTCAAACACTACATATAAAAATATAGATATAATTGAGCAAACACTTTTTGAAACTTCCTTTATATATAATGATGTGTTTTATGAAAGACAGCTTATTTCGCCTTTTTTCATACCCTATCTAGAGATACTATTACACCTATTTAAAAATATAAAAGTCAACTATAGACTGCGTAAGTTTACTCCCATAGGGCACTTTGAAGCAGTTTTTACAAATAAAAGATTTGAAATAAAAGAGTTTGGAACAAGTGATAAGGTGCTTATATTTGAGAAAAACAGTACTCTTGTTGAGTCTCAAATCACATTTTTACAAAGTGGAGCAACCTGGGCGAAGATAGTATATGTTGTACCCCATCACGATACAAAACTCATTGAAAAAATACAAAATAAAGAATCTCTCATTATCTATAAAAATAAAAATGAAATTCTCAATTCTCTAAAAGAGTATCACTTTCACTTTGCATTAGTACTTGGCACAGATAAAAGTATACTTGAGAAGCATTTAAACCTGCAGATGCAACCGAGCCTATTCGACTTTAAATAAACTAAGTTGTTGGTTTAGGTTAGTTGAGCTTGCCTGTACTTTTTTAACTTCTGTTTCTATCTCACCTAAAAGAGCTTTATTTTGGAGTGATAAAGTGTCTACATCACTTATGTTTTGTATGATCTCATTTGTACTCCCAGATAGAGAATGTGCGATTTTTTCAGAGTTCTTGGCGATACTAGAAGCTTCTTCAATATGAGTTGAAGTATTTAAGACCTTAGTTCTAACATTAGTTGTATGTTCTACAAGTTTTACAACAGATTGTGCATTTAGCTCTATTTGTGCACTTGCATCTGTAATTGACTGTAAGATTATACTTATCGTTGCATTTATATCAGATAAACTATGCTGTGTACGCTCAGCTAACTTACGGACTTCGTCTGCAACAACGGCAAATCCTCTACCATGCTCACCTGCACGGGCTGCTTCTATAGCTGCATTAAGTGCTAAAAGATTTGTCTGATCTGCAATGTCTTCAATAATACTAAGTACAGATTTAACATTACTCGCTTCACTACTTAACTGCGTTAATGAGTTAGAAATCTCATTCTCTTTCTCTGAGACATTATTTACAAAGTCTACTAGATTTGTTATGTCGTCATATACAACACCTAACTCTGCAACAGCACCATCAATCGTAGCACTTGTTTGAATACTGTCTTCTAGTGAGTGTGCTGTCATTTCTTTAACATCAGTGTTGGATGCAATTGCTTTTTGAAGATAATCTCTCTCTAGTGTCATCTTTTCATGAACCTGAGTAAGTTTCTGTGTTACATTATCTATGTCTGTATTTGTCTGACGACCCGAGACAATAACATCTAAAACCATCACATGTACTTTCTCAATAAACTTATTGAATGAATGTGTTGTTTTTCCTATTTCATCCTCTGATTTTTCTTCTAGGCGTTTGGTTAAATCACCTTGACCAGAAGAAAGCTCTCTTGATATCATTGCTAAATCATCAAGTGGACGAAGAATGAGTACTCTAATGAGTATAATCAAAACAACAAAGATAACAACACTTACAATCAAGAAAATACTCATAAGAGACATTAATGAAGAAGATGCTTCTTCAGCTGTTTTTTTCACTTCAGCGATAGGTTTAGCAATAAGCATTATTCCTATTTTTTCATTTTGATTGTTTAAAATATCAACTTGAGTATAAAAATAATTTACATCAGTTGTAAAACCTTTACTTTGTAGCTCTTCAAAACTAATAGTTTTTACATTTTCAATAAGTAATTCATCAACTTTTTCATTACCATGATCAACGTAGTACTTGTTTATTAAAATAGGTTTTGTGATGTATTTTGCTATTTCTAGCTTTGATTGGTTTACTAAAATGAGCATTTTTCTTGTATCTTGTGCATCTTTGTTTTTATACAGTAGAGTAGTAAAACGCAGAATAAAGTCGATATTTCCAAGGTACTCTGGTTCTTCATCTTCTTCTATGTATATAAGAGGTGCTGCTGCAACCATCATTATACCGCCTCGAGTAACTTCGGCACCAACAAAAGGTGTTAGTGTCTCTTGTACGGTCTGTATACTTTGTCTCATACTTACATCAGCACCATAAGCATTTCTATCCCATGATTTAACATATGAAGCCGACTGTAAGTCTACAACCTGAATGAGCGGATTGTCAAAAGATTTATTTAAATTCAGAGCCTCACGAAGTCTAAAAATTTCATCATATATTACATCTCTTTCTTCATCATACATATTGTTAATTACAACATTATTGTTAGCAATTGAGATAACGATATTTTTTAAAGATTCCAGCTTCACAGTTAAGTTATTCGCTGTTTCTTTTTGTAAAAATTCTTTTTCTTGCTCATATACAGTACTCTCAATAGAATTAATTTGTCTAGTTATAACAACAGTCAAAACAATAACACTAACAATAATGACCGGAATAAACGCTAAAAATAGTTTACTGAGTAAAGACAATTTTTTTATTTTCATAACACTTCCTATAAAGTTTAATTATACTCAATTATAGCCTTTGAACATAAAATATATATAAAATTTTTGCTATAATTACACTATTAAAATACACATATATATCGAGCAAACTATTATGAACCGTAGAAAATTTTTAACAACTGCAACACTCAGTTCTTCAGCCTTAGTTTTAAATGCTTGTAATGATGAAAACCATCAAGCCATAGACTATTCTAAACACCCACAGAGCAAAAAAGGTACAAAAACAGTCCATATTAATAAAAATAAAAAAACTGTTATAAAACTAGCCACTTCTTGGCCGGCACATTTTCCTATTATGGGAATAGGGGTTGAAAAATTTGCACAAAGAGTTAAAGATGTTAGTGGTGGTAGTTTAGAGATAAAAATATATCCTAAAAATACACTTGTACCTGCTCTGGCAGTTTTTGATGCCTGTTCTAGCGGACAAATCGATGCGTTTCACTCAGGACCTTATTACTGGAAAGGTAAAAACTCTGCATTTTCTCTTTATAGTGGTATTCCTTTTGGTTTTACAGCAGAAGAAATTAACTCGTGGATGACTTTTGGTGGAGGTTTGGAGCTTTGGCGTGAACAGTATGCGAAATATAACTTACACCCTTTCTTAGGTGGAAATACAAATATACAGATGGGCGGATGGTTTCGTAAACCCATAAACTCACTTGAAGACATACAAGGTTTAAAAATGCGTATACCTGGTTTAGGAGGAGAAGTCTTCTCTAAAATGGGTGTTAACCCTGTACTTTTACCTGCAGGTGAAATATATACATCACTTGAACGCGGTGTTATTGATGCAACCGAATGGGTTGGACCTGCATTAGATATAAAAATGGGCTTTTATAAAGTAGCTCCGTACTATTACTCAGGCTGGCATGAACCAGGTTCAATACTTGAACTGACTTTCTCTAAACACACTTGGGATAAGATGGCTGACGAGCATCAGTCTATCATCGAAGTTTGTGCAAGTGAGATGAATGCTAACATGACCTCAGAATTTCACTATGAAAATATCCATGCACTCTCCAAACTTCAAGAACTCGGGGTTAAACTCCATCATTTTCCAGAAGATGTAAATATTGCTGGAAAAAAAGCACTTCAAGAGGTCATATACGAGCTAAGCAGTAAAAACAAAGATTTTGCAAAAGTGTATGAATCCATAAACAATCACCTTAAGCTTTCTCGTACTTGGAGTGATGTGAGTTTGAGAAACTTTCTTAACGAGAGATAACAGCTACTATTTTACTTTAATAGTGTAATATTGCATTTATATTTATATGACGGATTTTCATTGAAAAAACTTTTTTCCACCCTACTTTTTTTACCGATCATTGCCTTTGCATCTTTTGATGTAAAAATCATTGATGCTAAAACACTTCAGCCTATTTCAGGTGCCATAATTTACAATAAAAAACAAAAAATAAAAAGTGATGCAAAAGGTCTTTTTTCCTTAGAAGAACAAGAAAGTTTATTTCATGTAAAAGTTCATGGTTATCGACCTTTTTCTTTTAAAGCGAGTACGCAGAGCATACTACTTAAACTAAAACCTATCAAAGTTAAAGCTCTATATTTAAGTTTTTGGGGTGCAAGTAATAATTCTCAAACACTTAAAAATCTGCTTCAAATCATAAAAAAGACAGAGGCTAATGCTGTTGTAGTTGATGTGAAAAATGAATACGGTTCAACATCTTTTCTTACTTCATTTAAACAAGCAAACTCTTATGGTGCACATAAAGATAGAACTAATCGTAACATACAGAAGTTTATACAGACAATGAGGGATAACAATATCTACACTATTGCGAGAATTGTTACTTTTAAAGATGAGATTCAGGCTTCACACAACCCTGAGTATGCTATAAAACGCGATGATAACGGTAGTATATGGAGAAATCACGATAATATGGCATGGGTTGATCCCTTTGATAAGCGTTCTCATGATTATACAATTGCTATAGCAGAAGAAGCTGCAAAAGTTGGTTTTGATGAAATCAACTTTGATTATATTCGTTTTCCTGCTAAATCTCACCTTAGATATTCTAAACAAAATACTAAAAAAAATAGAATAAAAGCCATAGAGATATTTCTTGATAGTGCAACAAAGAAACTACACCCGTATGGTATTTTTATATCTGTAAATGCCTATGGAAATATTTTATGGGGTCCTAAAGATGATGATAACAACATAGGGCAGACACTAGAGTCTTTAGCAAGTCACTCTGACTATATAGCACCGATGCTTTATCCTTCGGGATTTGCTTCTGGCTCATTTTTTTATAAGTATCCTGCAGATTATCCTTACTCTGTTATCTATCGTAGCTTAAACAATATAAAAGACAGAGTAGATATAAAAAGAGTGAGACCTTGGTTACAGTACTTTAGAGACTATAAAAGTAAGAAAAGACCCTATAAAAAGTTTGAAATTCAAGAACAGATACGTCCAATCAAACAGTTAAATGCAAATGGATGGATGATGTGGTCACCCTCAAGTAAGTATCATATAGAGTATCTTTTACCTTAATCTGATATGCTTGAGTTCACTTCTTAGTTTTTTTGACCCTGGCAGATACTGCTCAACTAAAGAATGAAAATCTTTAGAGTGGTTCATATGTTTTAAGTGAGCCAACTCATGTACAACAACATAGTCTATAAGATTCTTATCAACCTTCATAAGCTCAGTATTAAAAGTTATGATTCTATTTGAACTGCAACTGCCCCATCTACTTTTCATCTTTCTGTATTTAATTATATCAAAAACAAGACCCATTTTTTTAGAGTAGTAATCTGCTCTCTCCTTCAAATAAACAGCAGCACTATTCTTGTAAAAATCATCATAACATTTCATTATTTTTTGTGGTGAAGTAACTCTAAGTTTATGGAGTCTATTTCTTAAGCTGCTTACTTCTTCACTATCGATACTATACTTTTGAAAAAAAAGCAGTACTTCGTCTTCAAGGTTCATCTCTAAAGAGAGATAGCTTTTTTGCTTTTTAAACTGCTTTTGAATCCATGAGTCACGTAGCTCTAAAAGGTTTAAAATATAGTCATGAGACTTACTTGAAGTCTTCACAAGTATCTTGTTGTCTGACTCAACACCTATATAAGTGTTTTTTAGTTTTGGATTATACTTTAACTCAACCTCACAACCCTTATAAACTAATTTACTCATATGTAATAGGGTCTACAACTCCAGCTTTAAGAAATCCATTTAAACGCAGGCGACAACTGTCACATACTCCACAAGCTTTATCTTCATTTTTATAACAAGACCAAGTGAGAGAGAGTGGCGATTGAAGTTCTAATGACTTTGTAACGATCTCTGATTTTAAAAGATGTACTAAGGGCATATGGATTTTAATATTTGTCTCGTCTTTTGTACCCAAGTTAATGGCGTTTTGCATAGCTTTGATATAAGTCTCTCGACAATCAGGATAACCACTACTATCTTCTTGCACAACTCCTATGCTAATAAGCTCAGCACCCTCTTTTTCTGCGATTGCTGCAGCCATACTTAAAAAGATACCATTACGAAAAGGTACATAAGTGATAGGAACACCCTCTTCTACCCCAGAGACAGGAATGTCTAGGCTCGTGTCTGTTAATGCTGATGCACCAAGATGTTTAAAAAAGTCTAAATCGAGACTATAGTGTTTGGATATATTCATGTGTTTACAAATAGAATCAAAACACTCTTGTTCTTTTGTTTGTGTTCTCTGTCCGTAGTTAAAATGAACAGCTATTACTTCAAAACCATCATTTTTCATCATCTGTGCACTCAAAGTTGAGTCCATACCTCCACTCATTATACAAACAGCTTTTTTAATTAATCTTTTATTATTCATGATAGTATTTTAACATATTTTTTTCAGCTTCTTTAAAACAAAGAGGTACTATAATTTCAATATATAGTTAAAAGGATACATAATGGGAATTTCATCAGTAACTTCTGGTTCCACAGCGACTTCTAATTCTGCTGTAGGTGTTGAAGTACAAAAAAAAGCACAAGATATTCAAGCACAGCAAGTTTTAAAAGTATTAGAGAGTACAGCACAGCAAACACAACAAGCTGCTTCTCAAAAAACAGGAATAGGTTCAAACTTAAACCTTAGTGCATAAGCCTTATTCATAAGTACATTTAGATATAATTGCACTTATGATTGAACTTGATAACCGAACAACTCTTAATATAGACATATCCCTCCTACAGTCAATATCTGACACCCTTACACAAAAAGAAATTGAACTTATTATCACTTCAAATAATGAGATTCAAATTATCAATGCTGAGTGTAGAAATATTAACAAAGCAACGGATGTACTTAGTTTTCCTTATGAAGAGATGCCTATGAGCCCACTTGGCAGTATAGTAATCTCAGAAGATTTTGTGAAAGAAAAAGCTACTGAGCTTGGACATTCTGTATCGGATGAGTCTGCATTACTTTTTATACATGGACTACTACACCTCTTAGGATATGATCATGAAGTTGACAAGGGTGAAATGCGTGAAAAAGAGAAAGATATGATAGAGTTGTTCTCTCTTCCAAAAAGTTTAATAGTTAGAAACCAAGGATAAATATGGATTATATAGTTTTTTTAGCTGCGATGGCTGCACTTATTTATGGAGCAGACTTTATCATAAAAGAGTCTGAGCGTATAGCACTTCATTTTAATATTTCTCACTTTGTTATCGGTGCTACACTTGTAGCGTTTGGAACAAGTTTACCGGAAATGGCCGCTTCAATGATGGCAGCATCACAAGGTAAGAGTGATATGGCAGTTGCAAATGTACTTGGAAGTGTTATTTTCAACATTACTTTAGTGCTTGGTTTAGTGCTTTTTATAGCTAAGTCTATGAAACCTGAACGTGACTTATTTTCAAAAGATAGTGCATGGGTTATAGTACCTGTTATTATATTTTTACTCATGATTCAAGATGGTGTTATTGGTAGGGTTGATGGAGTTATCTTTCTTCTTCTCATGATTTCATACCTTATCTTTTTGTTTACGAGTTCTAAAAATGATATTGAGGGTGAAATTGATGAGAGTTTATCTCAGAAGTTTAACTGGGGAAAATCACTGGTTTTACTGAGCATTGGTTTTATTTTCACTATAGGTGGTGCAAACTTTGTCATAGAGAGTGGTACAAACATAGCGAGAAGTCTTGAAGTGAGTGAGTGGATTATAGGTCTGTTCCTAATCTCACTTGGAACTTCTCTCCCTGAGCTTGTAGTATCACTTGTTGCCATTAAAAAAGGAAATGCCGATATGAGTATTGGTAATATTATTGGTTCAAATGTAGCGAATTTTTCTATGGTTTTAGGGGGATCTTCACTTATTTCACCACTCATTATTAATGTATCAGAAAATAGTTTTGATATCTTTATAATGGTGGCTGCATCACTTGCCCTACTCTTTATACTAGCGAATAAGCTCTATAACAAGGCTGGCGCAATTTTTCTTTTTGCTATCTTAGCTCTATTTATTCAAAATAGCTTCTAGAAAACCTATTTCTTAATATAATCAAGCTCTAAGAGCTTGTTGTAAATATCTGATACAATTGCTCCAGCAGCATGCCCTCCGTGTCCTCCATGTTCAACCATAACCATTACCACATACTGAGGATTTTTATATGGTCCATAAGATGTGAACCAAGCATGAGAACGATTATAGTATGCCATCTCATGTTCTAGTTTTCTTTTTTTAATGTCTTGTTTAATTGCAATAACCTGGGCAGTACCCGTTTTACCTGCAATAGTAACCTTTGAATGCAAGTAAGATCTTGCTGTTCCCTTTAGATTATTACAGACCTGATACATTGCCTTTTGAATAATAGGAAGCTGGTTTTTTTCTTTCTCATTTAGAACATGTTTGTATGTGTCTTTATACTTTTCACCATTTATCTCTCGTGCAAGATGAGGAGTAGGAACTCGTCCAGTCGCTATAAAAGCGGTCTGTTGTGCAATTTGGAGTGGAGTAACAAGAAAGTCCCCTTGACCGATGGACATATTAGCAGTCTCACCTATACTCCATATCTTTTTATACTTCTTTAGCTTCCATTCTCGTGATGGCACTACCCCAATAAATTCATTTGGTAAATCAATACCTGTTTTAGCACTAAAACCATAGCGTTTAAGTCCAGCACTCATTTTCCGGTTACCAAGAACTAGGCTTCCCTTATAAAAAAAGTCATCACAACTCTCACGAATAGCCTTAACAATATCTGTTTTTCTATGCCCTTTTCGTTTCCAGCATCTAAAAGTACGTCCACCCAAAGGAAGTGATGACCTACAATCAACACCCCATCTAGAAGAGAGGTCAGTCGAGATATACAGTAGTCCTAGCATAGGTTTTATTGTAGAACCGGGTGGATATAAGCCATGAGTAAGTTTATTGGTAAAAGGATGATCCAAGCTAGAAGAGAGGTCATCATACATTTTGTATGACATTCCTGAGACAAATATATTTAGATTATAGTTAGGAAAACTACCTGCGGCAAGAATAGAACCATTAACATCCATCACAACCATAGCCCCTACCTTTCCTTCAAAAAGTTTAGACATATATGTTTGTAGTTCCATATCAATAGTTAGTTTGAGTTTTTTATCTTCATCTGCTTTAACATAACTTAATTCCGCCACTTCTTGATTTCTAGCATTAACTTGGATTTTTCGTATTCCAGACTTTCCTTGCAAGTAGTTGTTGTAATACTTTTCAATACCTGTTTTACCGACATACCCTATGAGTCCTAGGAGTTTATCCTTCCCTATCTCTTTTTTATTTGCACGTGAGACATAACCAACCATGTGTGCTGCAATATTTTTATAAGGATAGTAGCGTTTAGGTGCAGGAATAATTTTAATATTTTCTCTGAGGTTTAAAATTGAATAGACTGGTAAAATTTCATCATACGGAATAAAATGTACTATATCTATGAAGTTATGGTTATAAAACGACTCTTTTTTCTTATAGTTTTTTAACATAGTTTGGGTATTTAGGGATGGTAAGAGTTTGTTTAGTATTTCTAATTCTGTATGTAGTATTTGTATGTTTTTTTTGCGTGTTAGGTGTGGAGCTAGTTGTAGTCTAAAACCTAACTTATTTATAGCAATGGGTCTATTTTTAATATCAACTATTTCTCCACGAACAGGTGCTATTCGCTCATAACGAATTGTATTTTGAGTTGAGAGCTTTGTGTAGTGACTATGAGAGTTTATACTCAGAAAAAAAACCCTCACCGTTAATGCTAACCATGTAGAGATGAAGAAAAAAATTATTAGTTTAGTTTTCATAATAAATTCACCAATAAGAACTCAACTACTATATAGTATACTATATAGTAGTTGAGTTCGGGGGGAGATAAAAGAAAGATACTTGAGAGTAGAGAAAGAAATAAAAAGTAGCCTATATAAGCCAGAAGAACATTTGAGAATTTTATGCACGAGAAACAAGAAAAATTTTGTGCAATTTTTGGCATTATAAATTTATATATAAAATAAAAATAGATGATTGAACTAAAGAGCATATACCCATGGTTTGCTTCAAAAACAACAAGACAAAAAGATATAAGTAAAATGCCACCATAATCATTTCGTGCAAGTGATCTTGTGAAGAGTACAAACAGTACAGCGAACATTGGTGGTAGGTATGAGTGTATACTGCTCAGCGAGCTATAGAGTACAAAAATAACTATATAAGCAAAAAGCTCTACAGGTTTTTGATGAGTGATACTTCGTTGCATATTGGAAAGTGTTTACATTTAATACAATCAGCCCATATTTTATGTTCAGGGAGGGACTCTTTTGGAATTTCTACGAAACCTAAGCGCTCAAAAAATGCTTGTTTATACGTAAGGCTAAGTACTCTTTGTATGCCTAAAGACGAAGCTTCGCCTAGGGCTTTTTTTACTAAATTTTCACCAATTTTTTGGCCGCGAATCCCGTCTTTTACTATAAGAGAACGCACTTCTGCTAGACCTGTTGTATGAATATGCAAAGCCGTAAAACCAACAAGTTCATCCTCTTTATAAGCAAGAGTATATGAACGAATATTTGTTGCCATTTCATCTTCACTTCTGTCAAGTATGATACCACTCTCTATTTCAGGAAGTATTAACTCTCTCATTTCATGAATAGTTGAGAGTGTTGCTTTTTGATAGTTAATCTTCACTATCAACTTCTGTTAAAATATCATGGATTACTCTGTTTATCTTATGCGTACCTTTTTTCTTTGAACTTGAGACTGTCATGGCGTTTGGGAACTCGCGTCTAAGTGCACTTTGCTCTTTTTGGTTGAGTTTGTCTATTTTAGTAAAAATCTGTAAAATCATCTGATTTTCTCGTACATGCTCAAAAAGAAATTCACTCACCTGTGTATCTATATCCAAGTGAGGATGTCTACAATCTATAAGATGTATAAAAAGTTTTATCTGTACACGTTCTGCGATATAGTCAGTTAAGTTTTTTTCCCAGTCATGTTTCATAGACTTAGAAACTTTTGCATATCCAAAACCAGGTAAGTCGACAAACTTTGCTAAAAACTTTTTGTTATCATTATCTCTATCTATAAATGTAATGTCAAAGTAGTTGATAAGTCTTGTTTTACCAGGAGTTGATGATACTTTTGCTAAACCCTTATGGTTCGTTAAGGCATTAAGTAAAGAACTTTTTCCTACATTACTTCGTGCCATAAAAACCACTTCATTTTGCTCATCTGACTCTGGTGCTTGTGTAACATTTGGTGCAGAAGTAATAAACTTTGCTTCGACTATTTCTACCATTATTTTTTCTCCTCGATTGTATCATCGGCTATATTAAATATCATAATTACTGGCTCTTTATGAAGCCCTTTAGCATGAGCTTTTCCGTTCACTGTGTTGAGAATAACTTCATCACCTTGAATCTCTTTCTTTTCATCAACTTGTTTAAGATACACATTCTTATAAAAATGGTACTCACTTTCTTTTGGAAGATAGATAACTTTACCAGCAGTTCCGGTGTATCTAGCTCCTTCTTTTGTTTGAATTTTAAAAGAGACATTGCCAAGTGCTATAAACTTTGTTGGTTGATTCTTTTCATCTGTATATATAGTAAGCTTTGATGCATTTAATTCATCGCTTTTTTTAATGATATTTACATGCCCTTCAAAAGTAGAAAAACCCTTCGCCTGATCAGTTTCAAAAGCATCAGCTATAACTTTTAACTCTTGTGAAAACAAGAAGCTTGTGAAAAAAATTGTTATCATAAAAATATATTTCATATTTTACTCTCTTTAAGTTGATATTTGACTATTACTTTTTTAGACTTCATAATATTATTGAGTGAGTCATATATAAAAGAGGCTCCGAGCATGCTGTTATCACCTTTGTATGCTAAGTAGTCGTCTTGTGTTTGTGCAATGGCACTTTGTGTATTGTACTTAAGTGTATCAGACTCAAATGTTAGTCCATCTTCTCTTGTATACACCACTTCTCCTGTTAAATTTACAGTACTGTTTTTATATACGCCCTTGTTGGCTTGCATATTTGATATAAACTCTTTAGAATTGTCAGTAAAATTCACATTTTCTACAATATATCTATCAGTATACCTAAGTGCATTTGTTCCAGACATATTCGTTTGTAACCCTGTGCTTTGAAGCTCATACATGATAAAGTTATCCATTGTAAGAAGCGGAATATCTTTAAACTCTTGCTCTTTTATTTTTAGAGGTTGAAAAAATATATATATCAACATCAAAGCGCTAAAGATAGAGATAAAAAATATATTTATATTAATGATTTACCCCTTAGTCCACACAGAAATAAAATCTTCTCTTTGATCATTTTCATCTACTATCATCTCTATCATCTCTCGAACAGCACCCTCACCACCTCTACTTACAAGAGTTGTGTCAACAAGTGAGCGTATATCTTTTACACCATTCGCCGGTGTGAAACTACGACCTACAAGACTTAACATGTTGTAGTCATTCAAGTCATCACCAATAGCGCCAACTTCAAACATACGAAGCCCTAAAGAGTCTATAATTTCTTTGAGCACTCTGTCTTTGTCTTTTATGCCTTGATGTAAGTTTTGAATCCCTAGCTCTTTTGCTCTTCGTTTAACTATTTCAGATTTACGCCCAGTAATAATGGCAACTTGGTATCCAAGTTTAATCCAAGTAGTGATACCTAAACCATCTTTAACATTAAAAGTCTTACTCTCAATACCATCGTTTGAGTAAGTAAGACCGCCATCACTAAGACAGCCATCAACATCTAAAACAAGCAGTTTAATCATAAAGTACCTTTAGTACTTGGCGTTCCTATACGCTCATTTTTTGTAGTAGCACGACGAAGAGCAACAGCAAGTGATTTAAATGCAGCCTCAATAATATGGTGCTTATTTTTCCCTCGTAACTCTACGATATGCACTGATAGTCTTGCGTTTAACACTACAGCACGAAAAAACTCTTCTACAAGTTCTGTATCAAATTTACCCACTTTACCAGTAGGAGAGAGTTCAAAGACTAAAAATGGTCGGTTACTAAGATCTAAGTCACAAGATACACAAGCTTCATCCATTACGATGTTAGCACTTCCAAAACGCTCCATACCTTTAACAGGATAAATAGCCTCAGCAATGAGTGAACCAAGAACAATACCAATGTCTTCTACACTATGGTGGTCGTCGATATGAGTATCACCCTTACAGCTAATAGTAATGTCCATAAGTGAGTGTTTAGAAAAGCTCTCAAGCATGTGGTCTAAAAACCCAACACCTGTGCTTATATCTGCTTTTCCTGTTCCATTTAAGTCTAAACTTACAGTTATATCTGTCTCTTTTGTTTTTCTTGTTTTACTTATCATCATTAGTCCTCTCTTATTATAAATGCTTTGCTGAAAATACCGTTCTTTTTGTAGTCACGTGCTTCTTCTTCACTCTTAAAACCAGTTAATACCACTTTAAACATTCGTCCCTTTGGTGTTGAGACATCCTTTATTATTGTTGTATAACCATCTGTATGGTCGTATTTTTCTTGTGTTGCTAAGGCTCCAGCTATTTTAGAAAAAGATGCAATTTGCAGAGCAAAATTACCAATAGCTTTTTTCTGTGGTGCTTTTTTCATCTCTTTTTTTGTAGGAATCTTTTTCTTACCCTTTGTCTCAAAACCTAAAATCTCTAGAGTAATAGGTGCTGTACCACGCCCAACCATATCTATCTCGTGTGCCGCTTTGTTTGAGAGGTCTATGATTCTAGTAGCAACAAACGGACCTCTATCATTAATACGAACAACTGTAGTCATACCATTTCTACGGTTTGTCACTTTTACAATAGTGTTCATCGGTAGGGTTTTATGTGCTGCTGTCATACCGTACATATTGTAAGTTTCACCATTTGATGTAAGTTTACCATGAAAGTCAGGACCATACCACGAGGCATTTCCCTTAAATGTATCTCCAACACTCACAACAGTTGGATAGTACTTAATCCCTCTTATAGTATAAGGTCTCATAGTCGGATGCGAATAGTTTTTTTTATCCACAGTTGCACTATGAGCATTTTTATCAGAGGAGTATGATTTTGGCTCTGAGTAAGTAGTATGCCTATAGACTCCCTTACCTCTACTGCTACAAGCACTTACACCAAGAGCAAATACAAGAAAGATAATAAGATAAAACTTATTCATATATTTTTAACCTCTCACCAATTTTAATTAGTGAACCCTTTATATGGTTTTGTGACTTAATATTTCTAATACTAACCTTATGAGCACGAGATATTGACTCCAGAGAGTCTCCGCGTTTGACCATATAATAGTTACGAGTATTGAGCTTTTTTCTATGACTTGATTTTACGATTGGAATAATGAGCTTTTGCTTGAGTCTTAGTCTATTGTTTTTTAAATGATTAAAATCTTTGATTACTCTATACGATACACCATATTTATTGCCAATATAAGAGAGGTTGTCCCCACTTGTTACTACATGAATTTTATATATATTTTGCATAGGTGCTTTATAGTACTTGCGTTTAAAGTCCGCTAACTTAATATAAGGAATATAGACATCGTAACTCTTTGCATAAGGAGGTACAAAGTCATACTTTAGGTGTCTATTTAATTTTTTTAAATCTTTTAAGGGCATCTCTATAAGTTTAGCCACACGCGTAAGGGACTCACCACTTGATATCTTGACCGTAGAGATAGAGTATGCATTTGCACGGTTTAGTAAGTGCTCATACTCACTAGATAAAAGATGCTGCTCATCCGTCCCAATAAGTGCTAAAGCAACAATCTTTCTTATGTAGTTGCGACTTTCTCTTGGAATATACTTTTTCTTTGCATCAAGTAAAACAGAAAGTTTATCTGTTCCAGCTTTTTTTATAGCATGGTTTAGTCGTCCACCACCACAGTTATAAGCTATAGCTGCTAAATACCACTTACCAAAACGTTTATGAAGTGATGAAAGATACTTCGCAGCTGCTTCAGTTGACTTAATAAGATCACGTCTCTCATCAACATACTCATCAATGCGAAGATTATAAACACGTCCAGTTCTTGGCATAAACTGCCAAAGTCCTGCTGCTCTTTTAGGAGAATATGCTCGCGTTTTAAAGTTTGACTCAGCCATAGCGAGATAGAGAAACTCTTGAGGAACCTTGTACTTTGTGAGAGTGTTTTTAATCGCAGGTATAAAAATATATGCACTGTCCATAGCACGAAAGAAATGTTTACTTTTTTTAATAGAACTGTTTTTAGTGCGCATCTCATTCATAACGGGATCATAAAGAAAAGATGGTTCTATGTCAAAAGAGTCTAGAAGTGCTAACTCTTTGTTAAAGTTAGACTCATAGTTCAAGTTCGCAAAAAGAAACAAAGGAAAAAGAAGTGTCAAAAAATATTTATACATATATTACTTTTTATTTTAATTTAAATAGATTTTATCCAAATTATTATTAAGCTATTATAAACACCTAAATACTGAAGAGTTTTTGAGCATTTGTAGTTGTTAAATCTTTTATATTTTCAAGTGGAATTTCTAAAAGTTCAGACATCTTTTGTACTACAAATGTAGTGTAAAACGGCTCATTTCTCTCTCCACGATAGGGCATAGGAGTAAGATATGGACCATCAGTCTCGATGATGAGTTTTTCACGAGGTATCTTAGGTAAAACATTTACAAGTTTTTTAGCATTTTTAAATGTCAAAACACCACCTATACCAAAATAGAAACCTTCATTAGCTAAACTAAGCAACTCTTCATCTGCGTTAAAGCAGTGTAGAACTCCCCCTACTTCACCTACATTTGCTTCAAGCATCAACTCTTTTGAGTCACGAGATGCATCTCTTACATGAACGATAAGTGGTTTTTTATACTTTTTTGCTAACTCTATCTGTGCACAAAAAACTCTTTTTTGTTCTGTTTTTTCTGCTAGAATTTCTTCCTCAGTACCCTCAAGTCTAAAGTAATCAAGCCCACACTCACCGATAGCAACACACTTCTCATGTCCTACATACTTCTCAAAATCAAGAGCATCGAATCCAGCTTTATCATAAGGGTGTACACCAACAGAAAAGTAAACATCATCATATTTTTCTGCGATACCCACAGCCTTATCAAGTGTAGAAGTGTCAGCTCCAGGGATGATAAAGCGCTCTACTCCACCCTCTCTTGCACGCTCCAAAACACTTTCTAAGTCTTCATCATAACGCTCATCATCTAGGTGAATATGTGTATCTATTATCATTTTTTATTTGCCTCTAGTAGTTCGTGAGCAAACTTTTTAGCTTCATCAGAAATGTTCTCACCGCTAATAATACGGGCAATCTCATCCACTTTTTCATCAAAGTTTAACTCTTTTGTTTTTGAAATAGTACCATCTTTATAGACTAAAAAGTGCTGATCTCCCATAGAAGTAAGTTGTGGCTGATGTGATATAACAAATATCTGAAAAAATGAAGAGAGCTTACGAAGCACTTTTGCCACTGACATAGACTCTTCTCCACTTAAGTTTGCATCTATCTCATCAAGCATCAAAACGCCACCATTTTTACTCATAAACTCAGACTTTAGTGCAAGTATGGCTAAACGCAGACGGTTAAACTCTCCTGTACTTATCTTAGCAAGTGGTGTTGCATTTAGCTCTATGCTAAGCTCATCACATCCATAAAAAGTATAGTCTTGGCGTTTGAGACTTACAGAAGCATCACGAAGGTACAAACTTGAAAGGTAAGTATTTAAAGCTTTCTCAAATCCCTTTAACTCTTTTTCTCTTAAGTCACTTATTTGTGCTGCTAAACTCTCTACTAAAGTGTTTAAGATATTATACCTATCTTCAAGGTCACTTTTTGCAATCTCTATATTTTCATACTTAGCGAGTTCTAGTTTTTTCTGCTCTTTATATGCTAGAGCCTCACTTACACTTCCATACCTACGTTTAAGCCCACTTATCTCTTCTATACGGTTTAAAACCTCTTCTATGTCAACTTCATCAAGTGCAGAGAACTTTTCCGTAGCAGAGTCAAAATGTGCACGAAGCTCATTCATAACATCATCAAAAAAAGCAGAGTCAATACCAAGTGAATCAAGTGCAGCAGTAGCAAGGTGCTCATGAGAAAAAATATCCATTGCGGACTCTAGGGACTCTAAAACTTTTTCTTTACGAGAGAGCTCTTTTTTTATAAGACTTAGTTCATCATCTTCACCCTCAGTAGGGTTAATATCTTCTATCTTTTTTATCTCAAATGCAGCAAATTCTTTTAACTCAACTATCTTTCTCTCTTCTTCTTCTATTTTTATTAACTCTTTTTTGACCTCTGAGTACTCAAGAAAACTCTTTTTATACTTCTCTTTGAGTATCACAATTTTCTTAGACTTTGAAGCTATTCGGTCATCTAAAATACCAAGTAAATTTTCATTCTCAAAGTCACTAAAATCTTTAAGACTTAGATGTCGGAGGTACTCAGAAGCAACACTACCAATAGCCTTACGAGAAAGACTTTGGTTGTTTACAAAGTAACGAGAGTTCCCTTTTTTGATGTGTTTAAAAACATTTATATCATCGTTTTCTATGCCTGTATTCTCTGCATTTATGTCCCAAGTAACACTAGACTCACAAAGAGCAGCGTCACAAGTAGCCGCACCTAAAGATGAGAGTATAGACTCCATAAGTATAGACTTTCCACTACCACTAGGACCAGTAAACACAACAAGTCCAGTCTCTAAGTTTAATTCTGTCTCTTTAAAACTAAGGTAGTCTTTAAGGTAAAATCTTTCTATCATTTTTGTTTCCTTTTAAAAGTCTAGTGGACTTATGAGTTTGGTTTTGTTCATCTCTGAAACAACGTGAGTATAAATCATAGTTGTTTCAACGGACTTATGCCCTAAAAGCTCTTGAATCGACCTTAAGTCAACTCCTGCTTGAAGTAAATGTGTAGCATAGGAATGACGAAATATATGCGAAGTTACTCTTTTATTTAAGTTCGCTTTCCCAGCTGCTACTTTTATATTCCGACCTAGAGTTTGAGGATGTATATGGTGCCTGCGTTTGGTATTACTTCGTGGATCTTTTGATATATTATTCATTGGAAACAAGTATTGCCATTTAGTTTCACATTTAGCTTTTGGATATTTTTTTTCATATGCAAATGGCATATAAACAGTTCCATAACCATCGTTTACATCTTTTTGGTGTATCTCTTGTATTTTTTTCACTTGAACTTGTAGTTCATCTTTGAGTTTCATTGGTAAAGGTACTGTTCTATCTTTTAAAGATTTAGAATCCCAAACATAAAGCTTATCAAACCCAAAATCGATATCTTTAATTCGAATGTTAAGTACTTCACTCATCCTAAGCCCACATCCATACATTAAAGTCACCACAAGCTTGTATATGCCCGTTAAATTTTCTAATATTTTTTGTACTTCTTGTGTTGTTAATACTACTGGTATATGTTTTCTCTCTTGTGCTCTTAGTGCTTGAACATTCCACTCTGTAGTATCTATCCCTAATACTTCTTTATACAAAAACAATATCGCATTAAATGCTTGGTTCTGAGTTGAAGGACTTACCTGTTTTTTTGTGGCTAAGAATGTAAGGTATTCTTCTATTTCATTTTTTGCCATTTCCAGAGGATGCTTCTTGTTATGAAAAAATATATAGTGCTTAATCCAATGTACATATGTCTTTTCAGTTGAAATACTATAATGCTTAAAGCGAATCTTATCACGAACTATATCGAGTAGTTTTTTCTTAATATGCATAATATTTTCTCCTCTTCTTAAGGAACAAAGTGTTCTTTTATTAGGATTTAAGACAAATAAACGAACACTATGTTCAATTATCAGCTAATTAAGTAATAAAAACACATTTTATCTTTAAGCATAATAGTCATTATTTTAATTAATCCTTAAAAATATGACAAAACGCAATAAAAATTCAAATAAACTAACATTTTTAGTGTTTATTTATTT
>NZ_JAEMVC010000022.1 GCF_029215985.1 Sulfurimonas sp. SAG-AH-194-C21
TTTTTTCGTTTGTTTTTGTTAGGGATTGACAAGGGCTATATGAAACTAATAATAAGATAGATATTAGTAATTATAGTTGGTGTATTATTTGATTTATATAGATAAATGGATGTTAGCGAAAAGAAAGGGTCGAGCTTAGAAGGGGTATTTAGTTTATTAGCAGTAGATAGTAGCTAGGATTTACAAATCCAGCCACCACCAATAAGTTTATCATCATCATAAAACACAGCCGCTTGACCAACTGCCACACCAAATACACCATCGTGTAAAGTCACGGATGCTTTACCATCCTTTATAACAACATGACAATTAACTGCTGTTGTTCTATATCTTAGTTTAACAGTTGTATCGAACTCTGTTTTATCATTAAACATATTAAGATTATCAAGTTCTACATAGTTACACTCTAAGTCTTCTTTTTTTCCAACAGTTATTTGATTCTTCTTAGGATCAATGTTAAGTACAAAATGAGGATCGTGTGCACCATTTACAGTAAAACCCTTACGTTTTCCAATCGTATAGTGCATATAACCTTTATGCTCACCTACAACATTTCCCTCTTTATCAAGTACTTCACCTGGTTGATCAACATTAACATGTTTTTTTAATACATCTGTATATGTAGTTTCAACAAAACATATCTCACTTGATTCAGCTTGAGATGAAAAAGATTCTAAACCCTCGATAGAAGCTGCTTGTGCTTTTATATCTTTCTTATGAAGTTCACCTAATGGAAACTTCAAACGTGGAAGCATCTCTTTTTTTACATAAAATAGAAAATAACTTTGATCTTTTGTATCATCTTCTGCTTGATAAAAATACTCACCATCCGTTTTGATATAATGACCAGTAGCTAAATACTGGGCACCAACCTCATCTGCAAAGTCTATCATTGCACCAAACTTCATTGTACGATTACAAAGGGCACAAGGATTTGGTGTTTTACCTTCAGCATAAGTATCAATAAAAGGTTGATAAACATTTTTCTTGAATTTTTCTTGTAAATCTAGTACATGTAGTTTTACACCTATCTTATCAGCAGCTTTTTGTGCACGTGCTTGATGAATCTCATGATACCCTGGTTTTGAGTGAAGTTTCATATATAAACCTTCTACCTCATAACCTTGTTCTTTTAACATTAATGTAGTGATAGTAGAATCAACACCACCACTCATTCCAACTAGTACTTTTTCTTTCATTATTTCCTCAAACTTGATAAAGACTTATAATAACTTGTATCCTTAAGTCCTGCATCTTCTAAAACTTCTAGTTGATTTGATAGAGAAACTTCTATCTCATCAACTACATGTTCAAACTCATCTGTTAAACATATCATCTCTAAATCTTCTTGGTCAATCATACCTTCACCCAGAAGCTTATCTTCTACAAAGTCTAATAAAGGCTGATAAAACTCACTACCAATGACAAAAATTTTCACACCAGTTACTTTTCTTGTTTGCACTAAAGTTAATGCTTCAAAGAGTTCATCTAATGTTCCAAATCCACCAGGAAAGATAACATATGCCATTGAATACTTTACAAGCATCACTTTACGCGAGAAAAAATAATCAAAAGTCAATTCTTTACTTGTGTATGGATTTAATGTTTGTTCAAAAGGAAGATCAATATTTAATCCTATAGATTCAACATCATATCCATGAGCACCTCTATTTGCAGCTTCCATAATTCCAGGACCACCACCAGTCATAATATTATAACCGCGTTCAGCTAAAAGAGAGGCTAATTTTTTTGCCTGCTTATAATATTTAGAATCTTTTTTAGTTCTAGCACTTCCAAATATTGTAACCGTAGGACCTAAGTCCCCTAATTCATCAAAACCTTTAACAAAGTCAGCAAGAATTTTAAAAACACTCCATACATCCGCTGACTTAATGTCTTTAATATATTTTTTAGTTAATTCATTTGCTTTATTCATAATCTTATGACTTTAACTGTGTCAATCGCTCTTTTTTGCTTCCGATAGTTGTAATTTGGACACCAAAATTTCCATCAACGATTACAACTTCACCCTCAGCTATCACATGATTATCAACTAAAATCTCTAATGGATCGTTTGCAAGTTGATTTAACTCTATTACAGAACCTATATCCATATTTAAAACATCTTTTAATAACATTCTTTTTTTACCAATACGCACTCTAACGGGAAGTTTTACATCCATTATTAAGGCTATATTATTAAGTTCATCATTGCTAAGTTGTACATCACCACTAGATTCACAAGAGGAAGAGTCTAAGTTCTCACTTATCCCTGTATCTAAACTTGACTCTGTTGTCGATTTTCCATCAAGTGCATCACTCAACTTTTCATCAATTATAAACATTAGAAGAGAATTTAATGATTCTAAAGTAAATTTATAAACATACATTTTAGTAAAGTCTTCTAAGCTCACTTCTCCCTCATCCGTTATATTTTCAACACTAGAAACACTAAATGAAAGAACTGGTAACTCTTTTTGTGCAGAGAGTGAATTTGAAATTGCACCAAAGATATTTGAGACTATCTCTTTTGTTGCATCAATATCATCATCATTTACATCTTCTCTCTCACTCGCCTCTTCACCCATCATCATATCAGATAAAGATGCTGCTAAGTTGGGAGGAAGAGCAATCATTACATTAGCTTCTACATCACCACTAACACTTAATTTAACAAGAACAATAGGAGGAACAATGTTAGATATGATACTTAACTCTTGTTCTTCTTTTAATTCCAAAGATGGAGCCACTCCAACAAGTGCTTCAATCGTTGCAGCTGTTTCATCTTCAAATAGTTTCATAAACTCACTCATTATTCAACTCCTCTAAGTCATCTTCATTTCTACCATCTATAATTTCTCTCACACCCGATATCTTTTCTTGACGCAGTTGTTCGAAGTTTTCTAAGGCACGCTTTACTGCATCTTTTTCTGTATCTATGACTTCAGTTATAGCAATCGACTTTCGAAAACGACGCAGCCCAATTTCACCACGAAATCGCTCTTTACCATCAACACTTAGTGTAACAATATCATCGGCTGCACTTGAGAGTCGTAAAACATCACCCACACTTATCTCTAAAATATCTGCTAGTGTTAAATCTGCATTTCCTAGATTTGCTTCAATATCAACTTTCGCACCACCAAGAAGTACTTGTAACTCAGTATTTCTGCTTTTTTTAGAGCTTGTCTCATTTAACATCAAATCACGCGATGCAAGTTTTGGTAATACTGGTTCTAAAGCGATAACAGGATAGCAAATATTCATCATACCAGAACTATGTCCAATAATAATTTCCATAACAACCATAACTACAATTTCATTTTGTGCAACAATCTGTACAACATTAGGACTGGACTCTTTAGACTCAATAGTTGGATAGATATCCATAACCGGTCCCCATGCCTCTTTTAGTGTGCTCATCATAACTCTTAAAATTGTTTCAAAAAGTGAAAGTTCTATATCTGAGAATTCTCGTGAAGCATCAAATGGCTCACCTTTACCACCAAGCAAACGATCAAGCATAGGAAAAGCGATAGAGGGATTAATTTCAATAACACCACTTCCTTCAAGCGGTTTAACAGAAAAAACATTAAAGGATGTTGGGTTTGGTAATGACATTAGGAACTCACCATAAGTCATTTGATCTACTGAATGAAGCTGTATTTCTACTATTGAGCGCATAATTGCCGAAATCTGTGAAGCTAAACTTCTTGCCATTTTATCATGCACACCACGAAAAGCACGAAGTTGTTCTTTTGAGACTCTATTTGGTCTCTTAAAGTCGTACAGTGTAACTTGGCGTTGAGGAAGAAGACTTTCTTCCCCCGTTTCTAGGACATCATCACCCTCATCGTCTACAACGTCGAGTAGTGCATCAATCTCTTCTTGTGAAAGTATGTCTGCCATTTTATGCTCCTATACTTTCTTTGATTTTTTGTATAACCGACTTATGAATCTGTGAAATACGTGACTCTGTTATATCTAAAATATCACTAATTTCTTTGAGTGTCAACTCTTCAAAATAATAGAGTTGAATTATCATCTGTTCTCTCTCTTTGTATGCACTTAAAATAGTTTTTATCACATCTACAAGTTGATCTTTTTCTACTTGTGCTAAGGCGGCACCCTCATCACCAATATGAAGTTGATCATGGAGAGGCATAACCGTGTAAATAGTCGAAGCAATTCGTGCATCATGTACTTTTTCAACACTCTCATCGAGTAGTTCTGCTAATTCTAGGTCAGTTGGTTCTTCATCATGTGTTAGTAGGTGTTCTTCAACTATATAATCAATTGCCTTCACAAGTTTACGACTCGCACGCGATAAAATATCTAAACTTCTTAGATAATCAAGCATAGCACCATACACTCTCTTTTTTGCATATCCCCAAAAAGAGTCATTCAATGCTTCATCATAACGACGAGCAAGTTTAATAAGTTCTTCTGTTCCTATAGCTGAAAGGTCTGAAAAATCAACACTACTGGGGAGTCGCTCTTTAAGTCTATAAGCCATAGCTTTAACAGCAGGGAGGTATTGAATTGCGAGTTCATCTTCTTTATGCTTTAAATCATTTGTGTAAGCATTACCTGTCATGCTGCTTGTCCATCATGCTCATCTGAGTTCATCTTAATAGCAGCATCAGTGATTTTAATAGCAGAATCTATAAGGCGTTCGCGTTTATTTATCTCTTTTACAAAAATGTCTAAATCACTCTCATGCCTATCTCTAGGAAAGTTATATGATCTTGCTGTTAGGGTTTTATAATAAAGTGCAATGATTACATGCGAAAAAAGATAAAAGAAAATCGTGATTAAAGATGTGTATATGAACAGTCCACTTGCATCAAAAGACTTTAATATCCCAAAGATTATTCCGACAAAGAATCCTTGAACTGTAAAAAAATAGACATAATTTTCACCTAACATTTACTACCCCAAACTCAATTAAAAATGTTGTATAAGTCTCTTAAATAGACCAGAGAGACCACTTTCATTGGAACTAACCAGCACATTTCGTTCCAGCTTCTTTAGTATCTTCATCACAATTGCTTCAATATCTCTTGCTGGTTGCGAAGCTGGATACTGCACACAAAAAAGTGCTCTCTGTTTTACAGATGAAGAAACTTTGATATCTGCATTTATTTTACCTATTAGCTGTAAATTAAGATTTGTCTTAATATTTGAACCTGCAACTTTTTTAATCTTTTCAAACACGCCAACAGCCTCTTTCTCATTCTTGACTTGATTCATAATCATACTCACATCATCACGAAGTGTTGCAATAGTCTTTATAGTAGCATAAGCATCTGTAATTGCTGCTGGGTCAGGTACTGTTACGACTATAACATCATCTGCTGCGTTTAAGAACATCTGTATATGTTCCCCTATTCCGGCACCTGTATCGATAATCATAACATCAAGTTTATCTAAAATCTTTGCTTCTTCCATAAAGCGTTCAAACAGAGCTAAATCAGAATACTTTAATATCTCATCACCACTCTCTCCTGGAATCAGAATTAAGTTTCTCGTAATTGGAATTAAGATATCACTTACTGTAGCTTCGCCTTTTAGGACATGTAAAATATTTTTCTTTATTTTTACATTAAACATAACATCGAGATTGGCAAGACCGATATCTGCATCAAAGATACCAACATTGAGTCCTTTTTGAGAAAGAGCATATGCAAGATTTGAGCTAATTGTACTTTTACCAACACCACCCTTACCACTTGTTATAGCAATAAAACGTGTTTTTTTAGATGTTGCTTTTACTGCACTGGAACTAGAAGCAACAAGTTCTTCGAGTTTTTGAGCCTGATGACCTATCATGCCTTACTCCTGTTAAAACCATTAAGTAAACACTCAACTAAAAAGTCACTACTAGCACATACTAAATCCTCAGGTACTTCTTGTCCAACAGAAAAGTAAGATATTGGCTTTTTAGTCTCATACCCGAGTGAAAAGATATTACCAAAACCCATTGTTTCATCTAATTTAGTAAACATTAAAGTATCAATACCTAAGGTAGAAAAATTATCATATGTAACTTGTAAATCTTCATATTTAATCGAACTTGGCATTACAAGCACTACTTCAACTTCATACTCTGTACTATTTGCATCTAAACACTCATGAATTTTCTCTATTTTTCCCTTGTCATAAGGAGATGAACCCATAGTATCAATAAGAATATAATCACAATAACGTAAAGAATCAAGTGCACTTGAGAACTCAGGAGGATCAACAACTGTTTCTATTCCTAGTTTCATCATTCTTGCGTATTGCATCAGTTGCTCTACCGCTCCTATACGATATGTATCTAGGACTACTAAACCAACCTTATGCTTTTTTTGTAATAAAAATGAATACCGAGCTGCAAGTTTAGCGATACTAGTAGTTTTTCCAACGCCAGTAGGTCCAACAAGCATGATGACTTTTTTTGTTCCCATACTTAAAACAGGTTCTCTTCGAATAGGAACCATTTTACGTAGTATCGTTTGAAAGTAGCGTTTTACTGTTACAGAATTTTCACGCATTTTATAGGGCATATGCTCTAAGGTAATTTTCATCAACTCATCTAAATGCTTTTTATTCATACCACTTTGAGAAGCTAAACGATAAATTTCTGCAAATTCTGATGGAATTTGGCTCTCAATATCTGGTCCTTTTTCATCCCAAAACATATTTTGAATGATTTTTACTTTATCTGTAAGTTTATTTATCTCTGACTTTATCTCTTTAAGCTCTTTTGGTTCAGCTACAGGTACTACCGGTGTGTGAACAGCTCTTGGAGGTTTCATATATTGAGCTATCGGGTCATCTGCTACTCGTGACACTTTGGCTATCTGTTCCGCTGCATTTGAAAGATCAAAAAGAACATCTTGACTCTCTTGTTTTATAGGTTGTTGCTGAGAAAGTGGTCTTGTGGCTTTTTTATATGTTGAGGGAAGCATATCTTCTTCTATACCGATTATTATCTCATACAGTGCATCTTTTCCAAAAGCTTTTTTACGAACCTCTTTAGTCTCGATAAGCATACCTTCATCACCGATTTCAAGTTTTGCTTTTTTAAGTGCAGCAGAAGGGGTAGTTCCTGTAAATGTTAATATTTTCATAAACGCAGACCGGAAAGGGGAATAAGAACACTTTCACGCTCCATCCATGCAGGATGTGGTAATGTCAACTTATCTGTATCCATTACTAAATTATCGAAAAATATAATATCCAAATCTAAGGTCCTTGGTGCATTCGCAAAACTTCTTTTTCTGCCAAACTTTTTTTCTAGTCGCATTAAGTACTCTAAAAAAACTTTAGCATTCATTGATGTCTCTATAACTATAATTGTATTTAAAAAATCCTCTTGTTCACTAAAACCAAAAGGAGGATTTTTCAGAATCAACGATGTTTGTCTAAGAGTCACTCTTTTATCTCTTTGTATATCAAAAAAAAGATGCTCAAAACGC
Organism: Sulfurimonas sp. SAG-AH-194-C21; assembly: GCF_029215985.1. GTDB lineage: Bacteria > Campylobacterota > Campylobacteria > Campylobacterales > Sulfurimonadaceae > Sulfurimonas. Next base: position 7,467 of record NZ_JAEMVC010000022.1, read on the forward strand.
CGTCTAACATCTCCAATATTTCCACCCACACCTACAACAGCTTGATGTCTTTTCTTAAAACCTTGTTTACAAATCCATGGAAAACGCTCTGAGGTATAAACACTAAGTGTCTTACTTAAAGAACGTTTTAAAGGCATTAGCTAGGCTTGTTTTTCCTGAGCTGCTTGAGCATCTTGTGCTGCTTTCATTTCATTCATGATTTGAAGCACTCCCATCATTGCCAAGTGGTAACCAAAAGGACCAAAACCCACTACTGATGAAGTACATACTGGTGCAATCATATTTTCTTTTCTGAAATCTTCACGTCTATGAATGTTTGAGATATGTACTTCAATAGTTGGAATACTTACAGCACTTATAGCATCACGAATAGCAATAGAAGTATGTGTATATGCAGCTGCATTAATGATAATACCATTAGCTTCACCATAACACTCTTGAATCTTGTCAACAAGTTCACCTTCTAAATTACTTTGAAAAAATTCAATTTCTGCACCATTTTGCTCTGCAACATCTTTCATTTGAGCATGTATTTGCTCTAACTTCATAGGACCATAAATATTCGTCTCTCTTACACCTAGCATATTTAAGTTAGGACCTTGAATTACTACTATTTTCATTAATTAACCTTTGTATAATCTTGTTTAAAGGTATTTTATCGAAATTAATATTAAAAGTGTATAATCAGACTTATAGATTACAAATAAAGATGAGACTCATGCAAATAATCACACCCCATTTTATATACTTTAAAGACAGGATTAGTACAAATCTATCTATTGCGTACGATAAAACAATAGTAAAAATAGCACCTATAGAAGAACTTCGTGCTCAATTTCCTGATGTAAAAGTTACAACACTAAGAGAGAACTCTCTTTTAATGCCTGGACTTATAAATGCACATGTACATATAGAGTTTTCAGGAAATAAAACACATCTATCTTATGGTGATTTTATGACGTGGTTATATAGTGTAATAAAAAATCGTGAAGAACTTATTGGTGGATGTAACGAAGCATGTATGAGTAAGGCGATTGATTCTATGCTGGACAACGGTATCACTACCTTTGGAGCGATTAGCTCACATGGAATGGATTTAGAAGCCTGTGCAAATGCAAAACAAAATGTTATCTATTTTAATGAACTTATCGGTTCTCAAGCGACCATGGCAGATACTCTTTTTACAGACTTCTCCTCGCGTTTAGATGCTAGTAAAACTGTTAAACGAGATGGATTTCAAGCAGGTGTAGCTATTCACTCTCCTTATGCTGTACATCCTGTTCTTATCAAAAAAGCACTTAACATTGTAAAAGAGGAAAAACTTCCACTTACTGCACACTTTATGGAGAGTCAAGCAGAACGCGATTGGCTTGATTCTAGTGATGGCGAGTTTAAAAAGTTTTTTACCGAGCTTCTTAAACAAGAAAAAAATGTCAGTGATTCTAAAGAGTTTTTAGAACATTTTGAAGGTACACCTACTCTACTCACACATGCTGTCCAAGCATCAGATGAAGAGTTAGATATCATAAAAACGAGTAGGCATACTATCATTCATTGTCCTATATCTAACCGTTTACTTGGGAACCCTACACTCAATATCAAAACATTAAATGATAAAAATATAAAATGGATAGTAGCGACAGATGGTTTAAGTTCAAACTATAAACTTGACCTTTTTGAAGAGATAAAGATGTCTCTTTTTATGCACTCAGATGCACCACTCTTAGGTTTTGCAAAAGCTCTCATAGATGGTGTGACGATAAACGCAGCAGAGGCTCTTGGTATAAACTCTGGTGAGATAGTAGAGGGCAAGAATGCAGATATGATTGTTTTAGACCTAGATAGTGAACCAACAGCAGAGTTAGCCATACATTTAATTCTACATCGTTATAATATCTCTAAAGTTTACATAAACGGTAAACTAGAAAAAGGAACAATATAAATGAACTTTATCAAAAAACTATTTTTACCAATAACACTTCCAATGAAATTTATTCAAGACCATTTCAAAGCGATGCTTTTTTTACTTTTACTCTTTTTACTTTTTGCACCTGAGAATGAGCAGAGTTTAAAAACAAATAATCTTCTTGAAATAAATCTAGTGGGTCTTATCATGGATTCTAGCGAGATTGTTGCTAAAATCGATGAAGCAGCTGATAATGAAAATATTAAAGGTGTACTTATAAGTGTCAACTCTCCCGGTGGAGCTGTAGCACCTTCTATAGAGATAGCTTATGCCATCAAACGCTTACAAGAAAAAAAGCCTGTTGTTACTTATGCTAAAGGGACAATAGCAAGTGGGTCTTACTATGCAAGTATCTGGGCAGATGAGATTATCGCAAATCCTGGAAGTATGGTTGGAAGTATCGGTGTCATTATGAAAGGAGCTGATTTAAGCGAAGTTATGCAAAAAATCGGTATTAAGACGCAAGGTGTTCATGCTGGAAAATATAAAGAATTAGGAACAACTGATAGACCTTGGAATGATTATGAAGTTAATGAGTTAAACAAAGTTATACAAGGAACTTACGATATGTTTACTGCGGATGTTGCAAATGCGAGAGATTTAAACCTAAGTAAACGTGACTTCTATGCAAATGCACATATATTTACTGCGCACCAAGCGATGGAAGTTGGTTTGGTTGATTCTCTTGGTGTTGGCTATGATGCTAAAAAAAGAGTTGTTGAACTAAGCGGTGTTGAAAATCCTGTGTGGAATAAAGAAGATAAGTTTGATAAGTTTATGAAAAAGATTTCTGCTTCTACAGCTGTGACTCTGCATACTTACTTTCCAAGTATGACTTTAAGGTAAATTCATTCTTAAATACATGAGTGAGATTTAAACCTCACTCGTCTCCACAACTGCATCTCTATTTTCAAAAATTCTTTGCACTCTCTCTTGCCACAATTCTCCAAACTCTTTTACCTCCTCGGCACTCGCATCACCTAAACCTAACTTTTGCATTAGTTGCATCATTTTTGGATTTGCTTTTACTGGTTCGGGGTTATAAGTCACATCTACACTTTTTCCATTATCAACACGTGTAAATCTTGCCGAAGCATCTATGTTAGCGTTAAACGCCATTAAAGAGTGTCTGGCGAATTGTCCTTGTAGACCTTTAAAACCACTTTTGTCTGTCGCCCCTGTAATTTGAGAAATCACATTACTAATAACACCAGCAATGCCATCTTCAAGAGACTCTTCAAAGGCAACTTTTATATTCCCCCTAACTGCCCTCTCATTTGGATAAAGAACTTTAAGTGCTTCATCTGTAATGATAAATGCACCCGCTACTGTAGGACAAGAATGTCCAGCAGATTTTACCACATCAAGGTATGAAAACTCATACTCACCCATACTAAAGGCACCGAGAATTTGTGAGAGTGGGTCTTTAACTTTAATAGTTTCTATCGTTTTAAAAAAATTGGGATAAATCATCGTATATTTTCCTTGTGTATTACTTTAGCACTTATAAGTACTCTATCACTCTGCACCTCAAACTCATTTCCAACATCTAAACTTGATATATCTATCACTTTAGCATTTTGTGAGAGTTGCGCAAAACCTGTCTTGGACTTAAACTTTGGATTGTTAGACACTAATGCTTTTTCTAAACTATCTAGCTGCGTTTGTGCGATGTGTAGTTGATTATTGACAGCCTGAGGTAGTTGTTGTTTGAATCTATCAAGTTCCCTTTCATAGCCTTGCATATTAAAACTCATAGCTTGGGAAAAGTTTTCTCCTAGTTGTTTTATCTCAACTTCACGTTGTTGGAGTTTTTTATCAACAGAGTGCTGGATAAATGAAGTCTTTAAATGCTCAAGCTCTTGAGATGCAGTATGAATCTTCTGTTTAAGTGTCTGTTCTAACTGTGATGTAATCGAATCCATATACTGATATAACTCATTTGTATCTGGCAAACATATCTCCATTGCAGCACTTGGCGTAGCGGCTCTTACATCTGCAACAAAGTCGCTTATTAACCAGTCTATTTCATGTCCCACTGCGGAGATAACAGGAGTTGAAGCTTCAAATATAGCATTAGCTACTATCTCTTCATTAAAAGCCCATAGGTCTTCTATACTTCCTCCACCACGACCAACAACCATTATGTCATACTTTTTTGTATCCGCAAGTGCAATGGCGTTTGATATTGCATGAGCGGCACTATCACCTTGAACCAAAACATCATATACATCTATTTCTATATTTCTATAGCGAGTATTTGCGACTCTTAGCATATCTTGTAAAGCTGCTCCAGTAGCTGAAGTAATCAAAGCTATCCGAGATGGAAATTTTGGAAGTGGTTTTTTTATCTCAGTGTTAAAATAGCCTTGATCTGAGAGTTTTTGTTTTAACTGCTCATAAGCTAGGGCAAAAGCACCCTGCCCTGAAGGTTCAATACTAAAACAGTTAAGCTGATATGATCCACGAGGTTTATATAATGTAAGTGCTGCGTTTATAACAACTTTCATCCCCTCTTCAAGGCGAAATTTCAATTTTGAAGCGTTACCTCTAAACATTACACAGCTAAGTACGGAAGAGCTATCTTTAAGTGTAAAATATATATGCCCTGAGTTATGAAAAGTTATACGAGAAAGTTCACCTTCGACTAAGACTTGTGTAAAACTACTCTCTAAAAGACTTTTAATCTGCTCATTTAGTCCTGATACTGATAGTGTATACATTTTGAAGTTCCCATTAGAATGTTTGTAAAATTTTGTAATCAAAGAGTACCCATAAATTGCTAATGACTTTGTTAATATTGTAGAGTTTAACTGTAAAATATTTGATTATGACAGTATTATTAAATAGATTCAGGTATTTTTAAGGGCAAAGCGATAATATAATATAATATAATATTTATACTAAGTAATTAAAATAGATTGATTACTTAATACAGCTATTTTATTAAAAATAGTTAGTTTAAAAATTGGGGAAAGAGATGAAAAGAAGATCTTTTGGAATAAGTTTAACGATTTTAACTGCTTTAAGTGTAGGATTTAGTGGATGCGGAAGTAGCTCAAGTGATGGGAGTACAACTCAAACCAATTCTGGTGGTGGTAGTAGTGCTCCTATTGTAAAAATAGGAATATTTGTAGATGCACCAGTGTATGGTTTAAAGTATGTTACACCAACACAGACTGGATATACAAATTCAAGTGGAGAGTTTAAATATGAAGATGGAGAAAAAGTAGAATTTTTTCTTAACACTTTGTCCTTAGGAAAAGTTACTGCAAGTACTTTAATTACACCATATACAATGGCAGGCGACACAGACCTTGCAAACCCAAGTGCAAAAGCTTCAAATATTGCTCTCTTATTACAAAACTTTGATGCGAATAGAAGTAATGGAGCTATACTTGATGTATCTAAGTTTAAAGATTTAGGAGTGTATAACCTGTCTTCTATAGATTTAACTTCCACAACAGATGCAATGGAAGTTGAAATAGTAAAATTATTAGCAACAGGTGGCTTTCAAGAATATATTGATGCTTCGGATTTAAAACTTGTAAATACTAGTACAGCAAACAGTACAATGAAAAAATATTTTAAAGATGATCTCGTGTCATATGAAACAGGATTTGGCTCAAAATGGCTAAATGGTAAGACTTTATATAATGTTCAACAACAATCACCAAATGGAAACTTAGGCCCAATTACAGCTGCAACAATGAGTTTCAATAATGGTAAAGTAAAACTCGCACAAGGCATTACAACAAAATATATACTTACAGTTGATTATAATATCACAAGTGAAGGATTTATTACCTTCGATACTGGGGGACAACAGTGGATAAAATTTAATTCACAAAATTCAGATTTTATAGAAACTTGTTTTACGAATGATAAAGCACGTGCTATTGCTTGTACAGCGACATCACGAACTAGAGAAGTGTTCTTTTTTGATGAAACAAAAGCAAAAGCTGCATTAGCTAATCCTAACTTTTTTGATTATATGTTACCATAACTAGGAACTAGACAGTTGAGTTCTAAGTGAACTCAACTTATATTCTCTTACATATAGTATAAACTTATTATTTTTTACGAGCAATAAGTAAAGTCGAAATATCCATAGAAAAACTTTTAGTGTAGAGCATTTCAAAACCTGCATTTTCTAATTCATTTTGCATATTTTCTACTGTTGAAAAATTCTCTATAGAGTTTGGTAGGTATTCATATGCTTCGAGATTTTTAGAAATAAATCCTCCAATTTTTGGAAGTATTTTATTTGTATAAACATTCATAATTTTACTTAAGAATGAAGGGTTTTCATTTTTCATAAACTCTAAGATTACTACAAGTCCACCTTTTTTTAGCACACGATTAAACTCTAAAAGTGCCTCTTCTCTTTCAACTACATTTCTAATACCATAAGTAATACTTAAAATATCAGCATTTTCATTTTCAAGTGGAATATGAGTAGCTTGAGCTATATGATAGTTAAATTTAGGATACTTCTTTCTTGCAACATCAACCATACCGTTAGATGGATCTACACCTACGATATCTCCAATAGCAATACCAGTTTTTTCAGCACGATCACGCCAAAACTCCATCATATCACCAGTTCCACAAGCAACATCTACTATTTTATCCAGTGAATCTTTAGCTGAAAACTCATAAGCCATATCACAAGCTTTTCTTCTCCATGACTTATCTACACCCATACTCATAACACGATTAGCTGTATCATAAGTTGGAGCGATGTCATCAAACATCTCTACAATTTTTTCTTGTTTAGCGTTATTTTTTTTACCTTGAGAACTCATTTATATCCTTTTCATCCACATAATTATATCTTCACTTTCTTGCCTAATATTTAAAATATCAAATTTATCTGCACTCGTATTAAAACGATTTGAACCACCAAAACTGGGGGCAATATAACAGAGGTAATAATCAACAATTTCACGAGTAAGTCTATACATTGTATCTGTACCCTCAATCATAATATTTTTATACCCTGCAAGTTTCTTAAAGTCATTCTCTATAAAAACTTTTCTGTCTTTGACATTAAAAAGAGCAATTGTGTTATCAAACTCTTTTTCTCTAGAATAGATTAAAATGTCGGGAGCCTTTCCCTTAACAAGTCTAGCATCTAAAGTAGGTCTATCTACTCGAGCAGTATTACCACCAATCACAAGCAGATCACATACATCTCTATGTGCATGAACATCTGTTCTAGACTCAAGTGAGCTGACATTACCATCATTAGTAGTCGCGTTTAATCTCTGTGCCCATTTAAAATAGACAAATCTTTCTTCTAAACTTTTTTTAAATGGTAAAAGTAAAGTATCACACTCTTTTTTGAGTAAATCTGTATGTACTACACATGAGTTCTCTTGCAAAATTTCATTTCCATTTTGAGCTATTTGATTTGTATCATACGAGCCAACATATATTTCTTTAATACCTAACTCACAAATTAGTGAAGCACATGAGGGTGTTTTTCCATGATGAGCACAAGGTTCTAGAGTTGTAAAAAGTTTTGTATTTTGAAAAATATTCTTATGATTTAAAAGTAGAAAATTATGAATGTCTTTTGAAGAGATAAAAGCTAAAATAGTTTCATCATTTGTGAGTTTATAGTATGCGGCTTTTAGTGCGTTTACTTCAGCATGAGCTTCACCTGAACGGCGATGTGCTTCAACTGCTAAAATTTCGCTATTTTGACCAACGATGGTGCAACCAACAGCTGGATTTGGATAAGTTAAACCCTGATACTTCCAAGCCTCATTAAGGGCTAAGTTCATATAAAAGTTATTGTTTATTAACATCTAAGAGTATCTTACCACTCGAAATATGTTTTTGCTTTAAGAATGTCATTGTACTCGACTTCTACAGTCTCTTCAGGAGTCTCAACAAATACTTTAGAGCCTTCAACTTTAAGTAAAACACCTCTAGTTTTTTCTTTACCACTATGAAGTAAAGATACTTTTTCACCAACACTTTTTTTGAAGTGTCCGATGTTCATAAGTTTTCTCTCGATTCCAGCAGTTCCTAGTTCAAGTCTATAGTCTCCTGAAACAGGAGGTTCAACATCTAAAAGAGGTGAGATCATATGTGTAAGTTCAACACAAGTGTCAAGACTTACACCTTTGCGTTTACCATCTTGTATTTCTGCTGACATTATACTAATACGGTAAATTGTCTCATCGTTTTCACTTACAATAACTGCATCATACAGTTCTAAATCAACTGACTTAACTATTGATTCTATATCACTTTGTAGGCTCATACTTCTTCCTCACCTTTGTTTCTTTTAGCTATTTTACTAAAAAGATCGTTTATATTTTTAGACTTTTCTAACTGTTCATCAAACTCAAAAGTAAAAGTAGGACATCTGTACCATCCCTGATCTTTTAAAACGAATGTCTCAACAATAGGACGTGCATTTCTTAAGAGTTTAAGATAATCGCGTTTTTCTTGTGCTGAGAGTTGATGGGGGTTTATATAAACTTTTGCATCACTTTTACCACGAGAACATTTAACTTCAAGAATATCTAATTCATGAAGTCTTTTATCATTCATCTGACCAAGTGCTTTGGGGACTAACTCTAAAAGAACTGATTCAGTCCTTTTGAGTTTTATTTGTGCTTCTGTCATGAGTCTATAACTCTACTTTCTGCTCGACTTTTTTGAATGTTTCGAGTATGTCACCAGGGATAACATCATCGTATCCACTAATAACAACACCACATTCATAACCGTTACCGATTTCGTCAACATCATCTTTGAAGCGTTTAAGTGAAGTAAGTTCACCTTCGTAGTGAACAACACCCTCACGAATAACACGAACCATACCACCACGGATAAGGCGACCATCAACAACCATACAACCAGCAACAATACCTTTAGGTATTTTAAATACTTCTTTAACTTCTGCTTGACCAGTGTTTTCTTCAGTATATTTTGGAGACATCATACCAGTAAGCATACCAGTTACATCATCAATAAGTTGATAGATAATTGAGTAAGTCTTAATCTCAACACTTTTTTGTTTTGCAGCCGCTTTAACAGCACCAGTAGGACGAACATTAAATCCTAAAAGAATACAGTTTTCAGAGTTGTTAACAAGTTCAACATCATTTTCAGTAATTCCACCAACACCAGATGAGATGATATTAACTTTAACTTCTTCATTTCTTAGTGCAAGAATTGAAGAACGAATCGCTTCAAGTGTACCGTGAACATCAGTTTTAAGTACAACTTTGAGAGACTTAAGTTTACCCTCTTTAATCATAGCAGTCATATCTTCTAGTGAAGACTTCGTACTAATTGAAAGTTCTTTATGTCTGTCGTATTCGTGACGTTTCATTGCAAATTCTTTTGCAGCTTTTTCATCATCCATAGCAAGCATAACTTCACCAGATGCAGGAACTGTATTTAGACCAGCAATAATTGCTGTGTGAGATGGAGCAAGAGTTTTTATCTGTTTCTTGTTTTCATCAAGCATAGCTTTAACACGACCGTGAGCTGCACCACATACAACATAGTCTCCAACTTTAAGAGTACCATTTTGAACGATAACAGTTGCAACTGGACCACGACCTTTTTCTAAAGAAGACTCGATAACAGCAGCTTTTGCCGGAGCATTTACATTTGCTTTAAGTTCTAAGATTTCAGCTGTTGTAAGGATTTCTTCAAGTAACTCATCGATTCCCATCTTTGACTTTGCAGAAACAGCAACAAAAGGTATATCTCCACCCCAGTCAGTAGGGTTGATGCCGTGTTCCGCCATCTGACCTTTAACCATATCTGGTTGTGCAGTCTCTTTATCCATTTTATTAAGTGCAACAATTATTGGAGCACCTGATTCTTTAGCTAATTTAATAACTTCAAGAGTTTGTGGTTTAACACCATCATCAGCAGCAACAACGATTACGATAATATCTGTAATCTCTGTACCTTTTTGACGCATGTGGCTAAACGCAGCATGTCCCGGTGTATCGATAAAAGTAATCGCTTTACCTTTTTGCTCAATTGTATAAGCACCGATATGCTGAGTGATACCACCAGCTTCGCCTTCAGTAACTTTCGCTTCTCGAATAGCATCAAGAAGTGAAGTTTTACCATGATCAACATGACCCATAATAGTAATTACAGGAGCTCTTTCAGTCGCATCTGGATCTTCTTCTATATCTTCTTCATCATGAGTAAAATCATCTTTAGGATCGATTATAGTTACTTCAACTTCAAATTCTTCAGAAAGAATTTCAATTTCATCGTTTCCAAGGAAATCATTTTTAGTCATCATCATACCAAGATCAAAAAGAACTTTAATGATGTCAGAGATAGGACGGTTAAGAGCTTCTGCAAACTCATAAACACGTATATCTTCTGGAATCTCAACGTGAGTTACTATCTCATCTTCAAAAGTTGCTTTTGCATACTTCTTACGCTTATCTTTACGTACTTTTCTACCACGAGGAGCCACTTTTTTATTACCATTACGTCCAGCTGGTTTTGGAGGACGAGGTTTTCTAGGCATTTCTGGAGGTAGTGGAGCTCTCTCAGTTGAGTTTAGGTCAAGAAGTGTTACTTGATCATCCATATCCATAGATACATCATTCATAGCACCACCAAAGATATCCATACGTCTACCTTGGTCTTGTTTAGAAGCTGTTCTTGAACTCTGCTTAGATTTTTTTCTCTGTGCCAACTCTTCTAAAACTTCAGCACTCATTTTTCCATATGAAGATACAGAAGCTTGTTTTTGTGGAAGGTTATAATTCTCTTCTATTTTTGGCTTTTTCTTTTTAACAATTTTAAGACCGCTTTTTTTAAGTCCTGTTCTAGCAGGCATACTAACTACTCTTAAAGTTGATACTGGTTTTTTAACTTCAGGTACCTTTTTAACTTCTTCTGCAGGAGTTTTATTTACTTCATCAGTAGACTTTTCTTTTGGCTCTTCTGCTTTCTCTGCAGTTGCCTCTACTACTTTTTTATCGTCAGTAATTGCTTCTTTTTTTGGCTCTTCTTTTGGAGTATCATCTTTAGCTATTTTTACAACTGTAGGTTTTGGAGTAGGAGTAGGTTTATCATCTTCACCATTCATAATATAGTTTGCAATTTTTTCTGCGTCTTCCATACTAACTTTACTCAGCGCAGCTTTTACTTCTATTCCCATGTTCTTAGCTTTTTCTAAGACATCTTTTGAAGCTATACCTAATTCGTCTGCAATTTCTTTTACGCTAACTTTATCTGTCATCAGTGATGATCTCCTTTAGTTTGTTCATAAGTTGTTCCCTCTTATTTGTACGACACTGTCGCATAAGAGCTTTCGATAGTTTCTTGCCGTCATCTAAGCAAGTTTGACATAAGTAAAAACTTCTACCTGTTCCATCAAATGAGTTTAACTCTCCATCAACACATCTAAGCCTGATTAAATCTGACTGAATGCTGCGTTCTCTACAAGAGACACACATTCGTGTTGGTTGATGAAAATTTTCCGCCATTATATCTTAATATTGCTTTATTTAATAGGCGTTATCGCTCTATTATCAGCCCATTATTATCAAAATCTAAAACTTTTACATTAAAGTCTGGAAATTTTTGAGTAAATTTGTTTGCAATCATAGATGCGTCTTCATCATAAACAAGAGAGAAAAATGTACTTCCACTCCCTGATAGAGTGCTCATAAGGGCACCTGCTTCATATGCCACTTTTTGTACAGCAAAAAGTTCAGGTAGTGTTTTCATTCTAGCTTTTTGATGAAATCTATCTTGCGCTGCGAGTTTTAACATTTCCCAATCTTCATTAAAAAATGCAGCAACTGTTAAAGCAGTGTGTGAAAGATTATAAACTGCATTCTCTTTTGAATACGATTTTGGCAAAATTGTACGAGATTTTGATGTATTCATCTGCTTGTTTGGTATAACCACAACAGCCTTTAAGTAGTCGGGTAAATGCTTTCGTTGAGAAAATACTTTATTTTTCTCAATTGTAGCGGCATTAAATCCACCCATTACTGCTGGTGTTATATTATCAGGATGCGACTCATACACTAGTGCATGATTTAAAATACGGCGTTTACTTACTCTTATACCTGCGGCTTCATGTGCTGAGGCTATTGCTGAGACTATAACAGCAGAAGAGCTACCAAGTCCACGGGACATTGGAATTGAGTTGTAAAATGTAAATTTAAAGTTCTGTTTTTTCTTTGTTAAACGCGAGTAGTGTTCATTAAAGATAGAGATAAAAAGATTGTTACCTTTTAGTCTTGGGTTATTTTCACCCTCACCTTTGATACTAACACTAAAAAATTTAGAAGGGTGAAACTCTACTTTGTTACGTAGGTCTACGGCAAGGCCCAGAGAATCAAACCCTGGTCCTAAGTTTGCTGAAGTTGCGGGAACACTTATTATCAAATTACTTCCTATTGTCCAACAGCTCCTATCATATACAAGGGAGCTGCATCTGTACTAAACTCATTATAATCAAGCACATTTGGAAGGGTAAAAACCACTTCCGGTGCTATTTCTAATTTTTGAGTTTTTATTTCTGATGCAATTTTAACGAAATGTAACTTACCAATGGCTTTTATTGGTCCATTTTTATTAAAATAAAATGCATCTGTTGCGAAAAGTGGAATATTTTTTAAAATACTTAGTGATTTTAAAAAGACATAGGCTACTTTGATAGCCATAAAACTTCCTGGACCATTTGCATAAAACAATTTTTTTATTTCATATTTATTTTGTAAGTCACGAAAAAGCAGTGGTAAAATATCTGAACTCTTTTCCTCAGATTCAATAGTTTGTATAAGCTGTGAGTTTTCATACACTCCAATCTTTATAGGGCTGGTCAGTGCTACTAAGAGTATATCTACTTCTTTAAGCATATGCTTTTTCTAACTCTTTTGTTTTTTCTCCAACAAGTTCCACTACTTCATAGTTCTCAGGGTCTCCAAGAAGTGCAAGTGTGAGCTTATGATTTAAGTCATGACTTCCAGCCATAGCTTCGTAGTTACCGATAAAGTTCATCCCAATTAGGCACATATCACCAATAGCATCAAGTATTTTATGACGAACGAACTCATCTTTGTAACGCAATCCCTCAGGATTTAAAATCTTTTTATCATCTAAAACTATAGCATTTTCTAAAGAACCACCAAGAGCTAAACCTTTTGAATGAAGATACTGTACCTCATGTAAAAAACCAAAAGTCCGTGCTCGTGAAATCTCTTTTTTATAAGTCTCTTTTGTAAACTTTAAAACATAATCCTGTGTTTTGATAGCAGGATGAGGAAACTTGATAGTAAAGTCGTACTGTAAATCATCAGATGGTGAAAGTTTTACATACTTATCACCTTCTTGGATTATGACATCTTTTTTTATACGCATAATTTTCTTAGGAACATCTTGTTGGATAACTTCTGCTTCATCAAGGAGTATACAGTAACTAGCACTACTGCCATCCATTACAGGTACTTCATCCCCATCAACAATAACTCTTAAGTTATCTATACCATAAGCATACACTGCAGAGAGTAAATGCTCTATCGTAGAGATTAGATGTCCATCTTTACCTATAACCGTTGCCATTTTTGTATCTACTACATTTGCAGGAGTCAAGGGGATAGAAACATCAACATCTGAACGATAAAATACTATTCCAGAGTTTGATTCTAAGGGTTCTAAACGTAGTTTTACAGGAGAACCTTTATGAAGTCCAATCCCAACAAGTTCAACACTCTTCTTAATTGTAGTCTGATACATATATACCCCTTAGTTTCTATCTATAATCTTTTTAGCACTCTTAATAATATTTGTAATATTGAGTTTAATCCACTGCTTATCCATCCACTCTTGAGGGCGAACTTCTATGCCTTGAACTAAAACACCAAAGTGTAAATGATCGCCCATAGCATAACCACTTTTACCGGTGTTTGCTATCACTTCTTTTTTTATAGTCGTGTCACCACTATTTACTTTAATACTAGAACAGTGCCCGTATAGTGTATATAAACCAAGTCCATGATGAATTAAAGGCATATTTCCATACAAACCATTATAGTCACTAAAAACAACTTCTCCACTATTCTGCGGCTTGATGCTTGCCATCGCGTTAGAAGCCAGATCTAAACCTAAATGATATGACTCACTAATGTACTCGCCACCATATGAGTACTTTCTATGGTCTCCAAATGTTGCTACAACCTGTGCATTTTTGAGGGGGTACATCTTATTCATCTTAAAGTTATTGATTTTTTTTGTATGAACTTTTGATGTTATTTCATGTATGAGTGCTTCATTTTTTGCTCGTACATCTTCATTTATTATCTTAAACTGCTCTAATGAACCGTCTACTCCCTGTGTCTCAACAAACTCTTCCGCTAAGTCTGCAATCTTTCCTTTTAAAAACTTATCACTAAGTCTGATACGAGATATTTTATAGTTTTTCTGTTTTAGATAAAGAGGTATATAAGTTTTTGAGACATTACCTGCCTTATCTTTAGCAATTACAGTTGCTTTAAACCCACTATCTACTACAGGCCAGGCTAAAAGTGAGATAAAATAACCATCTTTATAAAATGGTTGAGCAGTAAAGTGTTTGTCATCATTACCTTGTATGTATAATGTATCAAGATTATCATCCTCAACTTTAAATATTACAAGTGCTGAACCACCACGAGAAATTTTATAAGAGTTGCTTACTATACTTAAACGCGGTCTTTTTTTATCTATCTTAAATGTAAACACTTGTTTTACTGCGTTTCCATTAAGGAAGTTCCACTTACTCACATCATTGGCTTCAACTATGATTTGTATCTCTTTATCTTTCATAGCATAAGTACTTCTAGGTGGTTGAACTTCGAGGTTTAAAAGTTGTTCTGGATTTATTAACTGCTCATACTGTAGTGTTTTTTCTTTATCTGCACTTTTTAGAGTAATCTTATACGACTTCACACCACTCTCATCTTTGATTTTAACATGAAGTGCTTGTTTTAAGTTCCAAAAACCACTCTCTTGCATTGTCACAAGAGGTACATTTCGCTCAAACATTGATGAAAAATATATAAATAGTGTTCCGGCTATGACTAAAACCATTACTAAAAGTGTTCCTAATGAAGAGTTATTTTTTTTTCTCAAATTATATTTCCTTAATTATTTTATTATTATCGTCACTTTTACAGAGTGTGACTTTTTCTACATGTACTATTGTTAAAAACTCTTTCATTATATTAAACGCATCAACTAACTCGGTATTTGAGCTTTTTAAGTCATCATCACATATACTTACAAATGCATGTCTTGCATTATCTTTTAAGATTAGGCTTTTTAAAAGCCTCTCTTTTAAGCGCATAAAGCCAAGTGGTACACGACTCAGCAAATACTCATGACATAAGAGTTTATTTGCATTTAGTCCTAGTAATTCACTAATCAGAGCAAAGATTGCGCCATCACATTGGCTACTTATAAAGTTATCATAACGGGTTAATAAACCTGCATACAGAGCTGTCGCCATCTTTTGATTTATTTTAAGACCATTGCCTATAAAGAACATATACAAGTCCAGAATCTCACTATCAACTTCTATAATATAATCAGCAGTAGATGGTCTGTTTTGACGACTTTTATCAAACCATGGTAAAAAAGATAGGTTTACATTTAAAGGTTCTCTGTTTTGCAGGGAAACCTTTTTATGCAGTGTTAATACCCCAGAGTAAAGTGCACTTGCATTAGCAAACGCAGCATTATCTGCTACGATTAAAACATGTTGTGCATTCTTAATTTTTTCTATATCTATTTGCATATTTTTTTATACGAATTATATACTATTTTTTATTTATCAGTTGATATTTTTCATTTATATCTGCATTAAAAGCGGCTGTAAACATTACAATTAATGCTTCATCTGGATGTTCTTCATCATAATGGTAACCTATAAATCCAAAAAAGTCTTCAGGTGTAACTTCATACTCTACTAACTTTGCTATCGCATTTTCTGTCTGTTTGTTAAAAAAAAGAGTAGCTATCTCTTCGCCTTGTAATGAGCCTTCTTTCTCTTCACTCGGTTTAAAAGAGTTTTGTTTAAATAGTTCATCTTCCAAGGTATTTATTGCTAAACCATCTTCTTCAGTTACCGTACCATTTTGTAAAATCTTCGTAACTAATTCTTCTATACCTGCTATTAATTTTGTTTGTTCGCTCATTATATTTCCTTATTATTGGGAATTCTACCCTAAAGTACTTTAATTCAAAGATTGTTTTTTATAACTTTTTTTCTACTTTTATTGGTATATCCACGAGAAAACAAGCACCTACAATATTTTGTATATCAAGTTTCATCATCCCTCCAAGTTGCTGCGTAACTAAATTATATGTAATATTTAAACCAAGTCCTGTGCCACCATTATTACGTTTTGTAGTAATAAATGGCTCAAATATTTTGCTCTCTACCGTCTCATCAACACCTTTCCCATCATCACAAAACCTAAGTTCAACTCGTTCTTTTTTTTGTGTTAAAGTAATCGTAATAGTTCCCTTTTCATCTGCATCAAATCCATGTAAAAGGGAATTTTGTAACATATTTATAATGACTTGAGAGATTGCACCAGGATATGAATACATTTTAATATCTTCTTCACTAAGATTGAGTTTTATTTTAATTGATCTCTTTTTTAATTCTGTTTGAAAAGTAAAAAGCACTTCTTGCAGATACTCGTTTAATTCAAAAGTTTGAAGTTCTTCAGCAGACTGATCTATGGATATTTTTTTAAAACTTCGTATTAAATGTGCTGCTCTCTCGAGGTTTTTTTCTAAGATTTCATCAGTTTGTGTCATTATCTGAAAAAAATCTGCTAAAGTATCTTCTGTTAATGTATCTGTTTCTATCATTTTTTGGAGATTTTGTATATGATGTTTAAAAACTGATGCTGATGTAATTGCTACTCCTAATGGTGTATTTACCTCATGTGCTACACCTGCGACTAAACTACCAAGAGAGGACATCTTTTCAGACTCAATTAGTTGGTCTTGCATACGTACTAAGAGCTCATTCTTTTGAAGTAAATCTTGTGTTCTTAACTCCACTTTTTGCTGTAAATCTTGTTCACTCTCTTTTAGACTCTTATAAGCGCTATAGAGAGACTCTGTCATTCTTTGAAACTTATTCGCCAAAAGTCCTATCTCATCATGACGGTGTCTTAAGTCTTTATTGAGTACAGTTTTTGCATTCTCAAAAGAAAAATCACTAATTGCCGAAGTCAAGGTAACTATTGGTTTAGTATAGTGTCTTATTATCACTAAAGTAACCCATAAGATAATTATCAGAAAAAAAAGCATAGAACCTAAAATACTAATAAAGTCTTCTTTATCAAATACAGATAATATATCTTCATCTGTATAGTAGGCGAGATGAGTATATGCTAAAATATCATCATCTAATACACAAGCATATACAAGTTCTTGTACCTCTTTATTATTATATGTTAAAAGTCTACTTGTTGATTTTTCTATAAATATATCGATATTGTCTTTTAAGGAACCAATATTATTAGTATCTGTATGTGCTAAAACTCTTCCATCTATGTCAGATATATATGCATAGGCATACATATCTTGTAATGTAATAACTTCTACCCATTTTTCTAAAACTTCAAAGTCACCTGATACAATGAAGTCTATACTTGCATCTGCTAAAGTTTTTACACTTAATAAAGCTTGCTTTATTTTCTCTTGCTTCATATTATTTTGCTGATTAATAACTATAAGGTAACCTGTAGATAACATCGCTGTCACAAAAAGAACGACTAAACTAACTGCAATTTTAGAAAATAAACTGAGATAAAATTTAACCACCTATTTTCCTACCATTAATAATTCTTTAGTTAAATTTTCTATCCTCTCATCATAAAGAATAAACTCTTTTATTTTCATGCTCTGCATCTTTTTAAGAACAATCCTTCCTTCTTCAGTCTCTGGCATACTAATTACTATATCTTTTATATTATCAATAAAGGCTAAAGACAATCCACTTCTAGCTGCTAAAACATTTTCTGGGTACTTTGTACTTGAAGCAATAATTTTCAACTCACCTGTTTTTAGCTTTTGACTCATAAGTTTATAGTTAACACCACACATTGTTGCGGCATCTACTTTACCTAAAAGAACATTATAGATAGAGTTAGTTAAGTTTTTTGTAAAAACTTCTTTTGGTTGTAAGCCTTCTTTTGTCAAGTATGCTTTTGGTGCTAAATAACCACCAGCACCCATTGGGCTCACATAAGCAACTGTTTTGCCTTTGAGCTGAGAGACCGTATCTATATTTGAATCTCTTCGTACAAAAATATCACTGCGTGATGTTATTTCATCTGCAATGTTTTTCATTTGGGCAATAGCGACAGCATGTTTAGCAGTTTTAAGTTTATAAAAAATAAGGGAATTAATATAAAAAATATCTACTTGTCTTTCTACGGCCATTTTTTTGAGTTTTTTAAAACCTTTAGGAGCGATAATATTTACTTTAAGTCCTGTTTGCTCTGATAAGTATTTTGCAAAAGGCTTCCAACTTTTATATGTTTTAGTAGGTGGAGCTAAGGATAAAATACCGAGGTTTATCTCTTTAATACTTTCTCCATACAAAAATGATATTGATAGTGTAAAAAGTAAGACCAAGCGAACAGGTAAAAACAAGCTTTTAATTTTCATTCTATATCCTTTAATGGTTCTGAGATGTAATATCCCTGAATATAGTCAATCCCAAGAGGAAGGATATACTCATATATATCTTCATTACAAACAAACTCTGCTAAAAGTTTCAACTTCTTTGCTTTAGCATAAAGTAAAATTGTTTGAACAATAATCTGACTATTTTCGTTTGTTGTAATATCTTTTATAAACGAGCCATCTATCTTTAAAACTTCTATCGGTAAACCTTCAAGTTGAGCAAAATTAGAACACTGAATACCAAAATCATCGATAAGTATTTTAACACCTAGCTTGTGTACATCACATATAATATCTTTAATCTCTGGAGTAATAGACTTGTACTCTAAAATTTCCAAGGAGATATTTTGTGCACAAAGAGGGTGATTTACAAGAGTTTCTGTAATAAAAGATAAAAAATCATTTTGTAATATATCTGTGTCACAAATATTTACACTAAACATTTTAGATGTTTCTTCCGCTTTTTGACACGACTTAGTAAACATAACTTTAAAGATATCGTAAAGTTGACCGCTGTATAAAGCCGCATCTAAGAAATCAGCAGGTGAGTAAATAACACCATCATAATCTAGCCTCACTAAGGCTTCATATTTCATAATCTCTTTACTTTTTGTATGAACTATAGGTTGGTAGTAGGCTAATAGTTTATTATTAGAAATCGCATCTTTTATTCGTTCTGACCATAAGTTTGTATTTTCAATTCTATGGATTATCTTTAAGTCATTTGAGTAAAACTGTATCTGATTTTTTCCCTTATCACGAGCCTCTTGAAGAGCTAGTTCCGCTTTTCTTATCAAGTTTTCGCCATGCTGGTATGCTACACCTATCGTTGTGTCTATAGTTTTATTGAAATTGTCAGTTACTATATGAAGTTTAGAAATATCCTCTTTAATTTTTGTAATTTCGTCAGTTAAATGAGCAAAATCTTCGTCTTTCGTCACTAGAGCAAAGACATCCCTATCTAAATGGTACACACTAAATTCACTAGAATACATACTCTGTAAAAAAGCAGCTAACTCTTTTAAAACGATATCTCCAACTTCAAAACCATTACTATCATTTATCATGCTAAAACCAACGATATCTATAAGTATGAGTGTTTGATTCTTTTTCTTATCACAGTCAGTATTGAGTTGGATTCTATTTGGTAGTTTTGTCAACTGGTTATGTGTCATTTGATAATATGTGTCTTCATATTTTTTATTTAAATTTCGTAGTTGAATATACTGTGTTACACTATTGCGTATTGTAGTGTAAAGTTTATCAACTGTAAGTTCTGTTTTTTCTTTAAAGTCATTTATGTCATATTCTTCTATTATTTCCATCTTTGGGATAACATCAGCCTGACCTGTACGTATAACAAGACGGATAAAATCATTTTTCTGCTCATTACGAATGATATTTACAAGATCTAACCCAGCTGTCGGTGTTTCCATCACAACATCAATAAGTGCTAATGCTATATCGCTATTCTCTAGTAAAATTTCTTGTGCAACTCCAGCACTATTTGCATGTAAAAGTTTTATTTCAAAGTCTTTAAAAGTCATACTTGAGAGTACTATTTTGGTTATATCATGGATAGACTCTTCATCATCAACTATCAAGACTTTATAAATAGGTTTTTTTATCTTTGAAGAATTTTTATTCCTATTACTAGGTTTTATATTAAGCATATATCCCTTCTCCTGCTTTGATTATAATATACTACCCCTATATATCTTAAGATAAGATTTTTAAATACATCAGTGTTAAATTCGGGCATCACTATAAGCACTATCCTTTGTAATATTCACTCATCCACATTGGTACATTTTATATAAGTCGTTTAAACCTATATCATTACTCTGCATAAAAGAGATATTAAGTTCATATAGTTTATTTAATATCTTCATTTTATCATCTGCTGAATGTATTTCTCTGTGGCAATTGGGACACAAAGAAACAATGTTATCGACATCATCAAGTTTAAAATTGTAGTTTTTTTGTTGAAACATGGGTATAACATGGTGCCCTTCAACATAGTTCTCTCCTTTTGAGATAAAGGTATGATGTTCATTGTTTATACTGCATAAAAAGCCATCTCTTTTCTTCGCATCCAAGATTAAAGCAGCATCGCGTTTGACTCTTTTTTCGCCAACACTATTGTTAACCTCACAAGTACTTGTGCTAAAAAACATATCGCTAAAACTTACTTTTTCATAGAGCACTTCTATATGGGCTATCATTTCATCTCGTATTGATAGTTGACCGCCACAGAGTTGTAAAATATTTAAATCAACTAAAGAGTTGATAACCCAAGTGTTAAACTTTCCAAACTTACTGGATTGACCCGACTCAGCTCTAAAACTATTGATTTTGATTAAATCTTTATATCTTTCATACTCTGCTATATCTTTATATCCAGTGATGTGTACTAAATTTTCACTCATAAATTTTGCAGAAATAGTTTTGTTCTCTAAAAGTAGTTTAAAAAGAATTCTAAAGGGAAATAGCTTCAGTCCTTGTACTTTCTCAGTTGCAGCATTTGGATAAGTAGTATTATCTAACTGATTTACAACAAGTTTGAGGCACTCTTTATAATTTTCTTGTTTATAGTAGTTTAATAATAGATTGCCTTCAATACTTAATGATAAATCATGATTTTTATTTCTCTGTATAAAACCATAAAAAAGAGCAGGTTTATAAAAGTGGGTTTTCAGACTCTCATTTTTGTCAGCATTAAACTTAGTTGTTAAGTAGTGTAAAATCTCTTCTTTATATTCTTTTTCTTTTACATAACCATTTACAAGTGATTTTTCTTTGATGAAGGAGAGTATTCCGATAGTTCGATTATTCATCTTTGAGTTATCACCCAAAAAAGAATCAAAACCCTTACCATTACCTGGAGCTTGCCAAAAGTTTTTTGCTACGTCCATCTTACTTAGGAATAGTAGAAAGGAGTTGGTCTATAAGTTTAGGAGGAACCCCTTCTCCAATAACTTGTCTAATAAGATTTTCACTTGCCCACTCAGGTGGGGTCCAAGAATCTGGTAGCCCAGTTAGTATAAATATCTCTTTAAGTGTTAAAACTCTAGCATCACTATATGTGCCATTTTCAAGTAGTCTGCCAGGATGCACATTGTTTTGAGAAGAGACTGAACCATTTGCCATAGTGATTGTTGGTGCTGGTTTATCCCACTCAATTCGTTTATATGTTGTATCGTAACCTTTTATTCTCGTACCATCTTGCTTTTTAGGATAATGCACCTTGTTGTGTAATGCAGTTTTACCTGTTGGCGTTTGCTTTAAAAAAGATATATGTCTATCGTTATGCACTTTGGCCTTGTGAAACGCAACTGATGATGTCTCTCCACTCTCTAAACTTGGAAGATGCTCTATCATCTCTCTCACAGTGATTTTATCTTCTTTAGCTGGCAATTCCCACTTATGGAGTTTTGAGATAAGGTAAATAGCACGCTTTCGGCTTTGTGGTGTACCATAATCAGAAGCATCAACAACTACTGGATTTATTATGTAACCTAAGGGCTCTAATTCTTGCTTTATATAGTCCGTGATTTTAATAGTTTCACCATTATGTACCAAGTATGTTTTTAAAACCTTTGGTACATTTTCGATAAGGATATTATTTGGTTGTAACTCTGTTGCTAATTTTATTACATATTTTATAAGAGAATTTCGAGGGTCATTTTCTTGCATTTTACCCGCAAGACTCATACCTTGACAGGGTGGCGTTGCGATTAAAAAATCACACTTCTTCTTTTTTGCAGCAGTTAAAACACTATTAAATACTGCATCATTTGTGATATCGCCTTGAATCATCTTACATCTTGTATGCATCTCTTGATGAAACTGTGCACGATTGTCTAAAAGTTCGTTCGCTACTACAATATCAATATGGTGTTTTTTAATATATGTTTCTGCAATTCCTACATTTGCGAATAATGATACTCCGTTCAAATAGTGCTTCCTAATTTTTTATTTATTTTACTATAATTTTTGTAATCTAGCCATTAATATGGCATTTTGTAATAATTAACTTTATTTATTATTCATTTTATAGACATATGCGAGAACTTCAGCCACTGCACCAAAAAGTGCTTCTGGAATTGGTTTATCAACTTCAACCTCAGCATAAAGAGAACGAGCAAGAGGAGGATTTTGTACTATATGCACATCATTTTCACGCCCTATCTTTTTAATCTGTTGCGCTATATGGTCCATTCCCTTAGCAACAACAACAGGTGCCCTAGTCTTCTCTTCATCATATTTTATTGCAACTGCATAGTGCGTTGGGTTAGTAATGATAACATCTGCATTTGGTACTTCTGCCATCATGCGTTGGCGTGAAATTTCCATCTGTTTTTGTTTTATTTTTGATTTAATTAGAGGATCTCCCTCCATATTTTTCATCTCATCTTTGATTTCTTGTTTAGTCATTTTAAGTCCATCAAAATACTGTTTTCGGACAATGACAATATCAATAAGTGCAAAAAAGAAAATTACTAGCAACATAACTAGTGCAATAAGAATCATCTTATCTTTTAGCCAGTCAAGTTGATCATGCAAATCAAAAAGTGCTACAGTAGGGAGTTCTTCGATAAATAAGAAGAAGAAAATAAAACCTACACCTAGTGTAGTATGTGCCTTAAAGGTTATTTTTACACCTTCTATAATTTTTTTCATACTAAAAAGATTTTTAGCACCTTTAATAGGGTCAAGTTTTTTAAAATCTGGGACTAATGATTTTGTTGTAAAAAGAAATCCAAATTGAGCTAAAGCCGCTATCACTCCGGCAATAGCTACTGCTAGAGCTAAAGGAATTACCATCAAAAGTATCTCTTTAAATGTAACAATAGCGATATCTAGCATAAAAGGCTTATCCAATGGAGTCCCAACAAGCGAAAAATAGTACTTAAATAGGTTTGTCATATGATCAGCGATATAAGGAAAAAGCATCAGTACAGCTAAAATAGCAACAAAAAGAGTTATGACACCTGATGTATCTTGAGACTTTGGAACATTCCCTTCTTTTCGGGCATCTTCTATCTTTTTATCGGTGGGTTCTTCTGTTTTTTCTCCATCATCAGCCATTTATCATTTTCCTATCGCTTAGGCTTTGTAACAACTTTGAGTGTTGTAAAACTTTTTTTATCTAGAAACTCTATAAGTTCATCAAAGTTTTTATACTTTTCTTCATCTATCAACTCACTATCAGCATAAGCAAAACTATCAAAATGTAGCTTGTTTTTTGAAAAGACAAGTACATACAAGTCGTAAGTCTCAACACCCTGAGTAATTAAACCCGCTTCGGGGATAGTCTCAAACTCTTCATCTGGAATCTTTTGAGGAGCTACTTTTGATATTTTAACATTTCGAATGAGAGTAGAGACTGTTCCATCTTCATAAACACTCAGTATACTGACATAACCATCTTTTTTGGACACTACATTAAAGTAAAACTTATCTCCATCATATAAAATATCTCTTTTTTTACTCGTCTTTAAACTTAGCTCTTTGCTATAAGTAGAGGTAAAAAATGATGCAAAATCTTTTTTGTCAAGCACTTGAATCACTGACTTGTATTTTATAAACCATTTTTTATCTTTTCGCAGTAGAGAAAAATCTATATTTTTACCTAAAGATTTTTTCAACTTTTTCGCTATCATTGTGTGCTTAAGATAAGGGTTCAGATTCGTATTTTGAGTAATATTTAGCAGTCTCAGTTTTTTGTAAAACTTATCAAGAGAAGGAATATTTTCATACTCTACAGCCACATAGTAGTTGCCATTATAATACTCCATCTTCAAAAGCTCATAATCATTTAACATAGATTTAGACCTCTGCAAAGAAGAGAACTCATCACTACTCTCAAACTTTCCATTAGATAACTTTTCACTCTGTTTCATTGAAGTCTCTACACTTACAGATATTTGTGAGCTGATGTCGTTGAGTGCTTCTTGTTTTGCTTTTACATCATTTTCACCTATACCATATCCTATGTAGCTATTTGCCTTTGTTTTTTGTACATTTAGGTACCACATAGGATTTGCCATAAGAGTACTCGAAACAATACAAACAAGTAATATAAAAAATTTCACCCTATAGTTCCATCCTAAAGTTACCCTCAATAGTAGGTTCTTGAGTTCTACTATCTCCGTACTCTTCGATACTTGTCTCATATGTTTGTATCTTTGTATCTTTATACAGTTTTTTAATTGTTGTACCACCCTCAATAATATTTTTCATGATATAAAAGCTAAAAAGACGGTGTCCTTTTTTATTATAACCGTTGGAGTATTGGTTTGATTTTCCTGCACTAAGAACTACCATTTTTTCTTTGTTAAAGCTTACTGATTTGGCTACCATTTTGGTTGCTGCTACACCTTTAAGAACTGACTTACCATCAGTTACTCCTGAGAAGCATGAGTCTACTATAGCTACTATCTTTTTTGCTTTAGAGTCTGCTAGTTTTGAGTAAATGTTTTGGAGGGAGAAGAACTTCTCATCTCCTACATAGTCTGGTTCTGTATCTGCTGTTAGCATGAATGGTTCATTTTTCAAGCTTGGAACTGGTACACCGTGACCGTTGTAGTAGAAGTATATGCTATCGCCCTCTTTAACACGTCGTAGCATTTTTTTCATACTTGTTTTTATGTGTGCCTGACTTGCTTTTGAGTTTATCAATACATAAGAGTTTGCATTTGGAACTCCTAGTTTTTTTTTGGCTATTTTTACGAACATCTCAGCACTTCGTTTAGCATAGCTAATGTTATCTGTAAATTCGTACTGTTCTATGCCTACTACAAAGAGCCATTTAGTTTTATCTTGTTTTACTGCTTTTGAAGTTGCTAGTAGTTTATCTAGTTCACTAAAGTTTGTGAGTTTACTTGTGTCGAAGGTACTTACAGAGTTCTTTGTTACTCTTATCTTACTCCCTTGGTAAGATGTGTCTATGTTTATATCGTTTTGAATATCAACTGCTACTCTTGTGTCATCTATGGTCATATTTGTAAATTGGGTTAAATATGCTTTCTTTTTGTAAGGAATCCTGATGTCTTTTAATCTTACACTTTTACCATCATACTCAAAGATAGCTTGTGCCTGTAAAACTTCAAACACATTACCAAAGTCCCTCGCTTCTTTTCTTGAAACCTTGAAAGCTATCTTTTTATGAAAATCTTTTTTATTTTCAAATCTTATATCTGCAAGAAAATAACTATTTTCAGCATCATATTGTAAGTTAGACATTAGCGGTTTACCCCAAGTGTATTGGAGCGCTTCTTTCATAGCTCGTAGTTGCGCATTACTTTTATTTAGTATGTATTCTTTTTGGTATTTTTCTACTCTTAGCTGTTGAGTTTTTCTACTCTTTGAAACTCTATTGTCAAACTCTTGGCTTGTTTCATATTGATCTTTTTGAAGGTTTAATACACTTGCTGGTTTAGGTAGTTTTTTTAATTCTCTTTGTGTCAAGCCTGTAAGTAATGTTGAAAAATCATCTGTACCTACTTTCTTTGGTACTTCTAGAGCAACACCCCTACGTCCACAAGAAGTAAAACTCAGTATCATCAAAAATAAAATTGTTAAAAGTATTGTTATTTTCATAGTTGTTTTTTCCTCAGTATTTTTTTACTATTGGTTACTAAATAAAGATTGAATTATTAAAGTTATTGTCCTGCCCTAGCACACCTAACATAGCTCTTACTCAGCTTCACGAGGCCCAGGGTATTGCCAGAGTAAAACTGAATAAGCCAAGCAAACTTAGAGTCCAAAACATTTGCTGAAGAAGACCAATAGACACTAAGAATACCATATCCAGATTCTATTTTAATTAAAGGTTCTTTATTATTATCTACTGTACTTTTCAACTGATTTATATCTGGCAAAAACCAATCATCATATCCAGCTAGTTTTAAATTTTGACAATACTCTTTTGCACTATTCCAATCTAATTGTACTGTTTCTGTTTCTGTATTATCTTGCCACATTAAGCCATCTAAAACTACATATGGTTTTTGATATCCTAATATTTCGTACTGTATGAAATTTTTTCTTTCCTTAGAGACTGAAGTGTCTATCACTATTTCTATACAAAAAAGTGTTGTTGTTAGTAATGTTATGCATAATAATTGTTTTAGCATTTATAAATATCTCCTCTTAAATTTCATATTTACTCTATAGTCTACTTAAGTATCTCTTGTATATTAGACTTTATAACACTCAGTCTTTCATTTATGACATCTTCAACTATGTATAAGTCTACACCCTCATAATTATGTGCTATAAATGTTCTTAAATCGTAACTACCTTTTATGTCTTGTTTTTCGAAGTATGCTAAAAGTTCAAGTTCACCATTTTGCATAAGTTTGTCAAACTGCTCTGCTATAGATGTTAGGTGCATCAAAATTGCGGGTCGTGAATTTTGTTCATCTTCGAAGGCTTTTATGACTCCATCATTTTCTTTTACTATAGCTTGGATGAAGTCTATCTTTTTTTGTATGGTCTTTACATTTTGGAGTGCTTTTTCACTAAACATATAGCAACTCTTTTTTGATATTCTCTTTCATAGGTGAATCACTATCAAGATCAAAAACATCACTATTTCTATGAAATTTTTTCTGTATCATCTGTTTGATTTTTGAGATTTCTTCTAGGTAAGTGTAAGCAGTTCTTTTTTTCAAGTAAGAACTCTCTTTTTTTATGGCAATGTCTATGTCACTATAAACACTCTGCTCACTTCGTGCAAAACTTCCAAAAAGTGCTAAAGAGATTATGCCATCGCTGTAAAGCTCACCTTTTATCTCTTTTAAATACTCTAAAATATTTTCTTTCGTTGCTCTCATAATATCTCTTATATAAATTTGTTTAGTAAATTATACCACATCTACAAACTCATCCTAAAGTTTTTCATTTTAAGTTTTTAACTTCTATATATTTTTCAATACCTATAACCATCTGCTTCATCTCTTGGAAATACTCTAAGGAGATTTGTATACCTTCTAGTATTTCATTTTCATTATCTGGATACTCATGTGTTAATTTATTTCTCACTTCTCTGTAATCAAGCCATCTATCTTCATCAGGAATTATTTCTAGTTTTTCAAGCTTATCAAGTACATCTAACATAGACATATTCTCCTTATACTCAGCGACAGCCCTAAGTAGCTCTTTAAAAAGCTTATCGCCTATATAGTCTTGAAGTTTTACAAACCGATAGATAAAAGCATCAATAGTTTTTACATTTTCATCATCATCAAATACATCTTTTGAAAAATCTATCTGTTTTATGTCTTTGGA
>NZ_JAEMVC010000023.1 GCF_029215985.1 Sulfurimonas sp. SAG-AH-194-C21
TAAGTTGTCATCTATATGTTTCTAAGATTACCTGTGATGGAGAGAAGTCCGAAGTTTTAGTGAAAGAAGTATGTTTTCTTCTATCATATGGGATGACTTAGTCTAAAATATCGTGTAGTTTATTTGCATCAAGCATCTCTTGGTGTACTTTATCCCAGTCATCACTCTCAATTGCATTTTTTAGATGGGCTAACTCATCTTGAAAGATTGTGATAGATTCTAAAAGATTCGTTTTGTTCTGTCTGAAGATGTCTTCCCACATATAAGGTGAACTCTTCGCTAAACGACTCATAGAACGATATCCACCTGCTGCGAGTGCTAAAATATTGTGTTTGTTTTCTTGGCGCATTACGGTGTTTGCAATAGCATATGAGACTGCATGTGGCATATGAGAGATAAACGCAGCATGACGATCATGTTCGTTGGCTCTCATAAAAGTTTGTCTCATCTTGAGCGAGGAAAAAATCATTTTTGCTGTATCTGCTTGATGTTTTCCGCTATCTTCTAAGTCACAAAGAACTACAACCTTATCTTCATAAAGCCCCTCTAACGCTGCAAGTGGTCCAAAGTTTTCGGTACCTGTCATTGGATGTGCTGCAACAAAATTTTTACGAATCTCAGATGGAATACTCTGGACTATTTTCTCTTTTGTACTTCCAAGGTCGATTATAGTCGTTTCTGCACTCACATCAGTTAAGTTATGTAGTGTTGCTATTAAACCATCAACGGGAATCGCTAAAAATATAACATCACATTTTTTGACTTCGGGGAAACTCGCAATGCTGTTTACAAGACCTAACTCTATGGCTTGTTTAGTATGTGTTTCGTTATGATCATATCCTACAATTTGCGTAACATATTTTTCTTTTTTAAGACTCATGGCAAGGGAACCACCCATAAGACCAAGCCCAATTATCGCTATTTTCATTTTTTATCTTTTATTTAATTTGTTTGATTATACACATTTTAATTTAAAGCTAACACTATATGCAGTATTTATTTAGACTTTTGTTTCTCAGTAAACAAGTGACAATCAACTCCACTACTTTGAAAAACAACCATAGATGGAATTATATGTGATTTGAAACCGTAAGCCCTACAGCCATGTGGTTTCTTTGGTTCCCATGTTACAAAATAGTGTTGACATCTTCTACAATTGATTCTTTTCATATACCGGCCCTTTTAAGTGTAAAATATTAGCATATTAGATAGAATAAACAAATAAATTTTTATAAAGAGAGCCTTATGGACAAGATATTACTGATGTTTCAACTACAAAATCAATTAAACTGTGCGACAAATGGAGAAGATTGGACTAAGGGTGTAACTAAAAATGGAAAAACTATCAACTGGAGACGCTGTATCTATATGGAATGTGCAGAGATGGTAGATAGTTTTTCTTGGAAACATTGGAAGGCTATTGATGCTGCACCTGATTGGGATAACCATCAGATAGAAGTTATTGATGTTTGGCACTTTATCATGAGTTTAGCTATTGAAGACTATAGTAAGACTCTTAGAGGTGCTGTAGATGATGTGGCTATAAGTGTATCAGAGTTAGAATCATTCTCTAAGATAGATGTTGAACATGAAAACTTTGCACCTCAAGATGACGTTATAGCTAAAGTCGAAAACCTTATTCGCCTTAGTATTTCACAAGATACTTTAGAGTTAGAGAAGTTAATCTCTGAGTTTTTTGACCTTGTAGTTATGAGTGGTCTTAATTTGGAGTCTCTTTATAGACTGTATGTTGGAAAAAACATCTTAAACCAGTTCCGTCAAGATAACGGTTATAAAGATGGCTCTTACATAAAAGTATGGGCGGGGGAAGAAGATAATGTTGTAATGAAACGTATCTGGGAAGAAAATGCAGATATTAAACCTGATGTATTATATAAAGAGTTAACTAAGTCTTATGCCTCACTTACTAAAAGTTAGCAAGCTTTCTTTTGGTTACGACAAAGAAAAACTACTTTTTAAAGATCTCTCTTTAACTCTAGTAAGAGGTGAACTAAAAGCGATAGTGGGAGAGAGTGGAGCTGGGAAAAGTACTCTTTTTGAGTTAATACTAAAAAACTTGAAACCCCTAAGTGGAACAGTTAGTGTAGCTTCTTGTGCACAAGTGTTTCAAGATCCCTATAGCTCTTTTCACCCAAGTTACTCTCTGCTTAATCAGATACAAGATGTAGCACCTTTAGCTGAACTAGATAAATACTTAAAACTAATAAACCTCGATTATGATTTACTTTTAAAACTTCCACATGAACTCTCAGGTGGGCAACTTCAACGAGCTTCTATATTGCGAGCTATACTGATGAAACCAGATATATTACTGCTTGATGAGCCTACATCTGCTCTTGACAATGTTATACAGCTTGAAGTTATGAAAATGCTTATGAATCATTTGGACTCGATGGCTATGTTACTGATAACGCATGATATGGAGTTAGCACAGTGGTGTGCTGACGAGATTATTACGATTTAAAGATATTACTTATAAGATAAAAACCACTACCTGCCATTAAAACAGTGCCAAATAAGTTCAGTGCCATATTTGTAAGTGCAAGAGCTATACTCCCACCCTCAAGAAGCCAGAATGTCTCCATCGCAAATGTTGAGTAGGTAGTAAGTGCTCCAAGTACACCTGTACTCAAAAAAGATTTCATATGTACGGAAAATACATTTGTGTACATAAAGTAGGCAAATAAACAGCCCATGATAAAACTACCAATAAGGTTAACTCCAAGTGTTCCAAAGGGTAAGATATGAGGCACTCTATGAGAAATTAGACCATTGATATATACACGAAGTACAGCCCCTATAAAACCACCACTACCTATTGCTAATATTGATTGCCAGCTCATCATCATACACCTTTTGCATTTTTATTCGTAAGTCTTTTAACCAATCAGGATTACTCTTATCGGCGACAAAGGGTTCCATGAAAACAACAGTAAGATTTTTTGGTGCATAATGGAATCTTTTGATATCATAACAACTGAGTGTATTTACTAAAACGACGGGTTGTACTTTGAGTTCATACTTATCTGCTACAAATTTTGCCCCTGATTTAAATGGTAACATACGACCAGTTTTTGTTCTTGTTCCCTCTGGAAACATGACCACTGTACGTTTTTTATCAACTCTATCTTTGACTGCACGTAGAAGTTTCACTAAAGAAGTTTTACTTTCTCTCTCAATCTCAATATCTTCAGGTAGACTCATAGCAAGACCAAAAAATGGAACATCAAAGAGTGCTTTTTTTGCCACCCATGCTAAATCTTTTTTTGTACTCGTCTCTACTACACCTACATCCATATCACTCTGATGGTTGATAAGAAACATCTGTGCATCAGGAGACTCTTCACCTTTAATGGTAGTGGAGAAAAAAGTTGTATAACGAATAAACCAATTCGAAATTTTTCTGGGATAGGGACGTGGTAGTAATGGAAATAAGACTATAGATAAAGCTATAGCTATAAATATAATTACTGTGGCAAAAAACCAACTAATATGAGCAAATATCTTCATTCTTCACCCATCCAATTTTTTCATTTTTTAATTTCACTTTCACAAAATTATCTACACTACCCTCTTTTAAAAGAGTGTACTGCGAACTTGCTGTTTCAAATATAGTCCCGTTATCTACTGGTAGTAAGCGTATCTGAGCCCCTTGTTTTATACAAATTTCTTGTTCTGGTACCGCTAAGTATGCTATGTATATAAGAGGAATTATTAACAAGATTAGGTATATGTATTTTCTTCTCCATAATATAAAAACAAAGGCTATAAGTGCAATAACACCAGCAATTTGCATTTTTAATCTTTCTTTTGACTGATCTTTAGGTTTTAAGTCACTTTGTGTTGTGACACTATCATCTTCAACTACTATAGGTATTATAATAGTTGAGAATTTATTTTGTAAAAGATTAAAATATGAAAAAGAAAAGTTTTCAATTTTTTTATCTATCACTAAAAAGTAAGTAATCTTTGAGTCTAGATAAGACTCACTGGCAGACTCAATGCCTTGTTTAAAGACATTTTCAAAATGCATAGCTTGTATATCTGAGTTTTGAGCATGTGCTACTAAAACAATGATATTGTGATTATTATCAAAGATAGTTGTTTTATATTCTATAATTTCAAAGTTATTAGCAATGATTTTTGAAAAGTTCTTTCTTGGATTGAGAGTAACGACATTGAGCTTACTCCCTCGAATAAGAGTTGAGTTATAATCCTCTGAAGCTATTAGTGTTGCATTTACATCAGGAAGTTTCGCCCATCTCGCAGTACTTAAAAGATAAAAAGTATCATAAAAGTATTTCCCTTTTTCTACTCTATCGGGAATCTCGTTAAGTATTTTTAAACCGCTTTTATTTGAGAACTTGTACTCTATGTCTTCAAAGTCTCTCACTGTTGAGAGTGATTTGAGTGTTATGGGAAATATTTCCCCTTTTATTACTCTTTGTGGTACATTATCATAACTGAGGTAGATGACCTTATTGGCAGCTACTGAAGTCACTAATAAAAAAAAGAGTAAAAAAAGTCTTATCACGATGCTAAAAATCCTTCAAGCATTTTTACACCATCATCACTACCAAGGATAGACTCCATAGCACGTTCAGGGTGAGGCATAAGACCAAACACATTTTTAGACTTGTTACAGATACCAGCGATAGAACTTACACTTCCGTTAGGATTTTGTATATTTCCTTTTTCATCTGTATATCTAAGTAAGATTTGATTATTCGCCTCTAGGTCAGCTAAACCAGCTTCATCTATAAAGTAGTTTCCATCGTGATGTGCAATAGGGATATTTACAACATCACCACTGTTTAGCTTTTCTAAGAAAATATTATCACTATTTTCTACTTTTAAAGTGTGGTGTTTAGAGATAAAGTGAAGTCCATCGTTGCGTTTAAGTGCACCTGGAAGTAACCCAGCTTCAGTTAAAACTTGAAAACCATTACAGATTCCAAGCACTTTTCCGCCTTTGTTGGCATACTCTGTTACCGCTTTCATAACAGGACTAAACCTTGCAATAGCACCAGAACGAAGGTAATCTCCATAAGAAAAACCACCAGCAACTACAAGTAAGTCAGTATCACTTGGGAGAGACTCTGCTTTGTGCCAAATGATTTCAGTAGTAGCACCTAACTGCTCAAAAGCATGCTGTGTATCGTACTCACAGTTTGTCCCAGGAAATTGAAGTATTGTAACTTTCATTAGATTAACTCTATCTTGTAGTCTTCGATTACAGTGTTCGCTAGAATCTCTTCACACATTTTAGTAACTTCAGCCATTGCCTTATCTCTATCCGTTTCATCAAGTTTTAAAACTATCTGCTTACCAACACGAACATCTGAAACACCTTGGAAACTTAAAGAATCAAGTGCATGATGCACTGCTTTTCCTTGAGAGTCTAAAACACCTGTTTTTAAAGATACATTTACTATTGCTGTCATACTATTTTCCTAAAATTCTATTTAATACTTGCTCATAAGCTACTGTAAGCCCACCTAAACCTTGACGAAATCTATCTTTATCCATCTTCTCACCAGACTCTATGTCCCAAAAACGACAGTTATCAGGACTTATTTCATCTATTAAAATGATATTACCATTACTGTCTTTTCCAAACTCAAGTTTAAAGTCAACAAGATTAAGACCTTTTTCTTCAAAGTAAGGTTTTAAAATGTCATTTATTTCTCGTGCCATACGACGGAGTTTATCTAATTCATCTTGATGATCTACAAGTCCTAAAATAAGACAATGTTGGTCGTTAAGTTTTGGATCACCTAAATCGTCATCTTTATAATCAAACTCAACAAGTGTAAAAGGTAAAACTGTTCCATCTTTTATACCGAGGTTACGAGTAAGTGATCCTGTAGCGATATTTCTTACAATTACTTCGATAAGAATAACATCTACTTTTGTATGAAGCATATGGTTGTCATCAAGCATCTCTACAAAGTGAGTTGGAATACCCTTTGACTCAAGAAGTTTAAAAAGTTCTGTGCTTATCTTATTGTTAAGGGCACCTTTTCCCGCTTCGCTTGATTTTTTTTCACCATTAAATGCAGTAAGGTCATCTTTAAACTCAGAAATGACTAAATTGGCATCATCTGTAAGGTATAGTCGTTTTGCCTTACCTTCGTAGAGTAGCGCTCTCTTTTCCATTGTTATTTTCCTTGTGTAATTATTAAAGCTTTTAGAATATCAACAGCAGATTTAAGTTGAATATCTTTATTTAACATTTCGGGCGTGATTATATCTTTTTTCTCTTTTGTATCTGCTTTGGTTTCTTCTTTATCTCCATCTACTTTTTCAAGTTCTTCTTCGAGATGTTGTTTCAGGTCAGCTTCTTTGATAGCAAATTCATTTTTATGTGTTTTTACTTCACCTGGTGCTACCTCGACATCAGGTTTTACTCCAACAGCTTGAATTGTACGTCCACTTGGTAAATAGTATCTAGCAATAGTGAGTTTGATAGCCTCAGTTTTAGTGATAGGAAGGACAACTTGCACACTCCCTTTTCCAAATGTGTTTTGACCTATTAAAATACCGCGTTTGTGATCTTGAAGTGCACCACTAACGATTTCTGATGCACTTGCACTTCCACCATTTATAAGAATAACTAAAGGAACTTTTGTAAGTGTTGTGCGCTTACTTGCTGAGTATAACTTATTGTCACTATCTTTTCTTCCCTTTTGAGAGACTATTTTTCCCTCATCAACAAATATGTCAACTAAGTCAACTGCTTGGTCAAGTAAACCACCAGGATTGTTACGTAAATCTAAAACAATTCCTTTTGTTGTCGCTCTATACTTATTGATAGCCTCTGAAACATCTCCAGCAACTTTCTTGTCAAAACTAGCAACTCTAATGTAAAGTGTATCTTCATTTATGATTTTTGTATGAACAGATTCGATAGTAATAATACCACGAACGATATGAATAGGAAGTGGCTTTAGCTCGCCCTTACGAACAATAGCTACATCGATTGGGTCACCAACTTTACCACGCATAAGTGATACAGCTTCATCAATCGTCATACCAATAGTTGATTTTTTATCGATTTTTAAGATAATATCACCAGATTTTAAACCAGCCTTATCAGCAGGAGTTCCATCAATAGGTGCGATTACAGTCAATGCACCATTTTTCATACCCACAGTAATACCGAGTCCACCAAATTCACCATTTGTTTGAACTTGAAGTCGTTTATAGTCTTTTTGTGAAAGAAAATTTGAATGTGCATCAAGGTTTTTCATCATACCGTCAAGTGCCTTGTCCATAAGCTCTTCAATAGTGATATCATCAACATTGTATTGCTCAACAATACTAATAACTTTTGAAAATTTTGCGAGTGATTCTAAGCGAGAAGCTTCTGTATTCTTAGACGAAGAATTAGCCATAAGAGTAGAAGAGAAGAATAGACCAAGTGAGAGGGCGGTGGAAAAAAATCCTAATGTAATATATCTTTTGTTTTTCATACATATACCTATATCTTAAATTTTAAAAAGTAATTATACCTTTTCTTATTAAATAGCAGATAAAATAGCTCACTTAAATTCTAAATTATTTTATTTATATATAATGTCGTTAGAATTAAGGAAATGAGATTTTGAAAAATATTATATTGATTGGTTTTATGGGTGTAGGTAAGGGTAGTGTTGCTAGGGAAGTTATTAAAAACTCTAAGTATATGGCTATTGACACGGACGACCTCATAGAGTCTATGGAAAATAGAAGAATTAAGACTATATTTGAAAAAGATGGTGAAGAGTATTTTAGAAAATTAGAAAAAAGTGTATCAAAATGGCTGCAAATGAGTGTTCAAAATACTCTTATATCTACAGGTGGTGGCTTTTATAAACAAACAAACATAAAAAATATAGGTATAATAGTACTACTTGATTCTCCGTTTGATGCGATTATCAAACGCATTAAAGAGCATTCAAACGCAGTGAAAAAACTAAAAAAACGTCCTCTTTTAGCTGATTTAGAAAAAGCAAAAGAGTTATATGATGCACGGCGTCCTGAGTATTTAAAATTAGCAGATATTGTAGTCGATGTTAATGGCAAAAGTGTAGAAGAGTGCTCAATAGAGTTATTAAAAAAGGTAAAAAGACATGTATAAATTATTATTAACTATGGTATTACTGACAAGTTCACTACTAGCAAATGAAATAGTATGGGCAAAAGATTTTCAAAGTGGAATACTTGAAGCAAAAAAGCAAAACAAACCTATATTATTTGTCTTCTCCCGTCATACTTGTAGGTACTGTGTTGTATTAGAAAAGACTACATTTGCTGATAAGCAAGTAATCCAAACGTTAAATAAAGACTTTATCTCTATCGTCTCTTATAGTGATGAAGATGACTATACACCAGAAGAGTTATGGAGACCTGCTACACCAACTCTATGGTTTTTATCACCAAATGGTCATCCTATGTATCAACCACTTATGGGTGCTGTTGGAGTAGAAGGTTTTTTACAAGCTTTAAATGTTGTCAAAAAAGAGTTTAAAAAAGTAAATTATAAAGAGAGTAAATAAATAATGATGTTTATAAAATCAAGTGATGCAAATTTTGCTACACATTTCGAAGAGTTACTTGGACGCGGAAAGATGGATATGGAACATGTAAGTGTTATCGTAGGAAATATCATATCAGAGATAAAAGAGAAAAAAAATTCTGCACTTAAAGAGCATATAGCTAAGTTTGATAACTGGACTCCCTCGTCTGATGAAGATTTAAAGATATCTACTGAGTCTATGAGTAAGGCCTATGACAACTTAGAACCAAAACTAAAGTCTGCTCTGCACTTAGCATATGATAGAATTAAAGTATATCACGAGAAGCAAAAACCAAAATCATGGTTTGATACTGAAGACAACGGCACAATACTCGGTCAAAAAGTAACTGCTGTTGATAGTGCTGGATTATATATTCCTGGTGGGAAAGCGGCATACCCCTCTTCACTTCTTATGAATGTGATTCCAGCACAGGTTGCAGGAGTTGAAAATATAGTTATCTGTACTCCAACACCTGATAACGAACCAAATGAACTCTTACTTGCCGCTTGTCACTTATGTGGAGTGGATCAAGTATATAAAGTAGGTGGTGCTTCGGCAATCGCTGCTATGGCATATGGAACGCAAAACATTCCTAAAGTAGATGTAATAACAGGACCGGGAAATATTTTTGTAGCCACTGCTAAAAAAATGGTTTTTGGTGATGTAAATATAGATATGATAGCCGGACCTAGCGAGATAGGGATTTTAGCTGATGATAGTGCAAATGCTAATCACCTAGCCATTGATTTACTCTCACAAGCTGAACATGATGAGATGGCAAGCTCTATACTTATAACTCCTTCTCAAAAATTAGCTGATGAGGTAAAGGTAGAGTTAGAAAACTGGCTTGTTAAACTTCCTCGTGAAAAGATAGCTCGAAAATCTATTGAAGATCGTGGTGCCATTATCGTTACTGCAGATATGGATGAAGCTATTAAACTTATGAACGACATAGCTCCGGAGCATTTAGAAGTTGCAACAGCTTCACCTTTTGAGTTACTTCCATTTATTAAGCATGCAGGGGCTATTTTCTTAGGTCACAATACTCCCGAAGCAATTGGAGATTATGTGGCTGGTCCAAACCATACTCTTCCAACTGGTGGAACAGCTAAGTTTTACTCACCATTAGGAGTAGAAAACTTTATGAAAAAGACATCAATTATATCTTTTAGTAAACAAGCTATAAATGAGATAGGTGAAGAGTGTGCTTTAATTGCAAACACCGAGGGATTGACTGCTCATGAGCAATCTGTACGTGTCAGGTTAAAATAAAATATACCAATTATCTACAAGAATTCTTTACGCTTTCTTTACACTTGTAGATAAGCAAGATAAAACTACCCACTTCATAAAAAATAATCATAAAATTACAATAAATTTATAATTCCTTTAAGATAACTTAGATAATATATTAGCAGTAAAAAAGCCCTTTTTACATAATGTTAGTGGCTTTTTTAATGTAAAATAAGTCGTAGTTATAAATCTAAACTAGCCGTTAGACGGCCAAAGGAGAATATATGCAATTAGGTTTCCTAGTTGATTTACACCTGTGTATGGGTTGTAAAGGATGTGAGATCGCATGTAAAGTGGAGAACGAAGTTCCACTTAGTACATGGAGATTACGTGTTAAATATGTAGATGTGGGTACATTCCCAGAAACAAAGAGAACTTTTACACCTTTAAGATGTAATCACTGTGAGAATGCTCCATGTGAGAGAATTTGTCCAGTATCTGCTCTTCATTATCTTGATAATGGAATTGTAAACATTGATAAAGAGCGTTGTATTGGTTGTGCCGGTTGTATTATGGCTTGTCCTTATGGAGCAATCTATATAGACCCACAAACACAAACAGCTGATAAATGTACATATTGTGCGCACCGTATCGCTTCTTCAATGATGCCTGCTTGTGTTGTAGCTTGTCCTGTTGAAGCAAATATTTTTGGTGATTTAGATGATGCATCTTCAAATATTTCTAGATATATTCAAGTGAATCAGTCTAATGTTCAAGTACGTAAACCTGAGAAGGGTACTAACCCTCATCACTATTATGTAGGTGGTGGTAATGTAAGTCTTAACCCACTTGCTTCTCATAGAGTTGATGGTCATTCACTATTTAACAAAATCACGACACTTCCAGTAGGAGGACACCACTAATGGCAGCACATGAGATTTTAGCAGCTACAAATGCTGTGGTAACTTTAGATGTAGCAATTCCAGGTATA
Source organism: Sulfurimonas sp. SAG-AH-194-C21 (assembly GCF_029215985.1). Taxonomy (GTDB): domain Bacteria; phylum Campylobacterota; class Campylobacteria; order Campylobacterales; family Sulfurimonadaceae; genus Sulfurimonas. The sequence continues at coordinate 10,807 of NZ_JAEMVC010000023.1, forward strand.
GTTTGGCCTTGGTTTGTAACTATGAATATGTGGGCAAAAAGTATAGGTACTGGTGTAATTTTTATGCTTTTCATTTTAATGAGAATGCATCCAGAATCAGTAAAAAATTTAAGACTACCGACTGCAATCGCTGCATTCGTGTTTATTAATATATTTTTACTATTTACACTTGCTGATTTACACCAACCATTTAGAATGTGGCATATCTTTTTCTATCCTCATTTAACTTCGGCTATTACTATTGGGTCATTTATGGCATCAACTTTCCTAGGTCTTTTAACACTTCTAGTGTTCTTAGCATGGAAAAAGCAAGATGAGACTTATGATAAAGTATTTTTATGGGTAACTATTTTAGCTATCCCAGTTACACTTTATACAGCAGCTCTTTTAGCACAGTGTACTGCACGTGAACTATGGCAAATGCCAGCAGAGTCAGCACAGATGATTCTTGCAGCAACTCTTTCAGGTTCAGCGTTTATGATTCTTTTAGGTGGAAGCAAATTAACTTATGAAGCGAAACAAACACTTGGTGTTGTTCTTGGATTAAGTGCATTAATGGCGTTTATAATTTATATGTCAGAGTATGTATTTGGACCAATGAAAGCAGAAGAGATTGCATTTACTTTAGAGTATATCAAAGGTGACGGACCATATACAGTTATGTTCTGGTTAGGTCAATGGATGACTTTTATTATACCTATGGTATTAATAGTATTAAGTAGAAGTTCAAAAAGCGAAGCTATTTTAAAATTAGCAGCGATATTAGCACTTGTGGGATTATTCATGGTTAAACATGTATGGTTAATTATTCCACAGTTATTACCAATGAGTTAGGGAGAAACAATTAATGTATTTACAAAGTAGAAGAACATTTTTAAAAGGCGCTGCATTTACTGTTGCTGGTGCCGCTATTGCAAAAGGCGTATTTACTGCTGATGCAATGGCAGAGTCTATCACGGAGAGTAAGTTTACTGATACTCCGGACTCATTATCATTTTACCCACCAATGGAAGAGTGGGCTGACTTTAAAGAGTTAGATGGAGACGACTGGAAGCGTGGTGGTATTGAGCGTAAAGGTGTAAGAAGCGAAGCAAACCCAGATGGTATTGAAGTTAACGATTATATGATCGTTCCAACTGCATGTTCAAACTGTGAAGCATCTTGTGGTCTAACAGCTTGGATTGATAAAAAAACTTTCACAGTTAAAAAGTATATGGGTAACCCATTGCACCCAGGTTCTCGTGGTAGAAACTGTGCAAAAGGTTATGCAACTCAAAGTCAAATGTACGATCCAGATCGTATAGCATTTCCACTTAAACGTGCTCCGGGTTCTGCTCGTGGTGAAGGTAAGTGGATTCGTACTACTTGGGACGAAGCTATGACTACTATCGGTAAAAAGATGGGAGATACTCTTGCTGTAGGTGATGAGTTATCTAAAAAGTCTGTTATGTTTCATGTTGGTCGTCCAAATGAGAATGGTTTTACTGGTAAAGTATGGCATACTCTTGGGTCTGATGCATTCAACTCACATACAAACATCTGTTCTTCAGGTGGTCGTACACCAACTATTCAGTGGGCAAATGATGATAGATCGTCTCCGGATTGGGCTAATGCGAAGTTAATCTTCCTTAACTCATCTCATGCTGCTGATGCTGGTCACTATTTCCAACAATCTGCTTCATTTATTGCAGATGCTAGAGCAAAAGGTGCAAAACTTATAGTTATGGATCCTCGTATGTCTAACTCTGCTGGTATGGCAGACTTATGGATTGCTTCATGGCCTGGAACTGAACCACTTATTTACTTATACTTAGCTCAAAGAATTTTGAATGAAGGTAAAGTTGATCGTGATTTCGTTAAAAAATGGATGAACTGGGAAGTATTCTTAGATAATAAGAAATATTTAGACTTTATGGTAGAAAAAGGGTATATCTCTAAAGCTCCAACTAAAAATGATTTTGATGCATTCTTAGATACACTTCAAGAGCTTTATACACCATATACACTTGCTCACGTAGCAAAAGAAACACGTGTTCCTGCACATAAACTAGAAGAACTTTATGATATGTTCATCTGGGCTGGAACTGCTATATCATCATATTTCTGGCGTGCATCTGCAGCTGGTAACCGTGGTGGTTGGATGAGTGGTCGTACAGGTTTCTTACCAATAGCTCTTCGTGGTGCTATCGGTCCTGAAGGTGGAACTTTCTTCCACCACTTCCATGTTATTTCGGTAGCTGGTAAAGGTGGTAGTTCTACTGTTGGTCAAGGTAAACGCGGGGCTAATATCCCTAAAGTAGATGTTTACAATGAGCTTTCATGGCCACCAGAATGGCCTCTTTCAACATATGAAATGTCATTCTTACTTCCTCACTTACTTGCGGATACTGAGTGGCAAGACAAATGGAAGGCTAAGGGCTTAAATGTTCCTACTAAGCTGGCTGTTTGGATTCCACGTATGTACAATCCAGTTTGGATTAATCCTGATGGTTTCAGATGGATTGAAACAATCAAAGATGAGACTAAAATGGAACTTACATTTAATCTTTCTCCTACATGGAGTGAGACTAACTGGTATGTTGATTATATTCTTCCTGTTGGTCTAGCTGGTGAGCGTCACGATCAGCACTCTGAAGCTACAATGCCTGCAAGATGGACTTCTTTCCGTCAACCAGTTATGCGTGTTGCTTTAGAGAAATCTGGATGGAAACCTAAAAACCCTGCTCGTGCTACTCTTGAAGCGCACATTAAAGCGGGTCTTGGTGAAGTTTGGGAAGAGAACGAGTTCTGGTTTGATATGTGTGTTAACTACATTGATCCAACTGGTAAACTTGGTATCAAAAAAATGTGGGAATCTAAAAAGAACCCAGGTAAACCAGTTACTATTGCTGAGTGGTATGATGCTGCATTTGGTGACAACTTACCAAATCTTAAAGCAACTGCAACTTCAGATGAAAGATACAAAGATGCTGAATATCCAGTTTATGAGTACATGAGAGATCACGGGGCTTGGTTAGAAGAGAATAAAATCTACTCTGCACAAGAACGCGAAGTGAAAGATGATGGTAAAAACTACATCGCTCATGGTCATAAATATGACAAGCATCATGTTGAGATAGATAAACGTACAGGTGTAATGACAGCTGAACATAATGGTAAGAAAAAATCTATCGGTATTGAAATTGAAGGTAAGAAATATGAAGGTTTTGCAACTTTAGATAAAAAACTTGACTTCTTCTGTGAATGGCTTGCTGATGATTGGAAATGGCCAGAATATGCGATTCCATTCTATCCTAGAACATTAGAAGAGAAAAAGGCAATGCCAGAAATCGTTTCTCATGTTGACCATATGTATATGGATGAAAGTAAAAATGAGTATGCACTTAATACTGTATTCCGTTTACCATATAACATCCATACTCGTTCAGGTAACTCTAAGCACCTTATGGAAATCTCACAAAATCATGACCCTATCTGGATTTCAACTCCGGATGCTAAGCGTCAAGGTTTCAAACGTGGTGATTCTATTCGTGTAAGAATTACAGATACAGTAACAGGGCTTGAGTCAGGTTATTTTGTAGCTATGGCTGTACCAACTGAGGGTGTTCTTCCAGGAACTCTTGCTTGTTCACACCATGGTGGTAGATGGAAACTTGTAAACTCTATTACTATACCAAACGGTGTAACTGATGGTAAAGTTGATTCTCAACCAGTAGAGAGAAATATGAACGATCCTAAGTTCATGGCTCACTCACCTGAAAATGTTGGTACTAAAGCGGGTCAAATCAAAATCGAAGATTATGATGGAACTAGTGGTATGAATAGTTTTGGTGTTCCAACTGCAGAGATGCAAATGGATGGTAAAATCGGTAAACTTAAGTATGTAGAGGGTCTTAAACCTTTTGAGACTGATAGATTTGCTGAGTATAACCGTGATACTGGAAATATTTGGTGGGATGGTCTAAGTGGTTCATGGCAAAATGCTGTGGCAGCTGCTCACCCAGATCCAATTTCTGGTATGCATTGTTGGCACCAGAAAGTTATTTTAGAGCCTGCTCAGCCAGGTGATAAGATTGGTGATATTCAAGTTAACTATGAAAATAACTTTAAAATTTACCAAGGGTGGAGAGATCAACTTACTCGTCCTCTTGACTCTAATGACAAACTACGTCGTCCTCAGCATATTAAGCGCCCATGGGTGCCTTTATCTGATAAAGCATACGCAGTTAATATCAAAGACTAATCTCTTTGATATACCTTACATAGAGAGTTTATCTCTTTATGTAACTTCTTTAATATTACCTTCTAGAACGAAACCCATAACATTCTTATAAACAATCCAAAACTACTTGTGTAACCAACTTCGCTAAATACTAACTTCTGATTTTTATCATAAATAAGGGTAGTAGGAAAAATATGTATATTTAATCTATCAGAGATATGATTTGAGTTATCGTTAATCACTTTATATCCTAAATCATGTGCTTGCATATATGTATGTATGTCATAGTCAGTTCCCGAATCTACAGCGATACTAACAACTTCATAGTATTGTGCAACTCTATTAATATTGTCAGCTTCTACTTTGCATATAGGGCACCAGGTAGCCCAAATATGTACCATAAGGGGTTTATTTGTGTCTGGAGTGAAAAGAGTACTGTTTATAAGTTTTGTAGGTGTAAGGGCTAAGTCACTTTTGTTAAGTTCTTGTGCTTTATAAAGACTGAGTCCGTTTGCAAAAATAGTAATAAAGAGAGTGAAAAAGAGGAGTTCTTTGAAGTAGTGTTTTATTTTTTGTAACATAGAGATACCTTTATAAGTGTATCTCTATATTGTACTAAAGTAAAGTTAAATTACTCAATCTCAGCGTCTATAACGTCTTCATCTTCTTTTTTCTTTTTAGCATCAGCTTCAGCCTTTTCAGGGTCTTGCTCTTTTTTGTACATCTCTTCTGCCATTTTATGAGCAGCTTCTGTAAGTACTTTTACTTTCTCTTCGATTTGCTCTTTAGTTGCAGACTCATCTTTAAGAACATCTTTAAGCTCAACTATCGCAGCTTCGATTTTTGCTTTTTCTTCTGCTTCAAGTGTATCACCCATTTCAGTCATAGACTTTTCAGTCTGAACAATAAGTGCATCCGCTTGGTTTTTAAGGTCAACTAACTCTTTACGTTCAGTATCAGCAGCTTTATTCTCTTCTGCATCTTGAACCATTTTGTTGATTTCTTCTTCGCTAAGTCCAGATGATCCAGAGATAGTGATTGATTGTTTTTTACCCGTACCCTTGTCTTCTGAAGAAACAGTTAAAATACCATTTGCATCGATGTCAAAAGTTACTTCGATTTGAGGTACACCACGTGGTGCTGCTGGAATATCTCCAAGCTCAAAAAGACCAAGTGATTTGTTATCTTTAGCAAACTCACGTTCACCTTGACCAACAGAGATAGAAACGGCTGGTTGGTTATCTTCAGCAGTTGAGAAAACTTGAGATTTTTTAACAGGAATCGTAGTTCCCTTTTCAATAATCTTAGTCATAACGCCACCTAAAGTCTCGATACCAAGGCTTAATGGAGTAACATCAAGAAGAAGAACATCTTTAACATCTCCTCTTAAAACACCACCTTGAATAGCAGCACCTGCAGCAACAACTTCATCAGGGTTAACACCCTTGTTTAAGTCTTTACCACCGAAGTATTTAGAAACAGCTTCTTGAGCCATTGGAACACGAGTTGATCCACCAACCATGATGATTTCTTTGATTTCGTTCATATCTAAATCAGATTCTTTCATCGCAGTATCAATATGAGAGATAGTTTCTTCAACTAAATCAGCAATCATACCCTCAAATTTAGCACGAGTAAGTTTTACAACTAAATGCTGTGGTCCAGCTTCTGTCATTGTGATAAATGGTAAGTTAATCTCAGTTTCAGTTGCAGATGAAAGTTCTTTTTTCGCGTTTTCAGCAGAATCTTTAAGACGTTGAAGTGCCATCTTGTCATTTTTAAGCTCAATACCGTGAGATGATTTAAACTCAGCATTTAAGAAATCAACGATTTTATTATCAAAATCATCTCCACCTAAAAATGCATTACCATCAGTACTTAGAACTTCAAATGTACCATCAGAAATCTCAAGAACAGTAACATCAAATGTACCACCACCAAGGTCATAAACAAGTACATTTTCTTCAGCTTTACTCTCTAAACCATAAGCAAGTGCAGAAGCAGTTGGCTCGTTGATAATACGAAGAACATTAAGTCCAGCGATAGTACCCGCATCTTTTGTAGCTTTACGTTGTGCATCATTGAAGTATGCAGGAACAGTAATAACAGCGTCAGTTACAGTTGAACCGATGTAAGCTTCAGCATCTTCTTTTAGTTTTGTAAGAATCTTTGCAGAAATTTCTTGTGGTGTGTAAATTTTACCAGCAACATCAACACAAGCAGCACCATCTTTATCTACTATGTTATATGTAACTTTATCGTGAGCAGCTTTTGCATTTTCTTCATTCATCATAAGACCCATAATTCTCTTAATAGAAGAGATAGTCTTTTCAGGATTTGTGATAGCTTGGCGTTTAGCTGGATCTCCAACTAGAACATCGCCCTTATCTGTAAATGCTACAACTGATGGAGTAGTATTTTTACCCTCTGCGTTTGGGATGATTTTCGCTTCACCACCCTCGTAAACTGCTACACATGAATTTGTTGTTCCTAAATCTATTCCGATTACTTTACTCATATTTAATTCCTTAATTTATTTATTTTAAATTTATTTGTTTAACTCAGCCAGTGAAAATGCCGATAGCATTTTGTACTTTAGTGGCTCAGCGCTAGCGCAGATAATTGGAACGTGTTCCAATTATCGTGATTAATTTAGTTGGCTACTATTACCATCGCTTCTCTTAGAGGGCGACTCTTATACTTATAACCTGTTTGAAAAGTTTGAACTATCTGTCCACTCTCAACATCTTCACTATCAATTGCTTGAATAGCATTGTGAATGTTAGGATCAAAAGGTTCGTCATGACTTACTAATGTAACGCCATGCTTATCAAGTTGCGTTAAAAAAGACTTATGAGTCAGCTCTATTCCCTCTTTAAGTTTGTCAAAGAGTTCTGCTTTATCAGCTTCCCCTTCTATCGACTTCATAGCACCATCAAGTGCATCAAGTACAGGTATCATATCTTTAGCAAATTTTTCGTTTGCATATTCAACTGCTGTATATTTTTCACGTTCAAGTCTTTTTTTGATGTTATCAAAATCAGCATGAACACGAGCATATTTGTCTTTTAGTGCGATTAACTCTGCTTCTAAAAGTTCAAACTCATTTTCAACTGCTTCTGCTTCAGCCTCAGCTTCATCTGTAACAACTTCTTCATTTTCTATGACTTCTTCCTCATTTACGAGGTTTTCATCTTGTATTTCTTCTTTAGACATAATTGTTAAATAACTCCTTTGATTTAAAAGATAGTCACATTATACACATTGAGTGTAACAATGTCAAGTATATCTTTATATAATATTGTTAGATAAGTTTAGTCTAATACTATCAAGTATGTTATTTGACTCTCTGATTGAGTGCTTTAAGCCCTATTAATAAAAACCTATGTATAATATAATTAAATGAATAATAGGTTTTTATATGAACGATGAATTAGTATTCGCACCTGAAGCGACAGACAAGCTACCTGAACTAAGTAAAGCATTTAAAGTTATGATTATTGATGATGACAATGAAGTGCATGCATTTACAAAATTAGCTTTAAAGTCTTTTCAATACAATAATCATAAAATAGACTTCATCTCTGTATATAGTGAAAAAGAAGCACGAGAAGTTTTACCTCTGCATGATGACATTGCAGTGATTTTACTTGATGTTGTTATGGAAACAAATACATCTGGTTTAGATATCGCTAAGTTCATTAGAAGTGAGTTGCATAATGATATGAGTAGGATTATCATAAGAACAGGTCAGCCAGGTGAGGCTCCTGAACGATATGTGATAGATAACTATGATATCAATGATTATAAAGAAAAAACAGAACTCACTACAGATAAACTCTACACTACAATCAGAACAGCATTGGTACAGTACACACAACTCATAGAACTGCTCAATAAGAAAAATGAAATTTATAATTTACTCGTAACTGATAAACTTACTTCTTTACCCAATCGAAAACAACTGATAGATGATTTAGATTCTACAAAACCGCAAACATTGATGCTTATAGATATTGATGGGTTTTCACTTTTAAATGATGTATATGGATTTGATGTAGGTGATCAGGTTTTAATTCATCTAAGCGTAATTGTCACAAAAGTATTAAAACCTAATATGACTTTATATAGACTAGAAGCTGATCTTTTTGCAATTTCAGTACAATCATCAGATAAAAGTCTACTCGAAAATGAAGTTGCAACAGTAAAAACCCTTCTTGACAACTCCCCTTTTGAGTTAAATGATTTATCTTTATATATACGTGTGAGTATAGGAATTGTTAATTATCAACTGGGAAATATAATTCAAAAAGCAGAAATTGCACTTAGGCAGGCAAGAGAAGTATCCCGTAACCGGGTTGAATACTATGATGAATCAAAAGACTACTTCGCATATATAGAAGAAAATAATAATTGGACGACAAGAATAGCCCATGCTTTAAAGCATGATAATATACTCGTTTATTTTCAACCAATTGTTGAGTGTGCCACAAATAAAATTGTAAAATATGAAGCCTTAGTACGTTTAAAATACGAGGAAGAGATATATTCTCCATTTCATTTTTTACCTACGGCACGCTATGCAGGGTATTTACATCAAATCACACAAAGAGTTTTTGAAAAATCTTGCCAAAAATTTCAGAATAATGACTTAATGTTCTCGATTAATATTACAGATCATGATTTAGCAGAGAATGACTTCATTGAATATATAACAATGACCTCTAAAAAATATAATATAAATAGCAGTAGAGTAGTATTTGAAATTCTTGAAGAGACAAGTATGAATGGAAACATAGTCGCGACTGAAAACTTAAATAAACTAACTGCATTAGGTTATTCCCTGAGTATAGATGATTTTGGAGCTGAATGCTCTAACTTCTCGCAACTTGGTAAACATAGTTATGAGAGTATTAAAATTGATGGTAGTTTTATAAAAGATATAGATACAAATAAAACTTCTCAAATAATTACAGAGTCTATACTTTTCTTTACAAATAGAATAGGCTTTAAAACAGTAGCTGAATATGTTCACTCAAAAGAGATATATGAGATAGTAAAAGGGATGGGTGTTGACTATGCTCAAGGCTATTATTTTGGTGAACCAAAACCTGAATTAATTAATTAGAGGAAATTATGAAACTCTTAATATCTTGTTGTATATTGATTTTGATTACAACTCTTTCTTATGCAAATGAGAATGAAAATAGACTAAAAGGTATTATACTAAGTAGAATAAGTCAGTTGATTACTTATAAGCAAGGTAGAGAAGAGTTTAATGTATGCATATATAAAGATGATGATATGTACAACACTTTTAGAAAGCTTTATAAAGATAAGAAGTATAAAAAACTCCCCATACAAGTTTTTAGTATAGGTAATAAAGAAGACTTATATAACTGTGATATATTTTACTCTTCAAAGATAGATGATAATCTACGAGAAAAGATAAATCGTAAACATTTAATTCATACACTACTTGTAAGTGATAGAGTGGATAAGTTATATGAAGGCTTTATAATGGCCCTCTACTTAAAAGATAAGAAAATAAAAATAGCGATAAATCATGGGGCACTGTTAAAAACTGAACTCAATGTAAATTATAGATTACTACAAGCAGCATCACAAATTATCAATCCTGTGAAGGTTAAGTAATGAAGTTACATAATTTATCTTTTAAAGTACAAATTAACCTTTCTATATTTTTCTTAGTTATATTAACCCTTTTGTTAGGTTTTTCGTATAGTCTTATAACATCCTATGGATACCAGAAGAACTCCTTTATTAATGAGAGTAAGATTGAAGCAGGGTTGGTCGCTAACCATGCAATAGCCCCAATTCTATTCATGGATAAAGAAGGTTTGGAAAATTCTTTAGAGTACTTAAAACAGAACAAATCAATACTACAAGTACAAGTCTTTTTAGAAGATGGATTACTTTTTGGTCAGTATAAGCATAATAATTATAAGAGAACAGTGAAAGGAGTAATCGATAAGCAAAAAGAATCTTGGTTTGTAAGTGATGGAGTAAAGAGTAAAAATTCTTTTAATGCAAATTCTTATGTAGTGAAAGAACCTTTGATTTTAAATGACGAGTATTATGGTGTTTTATATCTTGAAAAAGATGTAAGTTCTTTAAAGAAATTTTTAACAGAAGCTTTAACAGATATGCTTATATTTTCATTAGTTCTATTAATCCTAATGGGTGCTATTATTTATAAGGTTTCCAAACAATTGATTTATCCTATTGTAGAACTTTCTGATAGTTTAGAATATTTATCCCAAACGAAAGAATATGGAACTAAGTTAGAGTATAACTCTACAAATGAGATAGGAAAGCTTTATAGCTCTTTTAATGTTTTAATGCAGTCTATTAATAAACATGAAAAAGAACTACAGAGATTTACAGTAGAGTTAGAAAGTAGAGTGGAGGAGAGAACTAAAGAACTAGTCACATCACTTAACACACTAAAAAAAGCACAAACACAGCTAGTTGAATCTGAAAAGATGGCATCTCTTGGAGCACTTGTTAGTGGTGTTGCACATGAAGTAAACACTCCACTGGGTAATGCAATTACCGGAAGTAGTATTATTAAACAAGAGACAGCAGAACTACTTAAAAGTATGAATGATGGTACGATGAAAAAATCTTATCTTGAATCGACGCTGATTAGTTTAAATGAAACAGCAAGATTACTTTTTAAAAGTGTAGATAGTGCAGCTTCTTTAATCCGGAGTTTTAAAAAGATATCTGTGGATCAAAGTATCGAAGACAAACGCGACTTTGATATAGTTGAGTATACAAAAGAAGTAATTCAAACTTTTAACTCAAAACTCAAACAAATCCCTGTAAAAGTAATTATTGAATCTCCTAATACCTTGATGATTAACTCTTACCCAGGGGTATTTGCTCAGTTACTAAATAACTTAATTCAAAATGCTATCATACATGCTTTTGAATTTAAAAAAGAAAATGCAATCATCACAATCAAGCTTAATCTAGATGATGGTGTATTTGAGCTGAGTTTTTCAGATAATGGTGCAGGTATGGATGAAGAGATGAAGAAAAAAGCCTTTGATCCTTTTGTAACAACAAAGAGAAATGCTGGGGGAACAGGACTTGGACTTAACATCACATATAACCTTGTGACTCAAAAATTAAAAGGAACACTTGAACTTGAAACTAAAGAGACTAAAGGCTCAAAGTTTACGGTATACATTCCCGTTTAAAATATACATTAGAACATTAAGGAAAAGAAATGAAAATAGTAGCATGGATAGTTGGGACAGTTGGTTTCTTACTGACAAGTATATATATATTGATATTTACACCTTTTGGAAATGGACTTATAGCTCCTACAATACAGGAGAAAATTCAGGCACAAACAAAACTTGACTCAAAACTCGATATATATAGACTGAGTTTAAGTGATTTTGAGATATTTATCACACTTAATCAAAATAATACTATCTCTATAAAAGGAGATTATTCACTATTTTCTCAATCGATGAATGTGGTCTATAAAGTAAATTTAGAAGAGTTGAAAACACTCAAAGAATTACTTCAAGCAGAATTAGACATGCCTCTGCATCTTAATGGTACGGTGATTGGAGATGCAGCACTTCTTGTAGTGGATGGGGAGAGTGATATTGCATCATCTAAAACTACCTTTAGAGCTGAGCTTATTAACTTTGCACCTTCTAAAGTGACTGCTGATATAAAAGGCTTAGTTATCCAAGAGGTTTTGGCAGTACTTAAACAGCCTCACTATACAGATGGACTTTTTGACTTAAATATCAACATTACAAACGCAGATGTAAATAATCTTGACGGTATGATAAATTCTAAGATTTATAAGGGGAAACTAGACTCGAAGTACTTAACAAAAACTTACGGCTTTAAGTCTATGATGCCTCGTACAACTTTTAATGCAACAACAAGCTCAAAGTTATCAAAGGATGTAGTGGATACAAAAATTGACTTTAACTCAAACCTTGTCAACCTAGATATAAAAAGTGCAAAGTTTAACATAAGTCAGAAGAGTTTAGATACGGACTATAAAGTTAAAATCCATAATCTTGATAGACTCTTTTTTGTTTCGGGGAGACATCTAAAGGGAAAAATAACTGCAAATGGACGTATGAAAAAGGATAAGGACTTAGACTTTAGTATATTCTCTAATATCGCCGATGGCAAACTCATAGCAAAACTGCATAATGATGACTTCACTGCAACACTAAAAGGAATGCAAACACTTAAAGTACTTGATATGTTACTGTATCCAAAGATATTTAAGTCACTGATAAACGCAGATGTTAAGTATAACTTGGCAGAAGCCAAGGGAGTTTTTGATGGAAAGTTATCACAAGGTAAGTTTACAAGAAATCAAGTGCTAGACCTTGCAAAACAGTATGCAGGTACAAATATGTATAAAGAGACATTTAAGGGTGATGTGAGTGCAAAAATCAATAAAGAGAAGATAATAGCTTTACTTGATTTAAAATCGAATCGTTCAGCTATCACTACAAAAAATACTAAACTAGATACTAAAAAGAATACTATTGATTCAGAGATTAAAATCAATGCAAATGGAAATCCTATAGGTGTGAAACTCTCCGGGGATGTCAACAAACCTAAGGTTGATATAGATGCACAAGAGCTTATAAAAAAAGAGGCTACCAAGGCTATAAGAAAAGAAGTAAACAAGTTTTTTAAAGGACTCTTTTAAACACTACTTTTGACTTACATCACAAAGTGTTAGACAAAGAAGAACTTCTTTGTCTGCTGCTTTTAACGTATTTACGGCTTCGAGTAAAGTACTTCCCGTTGTAATGATATCATCAACTAAAATCACACTCTTTTGTTTAAATTTCTCTAGCTTAAAATCTCTTGGATTAGAGAGTCTATAAGCCTTACTCTTTCCAGAGTATGAGACACTATTTCTTGCTATTAATTTGTTATGTAGTGGTTTTATTCTAGATGAGTCTAGTGTTTTGTTAAGTATAGCAGTATGAGAATATTTTCCATTTGGATTATCATCTATAGCAATAGAGACTATTTTTTCATCTAGTATAAAATTTTCAGCAAACTTTTTTAGACTGTTTTTTGCTAAAGTCTTGTAAATATAAAAACCGATATCTGTATGTTTTGTATGGAGTAAGTCTTTGATGTCATTGTATTTGTAAAAAGAGAGGACTAGTGTGCCATCTTGAAGACGGCGTTTATAAAGAGAGGGTGTTAGGTGTTCTTTTTGACATGAGTTACAGATATGTTTGAGTGATAGACTCTCACATATCAAACAACGCATAGTCTGCGTTTAGTCCATTTTCAAAACAGACATAAAGGCCTCTTGAGGAAGCTGAACTCTACCTATAGACTTCATACGTTTCTTACCAGCTTTTTGTTTTTCTAAAAGTTTACGCTTACGAGTGATATCTCCACCGTAACATTTGGCAGTAACATTTTTACCCATAGACTTCACAGTTTCTCTAGCGATTATCTGAGAACCCAAAGAGGCTTGAACAGCAACCTCAAAAAGTTGTCTAGGAATCTGCTCTTTCATGTTCTTAACAAGTATACGACCACGAGACAAAGCTTGATTACGAGGAACTACAATACTAAGTGCATCAACAGCTTCTCCCGCTACTTTGATATCAAGTTTGACAAGGTCTCCCACTTTAAACTCAATCGGCTCATAATCAAAAGACGCATAACCCTTTGAGATACTTTTGAGAGTATCGTAAAAATCCATCACGATTTCATTCATAGGTACTTCATACTCAAGCATAACTCTATCTTCATTTAGGTAAGTCATCTTCGTTTGAGTACCGCGTTTGTTTATAAGTAGCGTTATGATATTTCCTAAGTACTCAGCAGGAGTAATTACAGTAGCACGTACATAAGGCTCTTCAATTCTATCAATTCTGTTTACTTCTGGTAGTTGAGAAGGATTTTGAACATTAATAAAATCACCATTACTCAAGTAAACGTTATAGATTACAGAGGGTGCAGAAGCTATTAGGTCAAGGTTAAACTCTCTCTCTAAACGCTCTTTGATAACTTCCATATGTAACATTCCAAGAAAACCTACACGAAAACCAAAACCAAGTGCTACTGATGTTTCAGGTTCATAAGAGAGAGAACTATCATTAAGTTTGAGTTTATCAAGTGCGTCACGAAGGTCTTCAAACTTATCTGTGTCAATTGGGAAAATTCCTGCAAATACAAATGGTTTTGCAGGTTCATATTTTCCAACAGGCTCCGCCGTAGGATTCCTAACATCAGTAATAGTATCACCAACGTTAATTACACTAACCTCTTTAAGACCAAGAACAACAATCCCAATTTCACCACACTCAATGACTTTAGTCTTGATTTTTTTCATTGGGTGTGGGTACATTAAGTCTAGTATCTGGTGTTCTTCACCATTAGACATAAGTTTGATATTTTGACCTTTTTTCACAGTACCATCAAAAACACGTACAAGTGCAAGTGCACCTAAGTACTGATCAAACCAAGAGTCATAAATAATGGCTTTTGTTGTAGCCTCAGGGTCACCAACAGGAGCTGGAATTCTGTCAACTATCGCGTCAATAAGTTCACGAATTCCAACACCAGTTTTTGCAGATACTAAACAAGCATCAGTGGCGTCAATTCCGATAGATGTCTCTATCTCTTCAGCAACTTTATCAGGATCAGCAGCAGGTAAATCTATCTTGTTTATAACAGGAATAAGTTCAAGGTCATTGTCTAATGCTAAGTAAACATTCGCAATAGTTTGAGCCTCAACACCTTGAGCTGCATCTACGATAAGTAAAGCACCATCACTTGATGCGAGAGATTTTGCTACTTCATAAGAGAAGTCAACATGTCCCGGTGTGTCTATGAGATTAAGAATGTAGTGCTCACCATCTTTGACATAGTCTAAACGCACTGATTGTGCTTTGATGGTAATACCACGTTCTTGCTCGATTTCCATAGTGTCCATCATCTGTGTAGACATTTCACGTTCACTTACAGAACCACACTCTTGGATGATACGGTCAGCTAAAGTACTTTTACCATGGTCAATATGTGCGATGATAGAGAAGTTTCTAATGTTTTTCAATTATTTACCTATTCAAACAGACCGTTAACGCTTTCGTTATGATAAACGCGGCGAATAACTTCTGCAAAAAGTGGAGCAACTGTTAAGACTTTTATCTTAGAGTTCTCTTTTGTATCAAGTGTGTTTGTAATGATTAACTCATCTAACTCACCATTTTCTAAGTTTTCATATGCTTTTCCACTAAGAACGCCATGAGTTGCACAAGCCATAACAGAAGTTGCACCCTTGTTCTTAAGAGCTGTTGCTGCTTTAACCATAGTTCCAGCCGTATCAACCATATCATCAATCATGATTACATCATAACCTTTAACATCACCAATGATTCCCATAACTTCGGATTCGTTTGCTTTTTCACGGCGTTTATCAACGATAACCATCTCTAAACCCATGCGTTTTGCAAAGTATCTTGCACGAGCAACGCCACCGATATCTGGAGAAGCAATAATCGGATTTTTAAGGTTTTTAGACTTTATGTAGTGCTCAAAAGTGATACTACCATAAAGATTATCAACTGGAATATCAAAGAAACCTTGAATCTGTCCAGCATGTAAATCCATAGTAACAACACGGTCAATACCTGCAGTCTCATAAAGATTCGCTACAAGTTTTGCAGTTATTGGTACACGAGGAGCAGCCTTACGGTCTTGTCTTGCATAACCATAGTAAGGAACAACTGCTGTAATACTCTGTGCAGATGAACGCTTAAGAGCATCTGTCATTATGAGTAGTTCCATAAGGTTGTCATTTGATGGAGCCCCAGTACTTTGAACGATAAATACATCGCGACCACGAACAGACTCAGCGATTTGAACTGAAATCTCACCATCACTAAACTTTTTAATATCAGCCTTTCCTAATGGTACATCGAGAACTTGACAAATTTCTTTAGCAAACTCTACACTTGCAGAACCTGCAAAAATTTTATAACCGCGCATGGCAATTCCTTATGGAGAAATAATGTTGCGATTATATACTAAGAGTGCTGAGGAGTTGTTAAAAGTAGAGAATTAGTTAAAATCGGTACTTCAACTCAGCAAAAATATTGATGCCTTGCATAGGGTAATCATTTATAGGATTAGCATTTGATGGATTAACATATTGTTCATCTAGTAGATTTCTAACAGCTAAAAGAGCTTCAAGTCTAAGTCCAGTTTTGTAGGCAGTAGAAAGGTTGACTACAGCATAGTCTTTTATTTTTGCTCTAGAATCAGTAAGCTCTCGAGGAATGTCTGCTGTATAAAAAACTTCAGAGTTTATAAACCACTCTTGACTTATAGAATAGTCAAACATCGCATGAACTAAATGAATAGGAACTTCAGCAACCGCTTGCTTTGTTATAGCATTGTGTGTCCATCGGTAAGCATAATCAGCTGAGAGCAACAGTTTACCTGTAGCCTGATAAGATGTTTCTATCTCTACTCCTGCACCATCTTGGTGGCCTATATTATTAAACTGTTTTTGACCATTTCCAATTTTTGTTAGGCGTATCAAGTTTTCTGCTTCGTACCAATAGAGATTAAATGAAGTACGGATATCTTTATTTACTCTATAAGTCGTACCAAGTTCTAGCATATTAATTGTTTCAGGGGCTAAGTTTCTATTTCCAAGTGAGATAGGGTTGTTCTGTACATAAGATTCTGCAAATGCAGGTGCTCTAAATGCACGACCATAGAGTAATTTTGTAGTGAATTTTTGTGAGGTATTCCATACTAAACCAATTCTAGGATTGATTGTATCTCCAAAGTCAGAATAATTATCATAACGGATACCAGTTGTGAGACTCCAGTCTTTGACAAAACTATATGTATCTTGTGCTGAGAGAAAAAATATCTTTCTTGTCTCATCTTGTATAAAGATGTAAGGTGTACCTGTAACGTCTGTTAGCATCCCATCTACTATGTTTTGTGTACCATCTAAGATACTTGGCCCAAAATTTTTAGACTCATTAGCTTTATAAGTAGCATAAGAGTACCCCGTACTTAGACGAATTTTATGATTTGTAAAACTAGAAATAGTGAGAGTGCTTTCATAAGAATATTTATTTATAGCATAACCAGGATTTCCTATGACACCATCTGTAAATGTAACAATATTTGCACCGGTAAAAAGATTTCCATCTGAACCTACAGATAAAACTGCACCTGATGGAAAAATATTATATTTAGCTTGAATGTCTTGATATAAATATGAGAGTTTATTATTCCATTCTACATCACTCATCGGTTGTGAATCATGATTTAAGTCTAATAGAATCTGGGAGTCTTTAAATTCTCCTTTATTATCAAGTGCATTAGCAACACCAGCTCCTGTTCCTCTCTTTAAAGACCTTGCCCAAAGATTAAGTGAGAAGTTTTCATATACTAAATTTAAATTTGCATTGTAAAGTGCATAGTCTGTGTTTAATGCTTCTGGTGATAAAGATGCAGTACTACCAAAGAGACCATCAAAAGTAGTTTGTAAGTCTGAATCTACTACTCTCGCGTTATCTCCATCGCTACTTGAATAAGAGAGGTTCAAACCCATCTTTATTCCATTCTCATAGACTTCTCCGTAGTTCCCATATGCTTCTAAGGTGTTAAAAGAACCATAACGTAGACCTACTTGTGAGTTGTTTTTTAGATACTCAGCATCTTTTGTGATGATATTGATAACTCCCGCAAAAGCATCAGCCCCATACACAGCTGAACCGGGACCACGAATAACTTCTATGCGTTCAATAGCAGAAGCTGGAAAATGTTGTACAAGAGCAGAACCGGTGAGTAGACTATCAATGCTTACACCATTAAGTAGGGTGAGTATTTGAGAGTTTAAATTACTTTTAATCCCACGAATGTCTATATTTATCTGTTGCCCTTCAGCGGATGAGAGATATGTTTCTAAGCCAGGTACCATTCTCAGTACATCTTGAAGTGTTCTAGCTGAACTTCGTTCTATCTGTTTTGCAGTGATAACAGTAGCAATAGAAGGCGCTTGAGAGAGTTTTTGGGATGTTCCTGTTGAAGAGACTATTGTGACATTAAGTAACTCTTCTAATGTCATTGATTCAAAATCATCCACTGCTAAAGATTTAGTATCTAATGGAGTAGTTGCAAGAAGAAGACTTGAAAGTGATATGGATAGACAAATTAGAGATAGTTTCATTAGCTCTCTTTTTTATTAGATTAACTAATACTATCGCAGATAAGATTAAATGAGTTTGAACTTAGAAAACTAAAGTAGTTTTTGTAAACGAATGAGGGTGGAGAGTAAAATCGCCCCCTTATCTATATGTGAACTCTTCATCTTCAGCTCACTATCAAGTAGTAACTCGTGGAGTTTAGAGTATGAGAATGGTTTGATTTTTATAGACTGTGTAGCTTTTTCATCTACTACAAATTTTGGAGCAGGGTAACCTAAAATCTCTAGTGCATTTGGAGCACCATTTACACGGATATAGATGTTAAACATATAAAGTTGTGTGAGGTAAGAAGTTATGGCAGTAAGAACTCGTATCTCATCTTCTCCATGCTCTGTAATGTTCTTTAGGTCATCTTTAAAATCTTTTTTAAGGAGTAGCTTTTTTATAAAATCATCCAAGTTTACTTCGGCTAATCCAAAAACCAGAGAATCTACATCTTTTGTAGTTATAGGTCTATCAAAAACACGGAACTTTTCTATCTCATTGCAAGAGAGTGCTACATCGTTGTTGTGAATTTGTAAAAGATGCGCTACTGTAAACTTGTCTATATTGACATTCTTCTCTTTTGCTACTTCTAGGACGATATTTTGTGCTTCATAATCTTTAGGATGGAAAAAACGCACAGCCATCGCTTTTGTTTTGGCGAAGGCTTTTTTGTTGTTGTAAGTTTTATAATCACTTCCGTAGTAAGCATAAACAAAAATATTGTCAGGGTTTTTCTCACAAAAGCCTAGTAGAATATCTAACTCTTTTTTTGGTACTTTTTTCTCAGACTTTATGACAAGTATATTTCTATCTCCAAAAAGAGAACCTTGAGAGAGGTGTGCTTTTGCCGAGTTAAAGTTATACTCATCATGGTAGAAGTTTATGAGGTTTGCATCTTCTATATTTGTTAGCATCTTTGTGTACATATCTATAAGAAAGTTACTTTCACCAAAAAAGACAAAACAGTTGCCCACACTACCACTACGAATGGCAGAGTCTAACTCATTTTTATACATATTTACACATCAACTTTTCCAACAACGATAGCAGTGATTTTTGCACGTGCTATATCTACAGTTTCTAGACGAAT
The DNA here is from genome assembly GCF_029215985.1 of Sulfurimonas sp. SAG-AH-194-C21. Classification (GTDB taxonomy): domain Bacteria; phylum Campylobacterota; class Campylobacteria; order Campylobacterales; family Sulfurimonadaceae; genus Sulfurimonas. The sequence goes on from NZ_JAEMVC010000023.1 coordinate 30,389, forward strand.
CATAACATCTTCAAAAAGCGCGATGTCTTCGTTTGAAGTTATAAGAACGCGAGCACCTGAAATGGTATCATGAATTTCTGCTTTAACTTCAACTTCTGTGGCAGTTATACGAGCTTTAAACTCTTTGCCTATGTTTTCATTTGCCCATCTTGCATATTTTCTAGCCATAAACTCATTTTCTATTTTACTTGATTCTCTCTCTTTTTCACTTATGGTCATAGCAAGAGCTTCTATATTTCTCAAAACATAAGAACCTTCTTCAGTATCTCCTGCGTTAATAGCTTTTAAAAGACGGTGCACGATAAGGTCAGAGTATCTACGAATAGGCGAAGTAAAGTGAGTGTACTGCTCAAATCCTAAACCAAAATGCCCCGAATTTAGTGGTGCATATCTCGCTTGCATCTGTGACTGGATAATGAGAGTATCGACTTCTGATTCAAGACCCATATCCCTAGCTTGCGTTTGAATATTGGTAATAGTCTCTTTAGTAGAGTTTTTAATCTCTATGTTCATACCAATCCCCGCTAACTCTTGATAAAGCGTTTGGAGTTTGTTTTGAGAAGGTGGCTCATGGATTCTAAATATCCCGCGTTCAAACTGTGCAGCAGCTTCTTTGTTAGCAAGTAACATACAGTCTTCTATAAGTGCATGTGATGGCGTTTCATCTGCTTCATGAGTAGAAACTAAGTTAGACTTCTCATCTATCTTCATATCTATCTCAGTAGAACGGAAGTCGTATCCGAGTTTTAAGCGTTTTATTTTTAAACTATCTGTTATATAACGGAGTTTTGTGAGTGAGTCAAAGATTCGTTCTTCATCTGCGTTTACTGCTTTGAGTTTACCCTCAAAGTAAGCATCTATCTCTTCATAGTTAAAACGGCGTTTAGAGTGGATAAGTGCTTCATATACTTTTGATTTTTCAACTTCTAATGTTCTAAGATTTAACTTCATCTCAAAAACAAACGCGAGTCTATCAACATGCGGTTGCAAAGAGCACAGAGTCTCAGAGAGTTGTCGAGGTAACATAGGGATAGAGCGATGTGGTAAGTAGATAGAAAAACTTCTATATATCGCTTCGTTATCTAATGCCCCAAAGGGTTTTATGTATGCACTAACATCTGCTATGGCTACATAAAGTGTAGAGTTTTCATCATCCCAACAGATGGCGTCATCATAATCTTTTGCAGTAACAGGGTCAATAGTTGCAAAATCTAAATCTCGTAAATCTTTTCTATCTTTATGTTCGTCTGCGTTTACAGGTTTAAATGATTTAGCGATTTTAAGTACTTCATCTTCAAATTCATCATGTTTGTTAAACTGTGCAAGGACAATTTTTTCATCAACTAAAGGGTCACTTATATTACCAAGACATTCTAAAACTTTATTTTCTTGGTTGTCAACTTTAAAAACATCACCTGTTTTGTACTTTGCTAACTCATCAGAAGTTAGTTCTGCACCGATAGGAAAGTCTGTTTTTAAATCAACTAAAGCCTTATGGTTGTCTTTAAAAATGATGTAAGCGATACTATAGCTCTGCTCACGTCCAACTATCTCAGCTATAGTTGCAGAGGGAGTGCCGCGTTTGCCAAGTAATCGTTTTGCGATGATGAGGTCACCAGCAGTAGCAATTCCTAAGTCTTCAATGAGAAGGTCACGAATATTCTCACCGATAACATTTAAGTATGCAGTCTCTTTTTGAAGAAGACCTAAAGTACCTGCACGATATTTAGAATTAAATTTGTACTGATTGTCTTTTTTTGTGAGGTATTTTTTTGCGAGCCATGTTGCAACATATTTGGCTTCATCGGGAGTAATGTCTAACTCACTCACACCAAGTGTGAGTCGTATAAGGAGAGATTTCAATATATGTTAAGCTGTTGCGTTTTCTATTGCGACTTCAAAACTTTCTAAGTCGAGTGAATACTTTGCTATAAGTTCTTTAGCTTGGGCAGTACTTTCATCTGTAATAACACCATTGATAGGAACAGCAGTACGCACAACATGAAGAATTTGAGCAGGACGAGTATCAGCTTCATCTGCTTTTGCAGGATTTGTACAGTTTCTGATAACATCAACTAAACCCTCTTCAAATTTCCACTGAGCAAAAATAGTAGCAGATACTTCCGGAGTATCAACACCAAGTACTTTTCTCTCAGCAGCTTCTACATCACCTAACTCTTTAAGTGCTTCTGTAAACTCATCTTGTTTGTTATCAGTCATAATCTGCTGAGCAATAAGAACCTTCCCTATTTCTACAAGAAATGCAGCGGGAGAGAGTACACCAAGAAGTTTGTTCTCTTTACGGATACACCATGAAGTCATAAGACCATGCTGCTTTTTAGAAAGTGCAGAGAACATATCGTTTGTAATACCGTAAGGCCCTAGTTCAAGAGTAAAGCTTTTTTTAACAATACTTGCAAGGGCGAAACCACGAACAGTTCCCATACCAAAAAGACCAACAGCTTGGCTAATCGCGTTTATCTCACGAGAAAATCCATAAAGTGGTGAATTTGCTGCTTTTAAAATATCGGCAGTAAGAAGAGGATCTTTTTCAAGTATTTTAACCATGTCATTAAAACTACTATCTGGATCTTGGTAAACGGCTTCTATCTGCATTGCAGATTCTGGAAGTGGTGGGAGTTGTTTAATCTTTTTGAGTATTTCTTCAGTCATTTTATCTCTCTTTATAGTTATCTTATTCCATTATTATAGTCATTAGATATAAATTCATACTGAATGTTTACAAAAAACTGATATTATTTTTAAAAATTATAATAAAAGGAAATATAATATGCAAAGAGATGCTATGTTAACACAACTTGGTTACGCACCAAATGAAGCGCTAGTGAAACAGTTAGAAGAGATAGAAAAGAACACAAAAGGTTATGAAAAAATTCAAAAGCATATTATGGATTTACATGATCACTTAAAAGTAAATAGCTCTTATGTAGCCCTTTCAAACTCAAAAAACTACTTTAAAATCAAAGTTGAGTCTCAAACAGAAGCACTAGCAAATGAAGCACATGAAAAAGTGCAACATTTTAGTGAAAAGTTTAAAATTAAAATAGAAAAACTAGCTAAAAAAGAGACATATTATATTATTGGTTTTGAGCATTAGAGTCTTTTTATGATTGAGCCTATGAGCATAGAAGGATATGACCTTCTAGTCGAAGAGTTTAAGTACCTACTAGAAGAAGAAAAATCAAAAGTTGCTCAGGAAAAACTTGTAGCAGCAGCACAGGGTGATAGAAGCGAAAATGCGGACTATCATGCGGCAAAAGAGAAGCTGCGTTTTATCGACAAACGACTTTTTTACCTTAATAAAATGATTCAAAATTCTAAGATAATTGACCCTTCTTTACATAGTCATTCTAAGGTAAGCTTTGGAAGTACCGTGCACATAACGAATATAGATACAGACGAAGAAGAAGTATACACACTCTGTGGCGTTTTAGAGAGTGAGCCTGAACATGGTCTTATCTCAGTTCACTCCCCGCTAGCAAAAGCGATGATAGGAAAAGAGATGAATGATGAGTTTAAACTCAAACTTCCTAATGGTTCTAAAGAATATGAGATTCAAAAGATAGAGTACAAAAATATCTTTTCATTAAAACAGAATATTCGTACGAGAAAAGAGTTTGCTTTTCACTAAAAGACTACATTTTTAAGAGAAGAGAGAGACCTTGTTCCTTCCACTCTCTTTTGCTCTATACAGAGCCGTGTCAACTTTTAAAATACCACTCTCAATATCTTTATCCGATTGTGTATCTAGAGTATAAACACCAACACTAACTGTATACTTGAGTTCTATCTTTTTGTTCTCATTCGTTTTGAGACTTAGAGATAATTTTTCTGTCTCTTCCCTAATCTTTTGAGCAATTTTCATTGCACCATTTGAATCTGTACTTGGTAAAAGGATAAGAAATTCCTCCCCTCCAAAGCGACAGAGTATATCACTTTGTCTTGAGTGCTTAAAGAGTAGTTTTGCAAAGGAAATGATGACTTCATCACCAACTGCATGTCCATAGCTATCATTTACTTTTTTAAAGAAGTCAATGTCAAGCATTATAAGACTGAGCTCATATTTATCTCTTTTTGCAATATTAAAGATATTTGTAGAGACCTTGGAAAAGTATCTTCTATTATAGAGTTTCGTCATAGGGTCAGTGGCGGCTAGAAGTTTTAACTCTTCTTTAGAGTGTTCTAAATCTGTAATCACATTTTCGAGTTCTAATGTTCTTTTTTTTACTCTGTTTTCAAGTGTGATGTTTAAGTTGGCTATCTCTTGAAAAAGTTGTGCATTTTCTATGGCAGTAGCCGCTTGAGAAAGTAAAAGTTGAAGAATTTCTATTCTGTTTTTTGTAAAAATATCTCTTATGTTTTGATGCTCAATATATAAGACCCCTCTAAATTCACCTTTGTAGAGTATATTTGCACAGTATATTGA
>NZ_JAEMVC010000024.1 GCF_029215985.1 Sulfurimonas sp. SAG-AH-194-C21
ATCTTTTTGTAAATAGTATTCTGTTAGGGAGTGATGTAAGCGTATCATGCAGGGAAACATACTCCAAAACATCATTTTTCATTTTTATTTTTTCTTCAAGCTTTTTATTTTTCTTGTCAATTTCAAAATCTTTCATTCTTTTATATCTGTAGTAAAGAAATATATATGCAATAAGTAAAAGGATTCCATATAGAAGATAAAGATTGTTTTGTAACTGCACGACATCACTTGTGTCTATATCATCTAAGTTTTTAAATAAAATATAATAGCCTATATCATTGTCAAGGTAATCGTGTAAATGGTAAGTAGAGATAAGAACATCATGGTTTTTACTTACAATGTATGCTTTAGCTGTGTGTTTTAATATTTTTTCAGGTCCAACTTCTTGTAAATATTTAAGAAAGTGGGGATTTGGATTTAAACTCACTAGGTTATACTCTTCTATAAAGGTCTTATGCACTGAGTGAATCATCTGCTTTTTAAAGACTTTATCTACAAGTAAAATACTATCTAAACCTTTTTGTTTGATTTTTTTTGAAATAGAGTTAAAATGTGCTAAAGTCTCAAAGACTCCTATAAACTCACCTTTATAGTAAATGGGAACTAATGTTTTATAAGTGATGCTAAACTTACCAACACTAATAGTAGAAATAACTCTAGGATAGTCTATTATATCTTCTACTTCCACTCTGTCTCTACAAAGGTTGTCTCCAATCTTATCCGAAAAGCTTCTATACAAACTCTTTCCATCTTTATCAAGTATTTGAAACCATAAGTTTTTTAATGATGTTGCATTTTTAAGCAGTTTAGAAAACTCTTTTAATTTAAGTTCTTTATTACCTTTGCCTAAAAGAACATCTTCAACTGAAGAGTACTTAGAGATAGCTAATGAGACAGCAAGAATATTTTCTTGTTTTTCTTGTATGAGTGTGTTGAGTTGTCGTTTGTCTTGTTGCGTTGCTTCTAAATACCTTTGGTGAATTAGATTATTTACCTCATGTTGGACTTGATTATAGTAAATAGCAGAAAAGAGAATAATAAATAGTGAAGGAACGAGAATAAATTTTATAATTGTTTTTTGCATAAAACCCCATTTTTTTGGAATTCTACACTTTTATTGTTAATTTAGTGTTAAAAAACTATCTTACCATCACTTTGAAGACCTTCTATGATAGTTTTTGCTTTTTCATGTCCAGCATATGCCGCTTTACGACAAAGGTCTAGTGCCATATCGTTGTCAGTTTCACAGCCTTTACCTTGGTCATACATAAGTCCGAGGTTGTAGTGACCTTGAGCAAGTCCACCCTCTGAAGCTTTTTTAAAACAGATGAAACTTTTTGCATCGTCTTGTTCTACTCCATGTCCCTCTTTATATAAAACACCGAGGTTGTTGTAGGCTTGAGTATGTCCGCGTTTAGCCGCTTCTTCATACCAAAATGCAGCCTCAGAGTAGTTCTGAACACAGCCAAGACCGCGTTCTAGCATAAGTGCCACTTCGTATTGTGCCGGTGGTACTTCACGTTCTGCTGCTGCCATGTGAAGGTCGTGTGCCTTAAATTGGTTATGTTCTACACCACCAATACCATTTTCATACAGTATAGCTAGATTAAAAAGTGCATAGGGCTGTTTTGCTTCTGCTGCTAGTGTGTAAAGCTCTAGTGCTGCTTTTTCATTTGTCTCACAACCCTGAGCATTTTGGTACATAAACGCAAGAGAAGTTTGTGCCGTTGCATCACCCTCTTTTGCTAGTACTGAGTAGAGTTCATAAGCTGTTTTATAATCTTTTGCATTGTAAGCTGCATTTGCTTTGTTTATCATGGCGTTTATCCTTCATCTTAAAAATAGACTTCTTGTATAAGTTAAGTATACTTCAGCACATTATAGAGAGTTTTAATCAAGGCAGATGTTCTTCAGTGTAGCAGTTGCTACCCTGAAGGTTATCTAACGAAGAGTAAAGCTCTCTATAATATGCCCAAAGGGAGGGATAAAAAAAGCGAACTTGAACAAAACTTTTAATCACCGTAGCTATGGCTACATTGAAAAAAAGGTTTTGCACAATTTCATCTTTTTTTCTTCCCTCTGCAGTATGCTTAACTTATACAAGAAGTCTAATATGTAACTAATTTAGTTTATATTATGCAAATGATACACAAAAATGCTAAAATTCGCTTTAAGATAATTGAATGGATTTTATATGAATTATGATGTAATAGTAGTCGGTGGTGGTCATGCTGGTGTTGAAGCCTCTTTAGCAAGTGCTAGAATGGGACATAACACACTTTTAATCTCGATGTTGGCTGAAAATGTTGGGGCTACTTCATGTAACCCTGCTGTTGGTGGTTTAGCAAAAGGGCATTTAGTTCGTGAATTGGATGCTCTTGGTGGTGAGATGGGGCTTATTACCGATGAAGCTGGAATACAGTTTCGTATATTAAATCAGACAAAAGGACCTGCCGTTCGTGGTAGTCGTGCGCAAATAGATATGGATAAGTATAGAGTGATTGCACGTAATGTTATACTCAACACTGAAAACTTATCTTTGGCACAAGAAACAGTTGAATCACTTATCATTGAAGACTCTGTTGTTAAAGGTGTAAAAACTGACCTTTTAAACGACTACATGGCTACAAAAGTTATCATTACTTCTGGAACATTTTTAAATGGAATCATTCATGTTGGAGAGATTCAGAAAAAAGCGGGTCGTTATGGAGAAGAGAGAAGTGAGGGTTTATCAGCTTCACTTAAAAATGATGCAGGACTTAATCTGTCGCGTTTAAAGACTGGAACATGTGCTCGTATTGACAGTTCTACTATTGATTTTTCTGTTATGGAAGAGCAGGGTGGGGATGAACTTCCAAGCCCTTTTTCTTTTCGTACAGACCGTGCGGAGTTCCGTGCAAACAAAAAACAACTCCCTTGTTACATCGCATATACAAACCCACTTACACATGAGATAATCTCTTCAAACTTTTACAGAGCACCACTTTTTACAGGTCAGATAGAGGGAAATTCTCCTCGTTACTGCCCGAGTATAGAAGACAAGGTAAGTAAATTTGCTGAGAAAGATAGACATCACCTTTTTATAGAACCACAAACTATGGACAATACTGAGTGTTACATAAATGGTCTTTCAACCTCACTTCCTCCAGAAGTACAACGCGAGATGATTCAGTCTGTTGTAGGTATGGAAAACGCGAAGGTTGTGCGTTATGGTTATGCAATTGAGTATGACTTTGTTGACCCTCGTGAGCTTAGACATACACTAGAGACAAAAAAGATTTCAGGTCTTTACTGTGCCGGTCAGATTAACGGAACAACTGGTTATGAAGAAGCAGCTGCTCAGGGAATCATGGCAGGGATAAACGCGGGACTAAGTCTTCAAGGCAAAGACCCTCTTATCTTAGGTCGTGATGAAGCTTACATAGGTGTTCTTATAGATGACCTTGTAACAAAAGGAACAAATGAGCCATATAGAATGTTCACTTCTCGTGCAGAGTATAGACTGCTTCTACGCGAAGAGAGTGCTGATACAAGACTTGGTAAGTATGGACATGCTCTTGGACTCATTGATGATAAAGAATTTGAGCGAGTAAAACTAAAAGATGAGCAGATTAAGTACGGTGCACAACTTTTAGAAGATACAAAATTTACTCCAAACAAAGAGTTTAATGCAATCTTAGAGACAATAGATGAGCAGCCTTTAAAAGATGTCTCAACGGCTCAGCAACTTATAGCAAGAAAAAGTTTTGATGTAGAGAAAATGCTCAAAATTGTTCCAGAGTTAGCAAAATTTGATGATTATATAAAAGAAGAGATTTTAGTTGAGGGTAAGTATGCTCGTTATATAGATAAACAGAGTGATGAGATACGTAGAATGAAAAAGTATCTTAAAATTAGCATTCCTGAAGGGTTTGATTTTACTGGTGTAAGTGGACTTTCTAAAGAAGTACAAGAGAAGTTAAAAAGTTTCGCTCCTCCAACACTTCAAGCTGCTATGAACATAAGTGGAATTACACCAGCAGCTATAGAGATACTACATATATATATCAAAATCGCTGCAAGAGATGCTAAGTAGGTCTACTTTTCTAAAATCCAGTTTGGACGTGGAAAGTGACATGTATAACCATTTGGAAAATGCTCTAAATAGTCTTGATGCTCAGACTCTGCATCCCAAAAAGCACTTGCCTGTGTCACTGGTGTAACAACAGTATCAGGCCAAAAACCTGAGGCATCTACATCTTTTATAGTTTGAAGTGCAACATTCTTTTGCTCTTCATTTGTATAGAATATTTCAGAACGATATGCAGTTCCCATATCATTTCCTTGTTGATTAAGTGTTGATGGATTATGAATTTGAAAGAAAAATACTAGTATTTTTCTGTATGTTGTGATTTCATTGTCAAACATAATTTCAATTGCTTCGGCATGTGTTCCGTGGTTACGGTATGTCGCGTTTAGAAGACTTTCATCTCCAGTGTAGCCAACTTTTGTAGTGATAACACCAATTTCTTTTCGGATGAGGTCTTGCATACCCCAAAAACATCCACCAGCTAATATAGCTTTTTCTATACTCATATTTTCACACCTTATCTCAATTTTTATAAGTATAGCTAAGCTTACTTGCGTATAAGTAAGTTTTTCAGGGTAAATTCTTAAGAGTATATAATTATTAGTATCTAAAACTTAAATTAAAAAAGAAACCCAGATTTTACACTTATTATAGATATTTTTGGTACAATAACCTTAGATAATCTACAAATAAGTGAGATAAACATGAAAGATAATAGCCGTAGAGGTTTTATGGGTAAGGCATTTGGTGGTGTTGCAGCAGTTGGTGCAGTCGCTTCTCTTTTTGCTATGAAAAAATCTTGGGACCCTCTTCCAAGTGTAAAAGCTGCTGGTTTCACAACCCTTGATATGTCTGGATATAAAGAAAATGAACTTGTGACAGAGAAGTGGCGGGGAAAACCTATCTTTGTATTAAAATATACATCAGAGATGATAGCTGCTATGGATGAGTCTCAAAAGCCGAGAATTATTTCTGTTGGAGAAGCTTCATATCTTGTAACTCTAGGTTTATGTACACACCTTGGTTGTATCCCAAGTTATGAAAAAGATAACAAAAGTTTTCTTTGTGCTTGTCATGGTGGTACTTATGATATCGTTGGAAATGTAACTAAATCTCCACCTCCACGTGCACTCGACATACCTCCATTCACTATAAAAGGCAATACATTAGTTTTAGGCGAAGTAGGCCCTGAATATCTAGAAATGAAAAAAAACGGCTTAACGCTTTAAAAGGGAAACAATGGCACATTTTACAAAAGCTACAAGTATAAAAGATTGGCTAGACCAGCGTTTAGCAATCGTCAAAGTAGAAAAAGTTTTGGCATCTGAGTATTGGATTCCTAAAAACATTAACTTTCTATGGGCAATGGGTATGATTTTAGTAATTACTTTCGTAATGTTAGTAATCTCTGGTATCTTCCTTTTAATGTATTATCAACCAAATGTAGACTTAGCATTTGATAGTGTAAACTACACAATTATGCGAGAAGTTGGTTATGGTTGGTTATGGAGACATGTTCACGGTGTTGCGGCATCTGTAGTTTTCCTTATCATTTATATACATATGTTTACTGGAATTTATTACGGTTCATATAAAAAAGGTCGTGAGATGATTTGGATCTCGGGTATGCTTCTCTTCATTGCATTCTCAACAGAAGCATTTTCTGGTTATATGCTTCCATGGGGTCAGATGTCTTACTGGGCTGGTATGGTTATTACAAACCTTTTTGCTGGTGGTTCTTTACATGCTGATGGTTTAGTTGAATGGATTCGTGGGGATTATGTTCCTGCACAAGCATTTTTAACTCGTTTCTTTATGCTTCATGTTCTTCTTGTACCTTTAGCAATCATCGGTCTTATTGGTCTTCACTTTGGAGCACTTCGTATTCCTCATGTGAACAATCAAGATGGTGAAGAGATTGATTTTGATGAAGAGAGTAAAAAGTATTTAGCTGGTGATAAGGCTGGAAGTAAAGTTATCCGTTTTGCAAATGACTTTATGGCTAAAGATATGATGGTCGTCGGATTTTACTTAGTATTCTTCTTCTATCTAGTATTTTATCATTATGGTTTTGCTATGGATCCTGTAAACTTTGACCCTGCTGATGGACTTAAAACTCCAGCACATATCTACCCTGAGTGGTACTTTTTATGGTCGTATGAGATTCTTCGTCCGTTCTCTACTGATGTTGGTCTGATGGCGTTTGCATTTGCACAAGGTATTTTTGTGTTCTTACCATTTCTTGATAGAAGTCCAAATGCTATTCCAGCATCTCGTCGTGGTCTGTTTAAGTACTGGTTTTGGGCAATGCTTATCGATATGATTGCACTTACTTCTATGGGTAAATTACCTCCAGAGGGTGCATTTAGTACTATTGGTTTAGTTGCGGCACTTGTCTTTATTGGTCTGTGGATAGCATTACCAATCATTACATATTTTGAAAAAAAAGCTTAGGGAGTAGAAAATGAAAGAATTATTAATACTAGTTGTTGTTACTGTTTTCACTCTTGTGACTTACTACCTTGTAGAGCCATTTGCGCATAAAAACTTGCATAAACATGTAGAGAGTGAAGCATTTGTATATGCCGATTTACCTGCTATCACTAAACTAGGTGATGCTGTTCGTGGTAAAGATCTTGTGATGGGAGCTGGTGCATGTACTGGTTGTCACTCTATAAATGTAGCGGGTGTAGCTGCCCCAATGGATGCTGTAAGTTCAGCTGCTGCATATGGTGTTAATCCACCTGATTTATCTAATGCAGGTGTTGTTTATGATGAGAAGTTTTTAAATGCTCTCATCATAAATCCAGCACACACATTAATGGTTGAACATACTCTTGATGAAAGTCAAGGTGAAATGCACCCAATGATTCCTTTTTATGGAGCAGGTGGTGATATAGACCAAGAAGTAGCTGATATGGTTACATACCTACAATCAATAGCAGTTTCACAAGAAGAGTTAACGCCACCTATGGCTTTTGAAAATGCTTGTGGTCGTTGTCATGGTGTGAAGTATGAGCAGTGGACTCAGATAGGCACGAAGGGTTCATTCAAGCATAAACGCGATGAGTTAGCATTTGATATTGACGTACTAGATTACAAAGACTCGCTTAAGGCTTATATGGGGAAATTACCACCTGATTTAAGTATGTACATCCGTTCACGTGGTGAACATTATATCTCTACATTAATGGAAAATCCTCAAAACTATTTAGAGGGAACTTCTATGCCTCGTGTTGGTGTAAGTGCTGATACTGCTGAGAAAGTGATAGAGTACTTAGAAGATGCTGGTGATACTAAACGCCACGAACGCGAAGAGACTGGAAAGTATGTGATGATTTACATTATTATCTTTGCTATCTTTGGACTTCTTTGGAAGAAACAAGTTTGGAGAGATTTACATTAATAGTCCGATAAAGGAATAAGATTCCTTTATCTCGCTTGCGCCGCTGAGGCGACTAAAGTTTGATACTCTTTGAGTGAGATTTAGTCCCTCTCCTTTTCTACAACCTCTATCGTCCCACACAAAATATCATGTAAACTTTTTTTATCTTTTCTGTAAAGCGGAAAAAAAATCCCAATTACTATAGTCGCTGAAAATAAAAATACGATAAATCGTAGAAAAGCTCTTATAAAAGATATATTTTTCCCACTATTTACATCTAAAATTTTAAGCGAGTAGGCTTTTTTCCCTGGAGTTTGTGCTAGTTTAGAAATAAATAGTGCATAAATGACACCATATAAAGTAACTGCGACAAGAGGTGCTAACTGTGAGGATTGAAATGATTCTTTTCCATCCATAATGACATAAGTTGTTATGTAGAGAATAGGAGCATAAATCATAAACATATCTGTAATGAGTGCTTTAACTTTTAAGGGGTAAGGGGCATGTTTGAAAACTTGAGTATTTTTTTTCATATTAATTATTTAATCTTCTTTTTTAATGTTAAAAAAAATTATATCTAAATTAAGTTTAGGTGAGTTAGAATATGGGAAATTAATATAAGGAAAAGTCATGAGGTATTATATCCTAATGCTTGCATTAGCTACATCACTTTTTGCATCAACTATTGAAATGTATGGAGTTGCACACCTTTCAGGTGATAGTATTGACAATGGTCAAAATAGAGTTTTTAAAATAGCGAGTAATTCATCGCGTTTAGGTATTAGAGGCGATTATGATATCTCTAATGGTATGAAAATATTGATGCAGTATGAGTCTGGAGTAGATTTAACTGGTCAAGGTACAGATGATGGAAATGGTGGTCAGACATCAGCAGGAAATACTCTTTTTACTCGGACACGTGTCTCATTTATTGGTATAGAGAGTAAGTTTGGTACTATTAAAGCAGGTGTTCTATCTGTAAATGATAGATGGATGTATGACTATAATCTTTTTGCAGATCAGGTGGGTGATCTTGGAAATATATGGGGAAAATCGAGTACATTTATAAATCGTGCGAACGATATGGTGATGTATGCTTTACCCGAGATTGTTAAGGGTTTAGATATCGATGTGTCTTATCTAACTGACTTGTCAGATAAGTATGCATATGCTACTATAAATGATGCAAAAGAAATCACAGGAGTTTTACTAAAGGTAGACTATAAGATTAATGGTTTTAAGTTTGGAGTAGGGTATTTAGATATTTCTAATGATTATGATCAACCTGCACCAAGTGATTTAGCACTAACTGCTAGTTATACAGGTGAAAGCTATAGTGTCGGTGCAGGGTATCTACAGTCTAAAAATAGCTCAAGTATAGAGCAAACACATGATTCTTTTATGTTGGGTGGTTCTTACAACTATAAAGACTTTGTTGCTAAGACACAATATTCATCAGTATCAGATAATGCACATAGTGGCAGCTCTAGTATGATTGCATTAGGAGTGGATTATAAACTCAATAAAGATGCTCTTGTGTATCTTGCATATGCAAGTACAAATAATGGTGATACAGCAGTATATAAAGCAAATAACTATGGCCATGGAAAGTCTGCATACGGAACACCAAATCCAGGAGATGACCCAAGTGCATTATCTATAGGGCTAGTTTATAAGTTTAGTGGTACTATATATAAAAAATAAACTGTTCATACTTTTAAAAGGAAATAAATGAATTATGTAAGAGTAGTATTTTTGACACTACTATCTATGTTTTTAATATCATGCTCAAATCTAGAGATGGGCTTTGAAGAAGATAGTGTGTTTTATGGTGGTGGGGTTCTTTATATTTATCTTGATGATGAAAATGCAAAAAATGGTGCCTATAAGGTATACATAAACGAAGAAGATACAGAAGTTTTTTTAGCGAATCATTTTAAAACTCGTTTTGGTATAAAACCTGGGCAAACAAATATAAAAGTAGTAAGTGGTTCTTTATCAGATTCTGTAAATATATTTTTACAAGCATCAAATAACTACTATTTAAAAGTTACAAAAAACAAAAACAATCAAATAGAGCTTATCCAAGTGCAAAAGAGTGAGCTGGCTACTGATGCAAAAGAGAGTGCTTTATATACAGATGAGAATGTTAAAGAAAAGAGTTCTTCTGTAGTCGAGACTCCAAAAGAGGAAGTCTCTGAAGTCGTTGTCGCTAAAAGTACTAGCAAGGGTGAAGTGAAAGAAGCACAAGAAGATGAGACTGAAAGTGAGACAACTATCACTTATGATAAAAATGCTGGCTGGGATTTTTAACTAAAGTGATTTTCAACTGCTCAGGGTATAATGGCACTAATTAAAGAATTAGGGATATTATATGCTCATTGATAGTTATGACAGAGTAGTTGACTACTTACGAGTTTCAGTAACAGAACGCTGCAACTTTAGATGTACCTACTGTATGCCAGAGAAACCTTTCTCTTGGGTACCAAAAGAGAACCTTTTATCATTTGAAGAACTTTTTGAGTTTATGAAAGTTGCTATTGATGAGGGTATAAAAAAGATTCGTATTACAGGTGGTGAGCCACTTCTTCGCGAAGACTTAGACAAATTCATCAAAATGATTTATGATTATGAACCGAGTATTGATTTAGCAATGACTACTAATGCTTTCTTACTTAAGGGAACAGCACAAAGACTTAAAGATGCAGGGCTAAAACGTATCAATGTCTCCATTGATACACTAAAACCCGAAGTGGCTCAAGAGATAGCTGGAAAAAATGTACTTAAAAATGTACTTGAGGGTGTAGAAGAAGCACTCAAAGTTGGTCTCAAAGTAAAAGTAAATATGGTTCCGATGAACACAGTAAATGCAAATGAAATCATAGATGTTTTAGAGTACTGTAGAGAACGTGGAATGACTGTGCGTTTCATCGAGTATATGGAAAACAAGTATGCTAAAGAGGGTATTAGTGGATTAAAGTCTCCTGAACTTTTAGCGATACTGCGAGAGAAGTATGAGTTTAGTGATGATGGTTTTGACGGAACTTCACCTTCTCACTACTACACTATGAAAGATGGTTATCGTTTTGGTATTATCGAACCCTATGCAGATGATTTTTGTAAAAAATGTAATCGTATCAGACTTACAGCTGAGGGTAAACTAATTCCATGTCTATATTTTGATGAAGCTATGAGTATTGCAGAGTCTGTTAAACGCGGAGATATAAAAGGTGCTGCTGCTGTTTTAAAAGAGGTCGTTCGTACTAAGCCTGAAAAGAATCGTTGGGGTGGGGATGAAGATGAAATCTCTACTCGTGCGTTTTATGAGACAGGTGGTTAAGACGTGATGTATCTCGTTGAGCATTTTTACTCTATCCAAGGTGAGGGAAAGTATGTAGGGTCTCCTAGTCTTTTTTTCCGTTTTGGCGGGTGCAATATGAAATGTGAAGGTTTTGGCTGTCGTGAAACAGCTGATAATGGTATAGTAGTGCTTGGATGTGATACTGTGTATGCAGTAAATAAAGAGAACTTTTCACATAACTGGATACCTATAAGTAAAACTGAGGAACTCTTAAGTATTTTAGAACTTTATGAGCTTCCTAACGCAGTAGATATAGTCTTAACAGGTGGTGAACCACTTATCTATGCAAATGATATAATCTTTATAAACTTTTTAGAAGAGTTAGTGAAGAATGGGCACCGTATAACATTTGAAACCAATGGTTCTTTGGATGTTGATTTTATAAAATACCCTGTTTACAAAGAGTGCTTTTTTGTACTCTCGGTTAAACTTACTAACTCTCTTGAACCTTTATCTAAGCGTGTAAGAGGAGATGTAATCTATAATCTTGCCTCAAACGCAAAAGATGCTTTTTTTAAGTTTAGTATAGATGCTGAGTCGATTACCTTGGGACTAGAAGAAGAACTCTCTGAGATACTACTTCATTCTCCAAAAACTGCAGTGTATTGTATGCCTGTTGGTGGGAGTAGAGAAGAGGTGGAAAAAAATACGGAACCTCTTATAGAATTTTGCAAAGCAAAAGGGTATAATTTTAGTGATAGACTTCACATAAGAATTTGGGATGTCAATAAAGGTGTATAGATGATAATACGTAAACAGTTTAAGTTCGAGAATGCTCATATAGTACGAGGCTGTTCAAGTGTGAAATGCCGTAGTTCCGTTCACGGACACTCTTACATTGTAGAACTTCTTTTTGAGTCCAACTTTTTAGATAATGGTCAGATGGTGTATGATTTTGGTTTAATGAAGCAAAATATGAAAGATTTGGTTGAGTCTTTTGATCATGCTATTACTCTTTGGAGTGAGGATGAAGCCTCTTATATAGAAGATATGAAAAAACACTCAGTGAGATGGGTTGAACTTCCAGTCTCTCCTTCAGCAGAACAGTTTTCTCGTGTTATATTTTTTCTCATAGACACACTACTCAAACTTACCTCTACACTTAATGGTGAAAAAGAGGTGAAACTAAACTCAGTTATAGTCCATGAGACAGCAACCGGGTATGCACAGTGTTTTAAAGAGGATGCTTACTCAAGAGCTATGGGTCTTTTGCATTTGAGTGAGATAAAATTTTCAGATGAAGTTTTAAATGACTTTAATGACTCTAAACTCTTAGAAAAAATGATAGCTGGTGAGATATTTACGAATCCCAAAAGTGTTTAAGTATAAATGATGACACAACTAAGAACACTACTCCTTAAGTATCCACAAACTTCCCTTATATTTTTTATCACTCTTTCATATCTCTACTTTATGCTAGATATGTATCTCCCAACTACGGGTGATCAGAAAACTTACATAGCACAAGCTTTAGAGATGCACCGTGATGGTCATTGGTTTATGCAGACACTTTTTAATGAGCCTGATTACTACAAGGGTCCTCTGCATTTTATTTTTTTAAGAGTTGGTTTTATACTCTTTGGAACACACAGTATGTTCGCACTTGTTTATATGAACTTTTTTGGACTGATACTCCTAGCCATCTTACTTTTTAAGTTTTTAAGAACTTCACTAAATGATACAGGATGGGCATTCTTTTATGCCTTAAGTGTAGTGCTGAGTGTTGGCGTTTACTCACACTCTTTTGCTTCACAGATGGAAGCGGAACTTGTCATTTTATATGGCATAACACTCTATCTTTTAGATAAAGCAGATAGAGACACAAGTTTAACTAACTTACTTCTCTTGTGGGCGGTTATAGGATTGGTAGGCTGGTTAAAGTCTCCTGCATATAGTCTCTTTTTAGGACTGAGTGTTTTACTCTACTGGGTACTTACTTCGCAGATAAAGACAAGGGCAGTTGAGTATAAAAACTACACAGCAATAGCCTTTGGTATAGCAGTAGGCATTGCAGGGTATTTACCAATTTTGATATATGATGGGGATACTTTCATTAACACATATATACTCAGGGAGTCTTTAAGTAAGGGAGCAAATGGTGTTCCATGGACTACAGCATTTTTCCCAATTTTCACCTACTTTTTAGCACCCTTTATGTTCGTAGCTATCTTCTCTTACGGACTTTCACTTTATAAAACACTCTTTAAAAAAGCGGATGTTTTAAATGATGAAGAGAGGAGACTTATAAAATTAGGTATCGCATTATCAGCTCCTACACTTCTATTTTTTACTTTTCACCCTTACCGTGGTGATATTTATGCTCTACCAATAGTAAGTGCGACTATGCTAATGGCATATATATTTTTTCGGGCATATCTAAAAGAGTATGAGGGAGTTTATATCTTTTTGATGCGTTTGAGTTCGTATGTTCTCTCTCTTGTTCCTCTCTTGGTTATAGCTCTGTACCTGCGTTTATCACCAATGCCTGAGTGGTGGTCCCCACTGCTTTTCCCTTTAGCACTCTTTACATTAGTTTTTACTTTGTTGTTTGTGCATAGAGAGAGTAAAAAAGTCTTAAAAGAGTCTCCTCTGATGTTAAGTCTTGCGTTTATTCCTTTACTCCTAACACTAAGCTTGATGCTTCAAAGTTTCGCAAAAGGGGAAATTAAAGGTCTCAAAGAGTATGTGAAGCTAAATCACATTACAAAACCTTTAGGCGATTATAACCTCTACAAAAGCTACTGGAACCAATACGGAGCACTTAACTTTTGGGCTGGTGTTGATGTAATCGGTCTCTTTACTCAAGAAGAACTAGCATTATTTATAAAGAGTGGTGGTTCTGTTATAGTTGAAGGAGATAATCGACTCAAAGAGTTTGAACAAAATCTTCCTCAAGGTTTGAGTATGAACGATTTTGATATCTATCTATGGAAACGCTGGTTGACCCATGGAAAAGGACCAAATGGAGAGAGTAAGTTTGTGCAGTATTTTAAGTCTAAAAATATCAGTGATATTCAAAAGAACTACTATATCTTAGTTCTTAATAACAATTCTACACAATAAGTATATGTTATAAATATTTTTTGTTGGATTAAAGAGTGTGAAAGTAATAATTGTTATAATACATTAAAATTTAAGATACTGTTAATACTGTATATTTAGAAAAAAGATGGGGCATGCATTTATATAATCACATTTATCAAGATGACGTCTCTTTAATACAGTTTATCTCTACAAACAAGATACAATCCTCAGAAAATATATTGATCCAGATTTTTAGTGGTACGATAGACAAACAGGTTATAGCACCACTAACAAAATTTTTAAAAGAGACTCTACCTCAATCAAAGATCATAGGCACAACTACTAGTGGCGAGATTGTTAATAGTAAAATGCTACAAAATACTCTAACACTTTCATTTTCTGTTTTTGATAATGTAAAGCTCAGAAGTATGCTTTGTGACTTTAACACGAGATTTGATATATCTGCTATAAAAAAAGAATTAGTATTTACTGATACAAAAGCACTTGTGATTTTTTCAGATGGGCTTAAAAGTACAATGGAACCATTTTTAAGAGAGTTACATACTTTAGTGCCAGATGTTCTTATAGCAGGAGGACAAGCGGGTGATAATGACAAGTTTGAACAAACTTATGTTTTTGATGAGAGACAAATTATAGATAATGGCTGTGTAATTGCTTCTTTAAGTGGAGAAGACTTGATAGTTAATAATGAGTATATCTTTAACTGGACACCCATAGGCAAAGAGATGTATGTTACAAAATGCGATGGACATATTCTGTATGAACTAGATAACACACCTATACTTGAAGTGTATAAAAAGTACTTGGGTAAAGATATCATTTCTGATTTACCAGCTTCTTGTATGGCTTTTCCTCTCATCATGTCTAGGGATGGTATTAGTATAGCTCGTGATCCCATAAGTTATAAAGGAGATGAGGCTCTTACTTATGCAGGTGAGTTTAAAGTTGGAGATAGTGTCCGTTTTAGCTTTGCAAATATAGAAGATTTAACTGATAATATTCAAGAAGACTTTAAAGAGTTAGTGAAGTATCCTAGTGAAGCAGTGTATGTCTATTCATGTGCTGCGCGAAAGGCACTATTAGAACAAAAGTTAGAAGATGAACTCGGTTTACTAGAATCACTAGCACCATCGGTAGGCTTTTTTACATATGGAGAGTTCTTTCAATCGGCTCATATGGCAGAACTCTTAAATGTTACTACTACTTTCCTAACACTTTCTGAATCATCAAAGAGAGTAGAAAAAAAACTCAAAAAGTTCTCAAGCCCTGATTTTGATCCTATTCGTAAAGCACTTACACATTTGGTAAAAGTAACAACTGTAGAACTTGAAGACTCCTCGACACATGACTCATTAACTTCTCTGTTTAATAGAGCAGAATATACAAAAGTCATTCAACAAAAGATAACATATATTGAACGATATAAAGGTGGATTTGGACTTATTTTACTTGATATAGATTTTTTCAAGAATGTTAATGATAATTTTGGACATCAAGTTGGAGACGATGTTTTAGTGAGTTTATCAAAATTACTACTACTCAATACAAGAGAAAATGATTTTGTGGCACGTTGGGGTGGAGAAGAGTTTATAATCATCGTAAATAATGTAGATTTTACTGCCCTAGAGATACTCATAAATAAACTTCAAAAAAGTATAGCTATAAATGATTTTCCAAGTGTAGGTAGTATTACTGTTTCTTTTGGTTTTAGTGTTTATAAGGATGGCGATACAGATGATGAATTATTTCATAGAGTTGATAATGCTCTGTACTTAGCAAAAAAGAATGGTCGTAATTGCTATGAGAAGGCTTAAGTAAAATATTTCTATAAAAGAAATATTTTAAGATGAAGTTAGTAGTTTATAGTGTTTAGATGTAAAATTGAACTTAGTACTTATGACTTTGACCTCACTGTTTTGAGCTATGTTTTTACATGACTCATCTATCATTATAAAACTATTTGCAAACCCAAGAGGCGAGACCATACCAGGTGCAAAATGCTCACATGGTGTAAAAAACTCTCCATCAAATTCTCCAGGGATTAAACTTCTTCTTCCACCTCTAAGTCCATAATCACTTTTCATCTTCGCAACTATTGGGTTTGTGAACTTCGCTTTAGCCCCACTTAATGCACGAATGATACTTGTTCCAAATAGTTCAAAGTTAAGTGCGGCAGCTAAAGGGTTTCCCGGAAGATTTAAAATGAGTGTTTCACCAATTTTCCCAAAAGTAGTTGGTTTACCAGGTTTAATGTCTATCTTGTCAAAAAGTATTTTGTATCCAAATGCACCAAATGCCTCTTTTGTGAAGTCAGCATCACCGACACTTACACCTCCACTAGTTATAACAAGGTCACACTCTAAGGCACTTTTTATATGGACTATTATATCTTCTAGAGTATCTTGGGCTGTTCCGATAAACTCAACCTCACAACCTAACTCTTGTGCACGTGAAAGCAGTGTAGGTGTGTTGGTATTATAAAGCTGATACGAAGTTACTTGCTCAAAATGCATTTTGAGCTCATTACCAGAAGCAAATAGAGCTATACGCGGGGCTTTATGTACTTTTATATGACTGATTCCTTGAGAAGCTAAAAGTGTTATCTGATGAGCATTTATGATGTCTCCGATGTGTAAAAGTGGCATCTCTCTTTTGATGTCTTCTCCGGCTAAACGGATATGACGACTTATAATTAAATTCTCAGGAAGAGTAACACTATCATCTCTTGTATTGAGTATATCTTCTATGGGAACTATACATTGTGTTCCTAAAGGGATTTTAGCACCTGTCATTATTTTTATAGCATAACCTGTGTTTAACTCTCCATCAAAGTCATCTCCAGCAAAAATAGTCGCTTCAACTTTGACACTTTTACCAGAGTCTGCAATTTTAACAGCATAACCATCCATAGCGGAGTTATCAAAGGGTGGTAAGTTATGAGTAGCTACGATGTCTTGTGCTAGGATATAACCTAAACACTGCTCTATTGGTAAAATTTGAAGTGATGTTTTTTTCACATTTGTATAGATAAGTTCAAGTGCTTTCTCAACGCTAATAGCCATAGTATGAATCCTTAGTCTTTTGTAGCTTTATTATATTGTTTTTTTCTTAAACACACTCCTTATTAAAGCCTCAGTATTTCTTAGATATAATCATTATTATAGTTATAAACAGGAAATTATTATGGTTAGAGTTGAATTTTTAGGACCTATACAAAAAGAAGCACTTTCATTAGAGATAAATAATTTAAATGAATTAGCAAAAATACTTCAAGGGGATGCTGAGGTAAGTGACTGGTTGGAGTCTTGTGCAGTAGCACTTAATGATACCCTCGTTACTTCACTTGAAGCACCACTCAAAGATGGGGATAAAATATCTCTTCTTCCTCCTGTCTGTGGTGGTTAAGTTATGCTAAGTCTATATGATGGCTCTTTAGATGTCCCAACTATCTTAAAAGATTGGTATGAAGAAGAAGCTACAAGTAACTATGGTGCATATATCCCTTTTGTTGGAACTGTTAGAAGTGAAGACGGCATTGATGGTCTGAGTTTTGATGTGTATGAGCCTATTTTAGAGTCATGGTTTAAATCATGGCAAGAAAAAGCTGAGGCGAAAGGTGCGAAGATAAAAATGGCACACTCAAAAGGCGATGTAATGCTACAAGAGTCTTCATATATAGCAGCCGTTTTTTCACCTAAACGCAGGGTTGCGTTAGAGTTTATAGACTCTTTTGTTGAAGACTTTAAGGCGAGTGCTCCTATCTGGAAGTATGACTTAAAAGATGGACAGCGTATTTATGCAAAAGATCGTTCTACTGCTATTTCTGGCAGTGGATTATTAGCTTAGAGGAATTAAATAATGGATTTACTATCGTATGAGACAAGTCAAAATATGTTGGATTTACTTCATGTAAACGCAAGCAGATATGAGAGAGTACCGCTTAGTAGTTCTCTTGGTCGTATTTTAGCTGTGGACATAGTAGCTGAGTTTAATGATCCACAATTTCCTACGGCTTCTATGGATGGCTATGCGGTTAAACATGAAGACTTGAGTTTAGGTGTTTTAAAAGTTTTAGGTGACAATCCTGCTGGACACGATGAGACTAGAGTAGTAGAGAGTGGCGAGTGTATCAAAACATTCACAGGTTCAATGATGCCTAGTGGTACAGATACTCTTATCCAGATAGAAAATGTTGATTTTGAAGATGGAAAAATTACCATCAATGAAGAAGTTCCACTTGCAAATGCAGTGCGCCCTATCGGAGAGGGATATCGCTCCGGTGATATCCTTATAACAAAAGGAACAAAAATTGCTTTTGCAGAGATAGGAGTAATGGCAGGACTCAATCAAGTTATGCTCAAAGTTGCAATCCGTCCTCGTGTGGCAGTGATAGCTACAGGAAGTGAGATCTTAGACCTTGGGGAAAACTCTGATAATCCTGCGCAGATACGAAGTTCAAACAACTACACACTCGCAGCTCTTTTTGAGCAGGCCGGTGCTGAGGTTATACAGCTTGGAACTGCACCTGATGATAAAGATGAAATAATGCAAACATTTCAAACTGCATTAGAGTCAGCTGACATACTTGTTAGTACTGGTGGCGTGAGTGTTGGAGATTATGACTTTGTAAAAGATATAGTGCCACGTTTAGGTGCTGAGGTTGTATACAAGGGTGTGGGTATTAAACCCGGTCGCCATATTATGGTCGCACAAAAAGAAGAAAAGTTTGTTTTAGCCCTTCCAGGTTTTGCTTACTCTTCAACTGTTACTGCAATACTGTATGTATTACCTTTAGTCGCGAAGATGTTAGGTCGAGATAAGGCTTACAAAACAGTTGCAGCAAAACTCTCAAGTGACTTTAAAAAACGAAGTCGTTTTACTGAGTTTACAGCCTGTAATGTCGAAGTTGAAGATGGGGAATACTTCGTAAATTTTGATGGAAAAAAAGTAGGAAGTTCAGCAATTTTAGTAAATATGCTGAGTGAGTCTGCACTAATGATAGCTGGAGAAGAAGATAAGTTTTTAGAAGCAGGTACTTATGTCAATGTGATTTTATTAGACACTCTATAATGTTTTCTAATATTTCAGTAGATATAGTCGATATTATATATAGATAAATAAAGGAAATTAATGAGAATTTTATTAGGTTTATTACTGTTAGTTAGTTTAGTGTTTAGTTCTGTAGATTTAAATACTGCATCCTTTGATGAACTTGTTGAACTCAAGGGAATAGGAAAGAAAAAAGCCAAAAAGATTTTAAAGTATCGAAAGAAACACTGCTTTAAATCTGTAAAAGAGCTCAAGAAAGTGAAGGGCATAGGCAAGAAAAAAGCTAAAAAGATTATAAAGAAAAACAAAGGTGAGATTGAAGTGAGTGAGTGTGAGGATTAAAAATAAAATTTAAAAAGAAGTCATTATGAAACTATATATTCTAAGTATACTTTTTTCACTCCTTTTTATTGGATGTGGAAGTTATAATGAAAAAAGTTCCGGTAAGCCCTCATTCAGTGCTGCAATTGTAGATAATGCTGCTTGGTATTCAGATAGTAATACCGATGTGTTAAAAATGAAAGTGTTTGTTCCTACCCCTAATGAGTATAACTGCCCACCATTTAATAATACAACATTAGCAACAAGGCCCTGTACTATGGCTGATGTGAATGAAGATACTGATGCATATGATAATTTCAATCCTAAACTTCATGTGGCTTTAAAAATAGGTGATACCTTTAACTTAAACAACAGTGTAAATGCAGAGTTTAAAGTGAAAGGAAAATCAACACGACAATCAGAACAAAAATCTTATAGAATTAAGCTTGACTCAAAAATACTCCTATTTAAGGGAGAAAGAACCATGCAGTTAAATAAACATCCTTATGAAAACTCTCGGGTAAAAAATAAGTTAGCATTTGATCTCTTTAGGACTATCCCAAACTTACCAAGTTTAAAAACTCAATTTGTAAATCTTGAGGTGACAGAGTTAAATACTACTTCGTACGGACTGTTTACTCGTATAGAATCTGTAGGAAAAGACTATTTAAAGAATCGTAACTGGAATGAAGATGATAGACTGTACAAAGCACAAAATTTTGGATTTTTCGAGCATAAAGAATTACGGATTAACACCAAAGGTGATGCACTAGATCCAAATGCTTTTGACGAAGTACTCGAAGTCAAAAATGGAAAAGACCATACAAATTTAACAAATATGCTTAGTGCTGCAAATCAAAATTTAACAAATTTAGAGATAGATGAATTGTTTAACACTTACTTTGACAGAGAAAACTATATTACATGGTTGGCAGTAAACCTAGTTTTAGCAAATAAAGATACAGTCTCACAAAATTTTTATCTAATAAATCCAAAATACTCTACAAAGTTCTACTTCCTACCATGGGATTATGATGGTGCAGGAAGAGAGAATAATCGGTATGCAAAGTGGGAACTAGGGATTAGTGTATGGTGGGGGCTTCCCCTACATAGAAAATTTTTAAGTATTAAAAAAAATCGTGATGATTTATATCTAAAAGCTGACTTATTGCGACAAAAGTATATTACTCCTAAAATTATTAAAAATTATTTGGATGACTATAATAAAAGTATAGAAGTGCATATATTGAGTCAACCTGAATCTGATTATTTAAGTTATAATCGCTGGTACAATGAGTTTTGGAATGTACTTATAAGTAGGTTAGATGAAAATATTCAGAATTATAAAAGTCAGATTGGACACCCTATGGCATTTTGGCAATCAGCCAACTATAATGAAGGAAAATTGGCTTTAGCTTGGGAAAGGGCTATAGACTTTGAAGGTGACGAGATAGTATATGACTTAAAAATTGCAGAGACCCTCACATATATACTAGATGCTAACGGAACGGCTATCCCAGTTTTAGACAATGTCTTAATTGAAGATGTAGCAATTGCTGATACACTAACACTTGATCAAGATAATATATATATTGATAAATTTATTAATTTATCAGCTGGAACTTACTATATGAAAGTTATTGCAAGAGAGACAAATGATGCATCACATTATCAAATAGGTTTTGAAAAAGATATAAGAGTTGTCTATAATATTAATGGCAAGAATAGGAGTGTGAAGTATCCAGGTGTTTTTAGGTTTGAGGTTAAATAAATGATTGAAGATGGTAGTGTGAACAATTCGAAGATAGAATTAAATGAAGAGCAAGAACCAAAGAAAAAAAGAGAACTCTCCAAGCTTGTAAGTACATTTTTCCGTAATGCCTTGCGTTCAAACCTTGACCTTACATCTTTAGCCGATACTAAAGCAGGTATTTTAATCTCTATCAATGGTTTTATCTTGACTGTTAGTGTAACTGCTTCAGGATTTGCTATTCACAACTCTATGATGACATATGCTTTTATATCTATAATCATAACTTCACTAGGTGCTATTATCTTTGCCGTATTGGCGGTAAAACCACGTGCTAAAGAAAAGTTAGTTGCAAAAGAATTTTTAGATGGATATGAGTCACTTTTATATTATCAAGATATGGCAGATTTAAATCCAGACGAGTATAAAAAAGCGGTGAACAAGGTTATCTATAAAACAGGTAAATCTAAAGATGAGATGATCAGTCATCTACATATACTTAGTACTGAAATCAAGAAAAAATACTTTTGGCTCACACGGGCATATACTTTTTTCTCGGTAGGACTTATAATCAGTGCATCTTTTATTATCTATGCCTTAGTATATGTTGAAGAGAGTGGATTTTCAAATATATCAAAAGATAGTGTTATTTATAAAAAAGATAGGTTTTATAATCTTTACGAACCCTCTGGTGCGACTACACTACCTGATGGAAGAGTATTGATAGTTGAAGATGAAGGTAATGCAAAAGTCTTTAAGCTTCTTGAAATAGAGAAAAATACTCAAGTTTCAGAAATTGGAAATTTATATTTACGTAAAAAGATGAAAAAAGTTTTCAAAAAAAGTGTAGAAGATTTCGAAGCATTAGCTTCTAATGGAAAATTTGTATATGCCATTACATCGCACTCTTTAAGTAAAAGTGCTAAACAGAAAAAATCGCGTGAAAAATTTATAATGTTTACTTATGACGATGGTGCTATGGAAAAGTTATATGTCTACAATAATTTAAAGAAGGACTTGAAAAAAGCCTTTCCTAAACTTTTTAAAAAAGATATATTTGCAAAAGACAATATGAATATAGAGGGTCTTAGTATTGATGGAAACGAATTACTCATAGCATTTAGAGCTCCTTTGCATGGTGCAAGTGCACTTCTGATTTCAATAAAGAATCCTAAGGATATATTTCTTAAAAATAAAAAACCAGAATTTGGGAAGCCAATAACACTCCGTTTAGATGGACAGGGTATTCGTGATATTACATATGATAAAGATAAAGACATGTATTGGATTATTGCAGGAAGCAGTAGCGAGCGAATGGGTACATTTTCGTTATGGTCATGGAATAAGAGAAAAAATATACTTACATTTGTAAAAAATCAGCCAGAGATAGGCTATGCAGAGGGGATAACTGTGGTCAATGATGGAAATGGAAAATCAGCACTCTTGATAGTAGAAGATAATGGTAAAAAGCCAAATAAAGCTGCAAATTATATCATTATGCAAAAGAGTAGCTTATGAAAATAGTAATACTATTTTTTCTTTTGGTAACATTTTTATTTGGGGCCGAAGAAAGTTGTTATAGTGTACAGCTAACAAGTGCTTTTAAAACACAACAAAGTAGTGATGAACTCCGCTTAAATGAGTATGATACAAGTTGTAAAGTGATGGAAATAGGTTCAAATATACTTGTAAGGTGTGGCTGTTTTACTAGGTTTAAAGAGGCAAGTAAACATCTTAAACAGTATGAAAATCGATATAAAGACGCATATATATTATCAACATATAGAAGCCGTTTTACTACAATAAGTGAGCTACCTTTACCTCTACTAGAAACTCCCATTGTTGTACATAAAACAGAAATACTTGAAGATGTTATTCCTGTAGCTGTCTTTGATGTTTCAAATATGAAAGAAGAAAAACCAGTTGATGTAAAAAAAGAACAGGCAAAAGATAAAAAAGCTAAAAAGAAAGCGAAAAAAAGAGCGAAGAAGAAAGAGAAAAAAGCAAAGAAAAAGGCAAAAAAGAAGAAAGAAAAGAAAGCAAAAAAGAGAGCGAAAAAAAAGAAAGAGAAGAAGGCCAAGAAACGAGCAAAAAAGAAGAAAGAAAAACGAGCGAAAAAACGAGTAAAAAGTCAAAAAAAGAAGAATAAAACAAGTAAAGCCCAGCAGTATGGATATAACCGTTATTTCAAAAAGATAAGAAGTAGCAGGGCAAGCGGAAAATATAAATATGAGTATAAGTTTGGAGCACAGATTAGTTATGATATTGCTTATATCAATGAATCAGATCAATCATATTTAGATAGTGATTTCCGTCGGATTAGAATCTATCACAAAGGAAGTTTTTTAAATAAAAAACTATTTTATGAGTTAGAGTACAGTTTTACAGGTTCTAGTCAATTCAAAGATAATTATATCGGCTATAAAAATTATAATAAGATGTTAGGCACAGATTATAGGGTTCAAGTAGGAAATATAAAGATACCATTTTCACTTGAACGCTATACAAGCTCTAAGTATAATATGTTCATGGAAAGGGCTTTAACTGATGCTTATGGTGAGAGTCGTCAGTTAGGTGCAGAGATACTATTACATAAAAAATTTACTAAATCTGATTCAGGAAATTTATTTTTATCACTATTTACAAGCTCCATTGATGAACGGTTAGATGAGAAAATAATAAAACAAGGCTTTTCAATACGTACAACTTATGCACACAAGTGGAGAAAAAATCATCTTTTAAGCATAGGTGGCGCATATTTTGCTCAGGATGTGAATAACGATAGTGTGAAATTTAATGAGACGGCAGAATCATACTTGATGCAGGATAAATATATATCTGCATCAATTAAAGCAGTCAAGCGATTAACGAAGGCTAATATAGAACTTCTTTACATTAATGATAAGTACTCACTTCAAGGAGAGTACACACAAGTGGGTGTAGATGCAATAAATAAAAGTACAACAGGGCAACTTACAAGTTATGCTTTTAATGGTTACTATATGGAAGGAAGTTACTTTCTTATCGGTAAAGGAAGAAAATACCGTACTAGTACAGCGAGTTTAAAAAAGACACGCTTAAATAAAGACGGAGCAGTAGAACTTGCCATGAGATACTCTTATATAAATCTTAATGATAAAGATGAGAATAATAATGGGCAACAAGTAGACTATACCCTTGGAGCGAATTGGTATATTAATGATGAAATAAAATTAATGCTTAATTATATTGTAGCAGAACCTTCGGGAACAAAATTATATACTGGAAGACTACATATACTACAAACACGAATGCTTTTCGCATTTTAAAAGTGTTAAATTAAATATTTAAAAGGATTATGAATGAATACAATGAAATTTATATTTTTAGGAGTGCTCGTTTTTTTAGTAGCAGGATGTTCAACATCTTCACTAGTTGTTACACAAGAATCGATGCCAATTGTGTATGAAGATGATGGAGATAAAGAGATTAAGAATATTATTACAATTTCGCTTTTTAGATTACATAACTATACAGATACACCAAGAGCAGGTAAGCGTGCTGGAAATATAATAGAGGGAATACTCTATGCAAAAGGCTATAAAGTAAAAAGTCATCTAAAAGAGAAAGTAGATACATTAAAAAAAGCAAAAAAAGCAGCTAAAGAAGATGGATCTAAATACTTTATGTATGGTGGTGTTAGTGAGTGGCGTTATAAGACAGGTATTGATGGTGAACCCGCTGTTAGCTTACAGTTAAGCCTATATAAAACAAAAAATTTAAAACTAGTTTGGAGCGCAACTGCTTCAGATAGTGACTGGGGTAATGCTTCCATAGGTACAACAGCACAAGATCTCATCCAAGAGATGATGGCAGACTAGGACAGAAATAAATGGAAGTAAAATCAGGACGTGTAAAAGAAAAAACTAGAATAGAAAGTCTGTTAAAACTTTTACATACATATGCATATACAGAAACACTAATAATGATTACTATGTATTTATGCATAGGTTATTTAATAGATAGTACCGATATATGTATGTTAAACACAGAAGTCTCATTTATCTTAATATTACTAGCTATTATTACCCTTTTCCATGGTTTTGAAAATGGTATTTTGGCACTCAGTATTTTAGCTATTGCTATGGGTGTGTTTTATCCTGTATTTTTATATATTGAATTTTTAGTAGCCTTAATGATGACACTGATTTTTAGTGAGTTTCATTACTACTGGACACAAAAGATTAAAACAGCCGAAATCCAAGCAAAGTACCGTGGTGCTAAACTTGATGAACTTTCAAAAGCTTTTTATACATTGAAAATTTCCCATGATCAACTAGAAAAAAATTATGTAATTAAACCTATGAGTATTAGAAACTCTATTGAGTATATTATAAACCAGAAAATAAGTATAGATGAAGATGACAGTATTGTGGATAAACAAGAAGAGTACTATAATAATTTCTTAACATTGTTAGAAAAATCTTTTAATGTAAATAGTGCTTTGATAATTCATAAAAAGAATATTGATGATGAAAATGCTTATTTAGATGAGAGTAATAGCCTTTTTTCATATACTGCACTTTGTGAAAAAAGAACTCCTCAAGTGATTTTAGAAGATTTTCTTGTTGATAAGGCTATCGGTCGAAAAACACCTATATATATTAGTGATGATTTTGGGGAACCAACGGTTACTAATGATATTAACAGTCTATATTTAGCTGCTATTCCTGCATTAGAAAGCAATAAAATAAAAAGTGTCTTAGTTATTGAAAGAATGCCATTTATGTCCTTTAATAGAGAAAACTTAACATCAATTGCTATACTTCTTGAGTACTTTTCTATTGAGATTTCTAAAAAAGACCTACTCTCAAAAGAGAATGAACTCACATTAGTAGAAGATGAAGCATTTGCATATGAGTTTGAGCGAATGAAGTATCTTTATAAGAAGTTTGATGTTAACTCTATTATCCTCGTTCTTCGCATTGATAACGAGCTTCAAGCAACACGTGTATACGAAAGAATTCTAAAAATGCTTCGTTCTTTAGATATGGTAACTTTAGTGACAAACAAGGGCTACTTTTACATAACACTTCTCTTTCCTCTCCATGATAAAGCAGCTGCTCTTGGTTACTTGAACCGACTACTTTTTACTTTAGAAGAAGAGAAGGATAAAAAATTTAACTATATGACTTTTGACTTGTCAAGAACAGAACTTTTAAATAAATACTATGCAGAAGACTATGATGGATAATTTCACTTCTTTCATAGAACCATATTTACCGCTGCTGTATCTACTGCACATAATTATAAGTATCATTCTTGCAGCTATTTTAACAGGGTATATAAAAAAAAGATTTATCAACGATGAAGAAGTAAATAAAAAAGATTTAGGGCGTTTAGAAGAGATTGCAGATAAGAGTCTAATGTTTCGTCTGTTTTTCAAGATATCACTACATAAAAATAATTCGAAAGTGAGTTTTTTATTTCTTTTTTTATTTAACATTGCAATACCTGTTTTAGGTTACCCCCTTTCTATCTGGACGGCATGGTATTTGTATAATGTTAAATATAATAAAAAGGTTGCAAAAACAAATATACTCAACCTTGATGAATTTGGGACATCTTTTTTAAAAATAGAACGTATTTTTGGTGAGGGTTCTTTGATTGATTTAATGACAAGCAAGTATGCTCCTAAATCAAAAAAACTCAAAGCACTCTCAGCACTTGCAACAAGAGTTTCTCCTGAAAACCTTCGAGTTGTTCGTCAGACACTTACAAGTAAAGATGATGAAATTCGTATGTTTGGATATGCGATTTTAAACAAAGCAGAAAAAGCATTAAGCATGAAAATCAATACAAATTTAGAAATATTTAATGAAGAAAATATCAAGGATGAAGATATTAACTATATTCGAAGGGCAGCTGCTGCTCAAGAACTTGCTGCTCTGTACTGGGAGATGGTGTATACAGAACTCTCTCATGAGAGTTTAAAGACGAGTTTTTTAGACGAAGTATCAAAGTATATTCAAATTGCAAAAGATTATTATGTTCCAAGGTCACACTTACTTCAAAAAAAGCTTGAGGTCTTAAAACTTGCTCTTGAAAAGAGTGAGTTACTTGTAAAGAACTTAGATAAAAAAGCTTTAAAAGAGATGAAAGAAAAGGATACCCCTGCATATTATAAACAGAGGATTAAAGAGATTGAAGATAATCTACTAGCATATAATAACAATGCTACAAAATTATTTTTATTAATGGGTAAAGTCTATTTGAGTAATGGTGATTATGAGCATGCAAGTACAGAGTTTACGGTTGCTCAGGAGCTTTATGAAGGTGAAGCTTCTTTTATCTTGCCGTATATTGCAGAAATTCAGTTTTTAACAGGGAACTACTCTGTAGTAAATTCAATTATAAACGAATCTCCAGACCTTGGTCTTAATGCAACTCTCTATCCGATAGTTGAACAATGGAAAATATCATGAGTGAAGAGATAGAATTTCCCACAAGTGATAGTGTAGATGTAATGCTCTTTTCTGAGGGGACATACCCTTATGTAAAAGGTGGTGTTTCTTCTTGGTTATTGCAACTTATTAAAGGTCTACCCGAGTACACTTTTGGTGTCTGCTTTATTGGTGCACAAGAGTGTGTTGATGGGAATAAGATGGAGATTAGTTATGAGTTTCCTCCTAATTTAAAGCATTTAGAAGTGCATTATCTTTTTGATGATAAAGACAACATGGTTCCCAAAAAGATTAAAGGGAGTAAAGAAGGTTTTGAGTCTGTGGCTGAGCTTTACAAGTCTTTTAAATCAAACTCTAGTGCAATACCAGAGGTACTACAAAAGGTAAAGTTTTATACTGAAGATGTCACATTTAAGGATTTTTTATTTTCACAAAGATCATGGGAATTCATCAATGACACCTATATGAAAAACTGTCCCGATGTTCCTTTTATTGATTACTTTTGGACACTAAGAAATATTCATAAACCTATTTGGATTTTAGCTGAGATAATAAAAAATTTACCAGAGGCAAAGATATTT
This sequence comes from Sulfurimonas sp. SAG-AH-194-C21, assembly GCF_029215985.1. Lineage (GTDB taxonomy): Bacteria > Campylobacterota > Campylobacteria > Campylobacterales > Sulfurimonadaceae > Sulfurimonas. The sequence goes on from NZ_JAEMVC010000024.1 coordinate 28,005, forward strand.
CACTCTCCTTCTACAGGTTATGCTGGATTTTGTGCAGCATTAGCTTCGTATGATACAAATAGACCAATAGTTCTAACAGAACATGGTATTTATACAAGAGAGAGAAAGATTGATATGCTCTCTGCTGATTGGATTGAGTATAAAAAACCCTCATTACTCCAACAGCCTGAAGAGTATAATTACATTAAAAGAATGTGGGTAAACTTTTTTAATAAAATTGGTGTTTTTTCTTATCAGCGTGCAAACCATATTCTCTCTCTTTTCCCCGGAGCACAAAAAATTCAAGTGCTTTATGGTGCAGATGAAAATAAAACAATGGTTATCCCTAATGGTGTAGATGTTGATGGACTCAAAGAGACAATAAAATATAGAGGAGAGGTCCCAAAACCTATCGTGACACTTATCGGTCGTGTTGTACCTATTAAAGATATAAAAACATTTATTCGTGCTATCAAAATTGCTTCATTAACTATACCAGATATAGAGGGCTGGATTATTGGAGCAGTAGAAGAAGATAAAGAGTATGTTGAAGAGTGTCAGCAGATGGCGGTATCTTTAGGACTTAAAAAAACTTCACAAGTCTTCGATGGCAACAAAAGTGATATGACACAAGAAGAGATAATAGGGCATAGTGATAAAATAAAGCTTTTTGGGCATAGTGATATTAAAAAAATTCTTCCACATTCAGCACTTCAAACACTCTCATCTATTAGTGAGGGAATGCCCCTCGTTATACTAGAGGGATTTGCAGCAGGAGTACCATGTGTGGCTACTGATGTTGGTTCTTGTCGTGATCTTATTGAGGGTGCTATTGATGAAGAGGATATGAGAATTGGTAAAGCAGGAGCCATAACAGGTATAGCAAATCCAGATGCTCTTGCACAAGAGTATGTAAGGCTGCTCAACTTTGAGAGTGGTGAGTGGAAAAAAGCACAAAATGCAGGTTTAATTAGAGTTGAGAAGTACTATAGACAAGAATTGTTTTTAAGTGATTATAGGGCCATTTATGATGAAGCAAAACTTTTAGACTGGGCTACCTTAAAGGGAAGAGTCTTTCCTTACTACCTTCCAAAACCTCCTCCATATGCAAAGGTGATGTTAAAACGCTTTAAGGTTGTCTCATGGCGGGTATAGGATTTGAGCTTCGTAAGATTTTAAAAGAAGATAGACTACTCTCTTTCGCAAAAGTATATGGTTATTCAGCAATTTTAAGTTCTGGACCATGGGTTATATCTATTTTGGCGATTGTACTTGTTGGTTTTATCAACCTCGCAAACCTTGGTGAAGTAAGTGATGCCTTTCGTTTTCAAGTTGTTGTTACCTATGCTATTGCACTGGCTTCGAGTCTTATCATTACAGGTGTATTACAACTTCCATTTACTCGTTATGTTGCAGACCTTATTTTTAAACATAAAGAAGATGAAATTCTCCCCTCATACTTTGGGGCAATCTTTATGGCATGGATACTTGGACTTCCTATTGTCACACCATTTTATATGTGGGTATTTGAAGAGCAAAGTTTACTTTTTTTAATAGGGGTTATATCTACATTTTTAATCCTTTGTGGCGTATGGATTTCTAGTATTTTAGCAGCAAGTCTAAAGTACTATAAGGGTGTTGTGTGGGCATACTTTGTATCATATGCACTCATAGTACTATTTTCGTACTATTTTGGTAACTCAATAGAACTTCTGCTCTTTATATTTTTCTTTGGAAATGCAATTCTTTTTGTTATCTTACTCACACTGATAGTAAAAAGTTACGAATCTACAATCTTTATGAAGATAGATTTTTTCCTAGCGGATAATTTTTACTGGACATTAGGGATTGCAGGGCTTATGTATAACCTTGGTGCATGGGTTGATAAGTTTATTTTTTGGTACCACCCTTCAACAGGTCACACGGTGATAGGCAAGTTAAATGCATCCATAGTGTATGATATGCCAATATTTTTGGCATACCTATCTATCTTACCAGGAATGGCTATCTTTTTTTATAGACTAGAGTCTGATTTTGCAGAGAAGTATGACCTATACTATGATGCGGTAAGAAGCGGTGGGACACTCTCTACTATTATAGGCTATAAAAATGATATGATTGATGTTATCCGTCATTCAATTCATGAAATCTTAATGATACAAGGGATTATCGATATTATTCTATTTTTAACAGCACCAGCAGTATTTGATATATTACACATTCCACAACTTTATCTTGGATTACTCTATATATTAACCATAGGTGCAATGTTGCAGATAGCTTTTATGTCAGTTCTTGCTATACTGTATTATCTAGATAGGAAACATGTTGCTATGTGGTTATGTGTACTCTTTTTTGTGGCAAATACAGGGTTGACATTAATCTCTATAGAACTGGGACCCGCATACTTTGGTTATGGATATACAGTCTCTTTGCTAATAGTATTTATTGCAAGTTTAGCTGTCATTAGAAATGAAATGGATAGGTTGGATTATGAAACATTTATGTTACAGTAGATATATTTTTTTACTTCTAATAGTAAATATCACACTCTCAGCTTCATTACTACAAAAAAGTGCACTTTTTTACTATGGTGATAAAATATCATACAGTATGGTGGGAATTCATGACTATATTATAGTCGAACCTAAAAATACAAATGTATATACACATGGTTTTGATGTATATAAGCAGAAGATATTTGCTAGAGTTCTTGTCTCTGACTCAATTGAAACAACTAAAAAGAGAATAACAAAACTAATAAAACAGGGTTATAGAGGTATATATCTAGATAATGATACTAAAAGTAAAAAAAGTAATAAACTTATAAATTATTTTAAAAGTACAGTACCTGAGGTGCATTTTATTGTTAAGTTTAACGAGCACTTGAGTGAAGAGTTTTATGAACTCTTTGATGCAATAGTTATAGACGACTCAGATGAGATGAAGACAAAACAAATAGAAGGGATTCAAGAGAGTGGCATTGATATCATTAAAATACATTTTGTAAGATCTAAAGAACTAGATGATGTCTTGCTATATATAAAAAAGATAGAGTCACAAAATATGATTCCTTATGTGACAACAAGAACATTTCATCGTTATGGGAAGTCCTCTAAGAATGCCGTAAAACGTGAGATATTTACGCTAATAGATGAGAGCAAAGAGGATAGAGCCACCTTAAGCTCACATCGAAATGGTGCTTTACCTATGGAGTACTTAGGTTACATACAAAAGCTTTATAAGATTCATAAAGGTCTTCCAGATATTGAGGATATGAGACATTATGCTGGAGTAGTAATTTGGTTGGGAGAACACTATAAGTATCCAGCTAAGCTTATGAGTTGGGTACTTGCCTTAAAGAAAGTAGGAATAAAGGTGGCGTTTGCAAATAGTTTTGGTTTTAGTGCTAATGCTATGCTTCTAAAACCACTAGGTATAGATATGTATATGGGAAATAGTAAAGAACAAAAAATTGTTTATAAAAGTGATACTATTGGTTTTGAAATAGAACCTACAACAAGTAAAGATGATTTATATATGTACCCAAATAATGCTCAAGCATTACTTATGTATCAAGATAAAGATAAAGCTAAATCAGTTCCTGCAGCTATAACAAGTTGGGGTGGTTATGTTATTGATGAAGCATTTATGCTTGAAATTGAAAATGATAATGTATGGGTTGTAAATCCATTTGATTTTTTTGAAAAATCTTTGAGGCTTAAAAAACTTCTTATCC
>NZ_JAEMVC010000025.1 GCF_029215985.1 Sulfurimonas sp. SAG-AH-194-C21
TTGATTTATTTGTGAAAAATTTCTTTAGGGGGTTGTAGGGACTTTAGTCCATGCAATTATAATGAGCTTTTGCTCATTATAATTTAGAATAATGGTTATCTATTTCATTACTGAAATAATTAATGGGATGATGTCATGACTTTTTGTTTTATCTATAAAGCCATCAGCACCTAGCATTTCTGCTTCGCGTTTGTTATTTTCACCAGTCATAGAAGAGTTTACAATGATAGGGATGTCTTTTGTTACAGGGTTTTCTTTAAGTGTTTTAATAACAGTAAAACCAGACATCTCAGGCATTTCAATATCAGTAATGATTGCTGGTATGTCTTTTGCCTTTTTACCGAGGGCAAAGATGTAGTCAACAAGTTTTTTTCCATTTTCAAAAAGTTGCATATTAATATTTGCATTTTTAAAGATTTGGATAAGTGCACGTTGTGCAGTTCTCGAGTCTTCAGCAATTAAAATAGTTCCATTTTTTAGACGCTCTGGAATTTTTACATTAAGTAAGTTAGTTGTATCTTCTGTTACATTTACCATTGCTTGAGGAAGAACATCGGCAAGAAGTTTTTCATAGTCTAAAATAAGACATAAAGAACCATCTTCTAGTCTTGTGTCATTCATAACTACACCATCTTCTTTTAGTCTATAACTATCAGGTGCATGCATTTCATTCCAGTTCTTTTTTATAACTCTAAATGCAGACATGATTCGCAGACCAATAATCACACCATTAAAATCACAAATAAGTATATTTGACTTTTGTATCTCTTCTCTAGAGAGCGTTGTACCTAACCAAGCTGGAAGGTTTAAAATAGGAATCTGAAGTCCACGAAGCATAATTGTCCCTTCTAAAAGAGGATCCGCTGATGGAATTTGAGTTAAAAAATGATTTTTAGATTCGACTACTTCACGAGTTTTAAAAACATTTATCGCATAAAATGCAGAATCTTTTTTATCACTAATACGAAACACTAATAGTTGAAGCTCATTATTTTTTGCTAGGTTTGTTGCCGCGTCAACATTATCTAATACAGACATTAAGTTCCCTTTGAATAGTTTATTATCTAATAATACCAAAAATTGAATGAATTGTTCTTGAATATTAATAATGTAATGATAGAATAAATAATGATGAAATTATTACTCCTTTTTATATTTACTGTTATGAGCTTAAGTGCGAATATTTATTATTCGAAGATTGAACCGTATGAGGTGCGTCGTATTGCATCTAATGTTAGTGGTGTTGTATTATTAACTCATGAAAGTATGCTTGGTCAAACACTTACATCTAAACCATATTTAGTTATTGATGCTGCACTTGACCAAAATGAATTAAAATTTACACAAGAAAAATTACTGTACCTTAAAAAAACTGTTACATTAAATGAAAATATTGTCAATAATTTAGATATATCTTTAGAAAAGAAACGTCTAAATTATGAACGGGTTAAAAAACTCAAGATAAAATCAAATGTGGAAAAAGATAAAGAATTTTATGACTTAGTAAATAGTGAAAACTCTTCACTTTCAACGCAAAAAGAGATAAATACACTTAATACACAGGTCGCAGATTTAGAGATACGAAAAAAGCAACTCATACGAAGTATTAGTGATAAATCTTTAAGTGCTAAAGGTTTTAAACTCTACTCTTTAGAAGTAAAAGTTGGTGAGGTTGTTACTAAAGGAACACCGCTAGCAACTATTATGGATACTTCACATGCTATTTTAACCATCTATCTTAATGAAGAAGATGTGCTTAATGCTCCCCAAAGTGTTATTTATATTAATGGTAAAAAAACTGTTTATAAAATTGATAGACTTTTAAATATTGCTGATAGTAAAAATATATCAAAATATATGGCACAGATAATTATAAAAGCACCAAAAATATTTTCAAAACTTGCAAAAGTTGAATTAAAACAAAATAAGAAAAAGTAAAAATTAGGAAAGATGATGAATACAAAAGAGTTAGATAAAAAATATGTGTTGCAGACTTATAAACGTAAGGATATTGAGTTTGTGAGTGGGCAAAATGCAACTTTAACAGATACTAATGGTAAAAATTATATTGATTTTACATCTGGTATCGGTGTTGTTAGTGTAGGTCATGCTAATGCAAGAGTAAATAATGCACTCTGTGAACAGATTGGAATGATTACACATACCTCTAATCTGTATAATATAGCACCGCAGGCAAAAGCTGCAGAGGCTGTTGTTAAAGCTAGTGGATATGACATGGCATGTTTCTTTGGTAATTCAGGTGCTGAAGCAAATGAAGGGGCCATTAAAATAGTTAGAAAACATGGTGAACGCGATGGTGAGATAAAACGTTATAAAATTATTACTTTAAGACACTCTTTTCATGGAAGAACTATTACTACTGTAAAAGCAACAGGCCAAGAGGCGATGCATAACTACTTTGGACCTTTTCCTGATGGTTTTGTTTATGCCGATGACATACAATCAATAGAAGGTCTCTTAGATGACCATACTGCTGCTGTAATGATAGAGCTGATTCAAGGCGAGGGTGGTGTTGAACCACAAGATAAAGTACAAGTGCAAACTCTTGAGAAACTTTTGAAATCTAAGCATATTCCTCTCATCGTTGATGAAGTACAAACTGGTGGATATAGAACTGGCGAGTTTACAGCGAGTCAAGTTTATGGTATCACTCCTGAGATTATCACTTTAGCAAAGGGTGTTGGTGGTGGTGTCCCTGTTGGAATAGTTATGACTTCACTTAAAGATGTTTTAAGTGCTGGGGATCATGGTTCTACTTTTGGTGGTAACTATTTAAGTTCAACAGCTGTTTGTAGTGTTGTTGAAATTTTAAATGAACTCAAAGTAAGTGGTGAATTAGATAAAACATCAACTTATTTTAATACTAAATTAGAAAATTTTTATGATACACATCAAAAACTTTTTACTCAAAAAGTAGGTATTGGTATGATGTGTGGTCTTCGTGTTATAGATGCAGATACACTCGCTTCGATTATAAGTAGTGCAACAGATAATGGTGTTATGGTTTTACCTGCTGGAAGAAATACATTAAGATTTTTACCACCACTTACTATTACAAAAGAGGAAATTGATGAAGGTTTTAAAGCTCTCACTACCGCTGTTTCTAGCTTGTAGTCTCTCTATTAGTGCAAATGAGAATAATGCGAGTTTAGATGCATATATCTCTGACTTAAAACAAGAGCAGTTTAAGTATGACTATCAAAAAAATGAAGCGGAAGGTTCTATACTTCGGGACTCATGGATAGCACCACTACAGCTTAGTTACAGTTATACAAAAAGTAAACCGTATGCTAACGAGTTGTCAAACCAAAATGCTGCCATTCGAATGGATCAACCGATTTTTCAAAGTGGTGGAATTATTTACGGTATAAAGTTTGCAAATGCGAGTAAGCTTTACTCTGATTATAGTGTTGATGTCGCAAAACGCAAGATGATTAAAGATACAGTTAGTATTTTGATGCAGATAAAACAGACAGATTTAAAAGAAGAAGCACAAAAGTTGCAAATCATAAACTCAGAAATAAATTTAGAACAAAAAACAGAGCAGTACTTAAGTGGTCAGCTTGATTCTGGTTTTTTAGATGATGCAATAATTCAGGTAAATGTAGTAAAACAGGCTCTTTTTGATATACAAACAGCAAAAGAAAAGTTAATAAACCAATTCGTTACTCTGAGTGATTTATCGTATGAAAGTGCAAGGATTCCTTTTTTAGAACTTATAAGTATAGATGAATTTTTAGAGCACAATCTCATTTTAAAACAAAACAGTGCCCAAATAAAAAAGAATGAGTACTATAAAAATGTAACAATTGCGAAGTACCTTCCAAAAGTGAGTATAACAGCTGGATATACTTGGAGTAATACTGAGCAACAATTTAGTGATAGTGTTATTTTTATAAATGACCTAGCATATTATAATTATGGTGTGAAAGCATCTATGCCTTTAGATATAAATACTTTTAGAGATATAGAGTCGGTGAAAATCGACTACTTAAAAGCACAAGTAGTTCAAAAAGATAAAAAGAGACAACTCACAGCCCTCTTTTCTCAGGTTTTACACAACATAGAAAACTTTGATAAAAAAATAGCATTAAGTAATGAGAGTATGGATATTTATCAAAAACTTTCAGATGATACACAAGAGTTGTTTTTAGCTGGATATAAAACGCAGTATGATGTAGATACTTTAACAAATTCTTTAGAGATTCAAAAGATTGACTCTAGAGTGTTTGAAATAGATAAACAGTTAGAGTTATTGACTCTGTATGAAATGTATGTTAACAATGGAGAATAGTGTTGAAATTTAGTGAATATATGACAGAGTGGTTGTATGGTGAAGATGGCTACTATGCAACATATAAAAACATCGGTAAAGAGGGTGATTTTTACACAGCGGTAAGTACAAGCAAGTTTTTTGGTGGCACTATAGCTAAACATATCATCTCTTTAGTGGATGAAGGTTTTTTAGAGTCAAATGCAGTGATTTGTGAGATTGGTGCTCATCATGGCTACTTTTTAGCTGATGTGTGTGAGTTTATCTATACACTTAGACCAGAACTACTCCAAACTTTTAATTTTGTTATCATTGAACGCTTTGATGACCTACAAAACCAACAGAGAAACTACTTTAATGAATCATTTGGAGATGCCGTTACACTAACACATTATAAGTCTTTAACAGAACTTTCATGTCCGAATGCTTTTTTTATAGCAAATGAAATTTTTGATGCCTTTCCTTGTGAATTGTACTATAAAGGTAAAACAGCAAGAGTTGATGGTCATAATGTAGAGTTTGATGTAGACAATACTTGGGTAGAAGAAAAAGCAAAAAAATATAATAAAGACCGTGGTGAAATAGCTATTGGTTATGAAGAGTTTGCTTTAGAAATGGCAGCCTCTTGTGAAAAGTTTGAGTTTATGAGTTTTGATTATGGTGAGATGGTCGCTCGTCCTGACTTCTCACTTCGTATATACTCAAAACACAAGGTACTGCCTTTTTTTATTCCTAAGGATAATGAAGACCACATTCCAAGAGAAAAACTTTTTTCCAAGAGTGATATAACTTATGATGTGACATTTGCACATGTTAAAGATGCATATGCTCAAGCAGGTGTTGAGTTTATAGAGTTAAAAGCTCAGATGGTTGCACTTATAGATATGGGAATGTTAGACCTGCTAGAAATGCTTAAAGAGAAGGTAGATGAAAAACTCTACAGACAAGAGTTAGAAAAGGCAAAAATGCTAATCATGCCAAACTTTTTAGGTGAGCGTTTTAAGATGATACGACTAAGGAAGGCTTAAAGCCCACCTATCATTTTTATCAATTCTTCTGGTCTATTTGAGTTTTTAATAGCATTTTCTTTTGAGATGATATTTTTTTGGAGTAAGTCGATGAGCTCTTGTGTTTGGGTTGTCATACGTGTTTCAGCTTGATTAAGTTGCATTTGTGAATAAATTTGGTGTACTTTATCTTCACGAATTTGATTTTGAACTGCTGGGTTTGTGATAAGGATCTCTTGCGTTGCAACTTTTCCACTACCAATTCTTGGTATAAGTGTTTGTGAAATAACGGCAACAAGTGAAGATGCAAGTTGTGCACGGACTTGCGCTTGCTCATCTCCATCAAAAACATCGATGATACGATTAATAGTACCAGGTGCAGAGTTCGTGTGTAGTGTACCAAATACCAAGTGACCAGTTTCAGCCGCTGTCAGTGCTGCACCGATAGTTTCAGCATCACGCATCTCCCCAATGAGAATGATGTCTGGATCTTGACGAAGTGCGTATTTAAGTGCTGCTGCAAATGAGGCAGTACTGCTTCCAACATCCCGCTGGGAAAAAAGCGACTTAATATTTTTATGTACAAACTCAACGGGGTCTTCAATAGTGATAATGTGACGGCGTTCTGTTAAGTTTATCTCATGGAGCATTGAAGCGAGTGTAGTTGATTTACCAGAACCTGTTGGTCCTGTCACTAAGATAAGACCTTTCTCTTTTTTAATAAGCTCTTTAAAAATAGGAGGATTACCATACTCATCAAGCGTTGGAATATCTAGAGGAATCATACGAAAGGCACAGGCAATACCATGAATTGTACGGTAGTAGTTTGCACGAAAACGTCCAATACCTTCAAGTTCAAAAGAAAAGTCAAGTTCATTATGCTCTTCAAACTCTTTTTTCTGTTTGTCTTCGATGAGGGAGTAAGCCATCGTTTCAACACCCTTGGCATCTAAAACAGGGAGGTTAAGGGCACGAAGTTCTTTATCTATACGAATCTGTGGTTCACTTCCTACAACAAGGTGTAAGTCTGAAGACTTAAATGCTAAAACTGATTTTAACAGTTTCTTTATATCTAGTCTTTTTGTGTCTGTAACTACTTGTCCTTCAATCTCATCACTCATAAAAAACTCCTTTGATAGTTTTCTTCATTAAAACCTACAATCAGTTTACCATCATACTCAACAACTGGGCGTTTGATGAGTAGGTTTTCTTTACATAACCACTCTTCTTGCCCCTTTTCATCAAGGTTTAACTCTTTAAGTTTTAGATTCCTAAAAGTAGTACTTCTTGCATTAAAAAGTGTTTTTATTTCTGTGAGTTGTAACCAAGAAGATATTTTTTGACATGGTAAGTCTTCTATCTTAAAATCATAGAGTGTAAACTCTAAGTTGTGATTTTTAAAAAACTTTAGTGCTTTTTTAACACTATCACAGTTTTTAATTCCATAAACTTGTATCATTAGGATAGTTACTCTATGATTTTTGGTACGATGAAGAAGTTGTCAGCACTATTGGGTGCATGACTTAAAATATCTTCACTGACTGCTTGACTTGACTTTACACTGTCTTCACGTAGTTGTGTACTTGTATCACTCATGGCAAAGTTGTCATCAACACCATCTGTATTTAAGTCACTGAGTTCGTCAACAAAACTTACTATCTCAGAGAGTTGTCCTTTGATTTCGTCTCGTTTATCATCGCTAATTTTTAAAAAAGATAATTTTTCTAACTTCGCTAATAGTGCATCATCTACTTGCATTATAATTCCTATGTTTATATTTATTCTTGATTTTATCATAGTTTGATACAATATTAACAATTAATGCGATAATATTATAAACTTTTTATATATAAGGATATTTTTTGAGCTTAAAGACTGACATAGAGATGGTAAAAGATGAGTTAACTTCTGAAGAGAAGTTTTTTGAAAAAGCGGTAGTGACAGAGAAGTTTGTAAAAAAATACAAAAAGCTAATTATTGCTAGTGTTGTGGCTATTGTTCTTTTTACTGCAGGAAACATTGCATACACTATAAACAAACAAAACACTATTAACTCTGCTAACGCAGCACTATCCGAGTTACAAATAAACTCAGACAATCCAGCTACTCTTGCGAGACTTGAGTCTTTAAGTCCAACACTTAGTAGTGTATGGTTGTATTCTCAAGCGATTGTAAATAAAGATATTGCAACTTTAGAGAAACTCAAGAGTTCAAAAGCATTACTCATTGCGGATTTAGCTTCTTATGAAGTAGCTCAGGATGCAAAAGATATGAGTGCACTAGAGACATATGCAAGTAAACAAGATGCAATATATGCAGATTTAGCAAAAGTACAAAGTGCAGTTGTTTTCATGAATGATAAAAAAATAGATCAAGCACATGAAATTTTAAGTATGATTAATATCAATTCACCACTTTCTCAGGTGGCTAAAGCTTTAATGCATTATGGTGCAAAGTAAATTTTGAAAATTAATTTGACTAAATATGCTTTATTAAGTACAGTATTTATTGTTTTGTTTAGTGCATGTAGTTCTAAAAAAGTGTATGAACCAATAACACTAGGTGATGACTGGAAAGCATATGAAGAATCAAAGCATACTATAATTGACACCTCTTCAAATGTAGCTCTTTTAGAAGATAGAACAGTACTCACTCATGATGGTTTAGTGAATGTAAAGATCAAAAATGATGATAGACTTATATCACAAAGTGACGGTTGGATTATAAGTGCATCAGTAGATGGTAACTTAAGTCTGACTTCTCAAAATGATACAACTGTAGTAAAACACCTAAATTTAAAAAAGAGTATTGCGGGTGCTTCTGTATCTGGTAACGATTTAGCAATCACTTTTGCAGATAATGAGATAGCTCTTTATGATATTGAGACAAAAAGTATACTATTTAAAGAACAGGGTGGTAAGTTTATAGCTGCCGATTCTCGTATAGTAAATCCTTTTTTTATGAGAGGTTTAGTACTCTTTCCAACACTTGATGGAAAAGTGGTCTTTGTAAACAATGTTAAAAAAAAGAGACTTCGTACTGTTATAGTCTCCTCCGAGGATAATTTTAACAATGTTATAGCCTTTGATTTAGTGGAAAATAAAATCATTGCAGCGACATCGTATAAAATACTCTCAATGGCAAAAAAAGAGGTACGTGTTAAGTATGAAATTCGAAGTATTGTTTATGATGAGGATAAAATATTTATTGCTACAAAACAGGGTAAAGTAATCTCATTAACACCTGACCTTCAAGTTGAGTCAAAGATTAAGTTTCCATTTGCACACTTTTATGCGATGGTAAGTAATGGTGACAAGCTGTATGTATTAGAAAAAGAGGGTTATTTAATAGTCCTAGATAAAAAAACCTTTGATTATACAGTCCATGAAGTTGATTTTGATGATGGATTCGTTTTTACTTCTAAAAAATCTTTTTTTGTAAACGATAAGAAAATTCTGACTCAGTAGATGTCTAATGAGCTTGAGGCATTTTTAGAGTACATTAGTGTAACTCGTGCACTTTCAAGCAAGAGTGTAGAAGCTTATAAAAGTGACTTATCTCAGATAGAGGTAAAGACAGGCTCAAGACTTCTTTCACTCAACTCCGAGAAACTCCTCTTCGTCCTCTCTACTTACTCAAATAAACGCACACTCAATAGAAAACTCTCAGCAGTAAATGCTTTTTTTGATTTTTGTCATAAGCAGCACTTCAGTGAAAAGAATACTAAGTTTAAGTTTGCAAAAATTCCTAAATTACTTCCAAAATTCCTCTCTTATGAAGAAGTAAAATCTGGACTAGCATTGATAGATAGAACTACATGGATAGGAGCAAGAGATTATGCTCTCATACTCTTTTTATATGCAAGTGGGGCGAGAATTAGTGAGTGTTTAGCACTTAGAGGTGAAGATATCGAAGGTGAGTGGCTACATATTCTCCATGCAAAAGGGGAAAAGGAGCGTATAGTTCCTTTAGCAAAGGTCGCTATAAAAGCGATACAAACTTATAAAGCGATGATGCCCTTTGAGAGTGAACTTATCTGGTTAAATTATCAAAAAAGTGCACTGAGTCGGATAAGTGCATATAAGATTACACAAAAGTATTTAGGTGTGTCACCACATATACTACGCCACTCTTATGCTACATCACTTATTACTGGAGGGGCCGATTTAAGAGTTGTTCAAGAGTTACTTGGGCACTCTTCTTTAGTGTCTACTCAGATTTATACACATATTCAAAAGCAAAATCTTAAAGAAACACTAGAAGTATGCCATCCTATGTCTAACTATAAGTAAGTATATTAAATTTATCTGAAGAATATTGAGATAAAATCATTACTATGTATAATTTAGAAGAGATGATTAAAAACACATCAAATATAAAGTTATTGTATATCGAAGATAATGAACAAGCAAGAGTACCTACTTTAGCAGTATTATCAGAATTTTTTAAAAATATTGTAGTTGCTGTTGATGGGCAGGATGGTCTAGAAAAGTATAGTGAAAATGAAATAGATTTAATTATTACAGATATACATATGCCAAATTTAGATGGTCTTGGTCTGGTTGAAGTGATTAGAAAAACAGATCATGATATCCCAATTTTTCTTCTCTCTGCCTATAGTGACATAGAGTATTTTAGACGTAGCATTCATCTTGGGGTAGATGGTTACCTTTTAAAACCAATCGATATAAAACAGTTTTTAGAATTAATGCATAAAATTGTTGAAAAAACTAAAATAAAACAAGAATTAAAAGAAAATCTTAACTTCTTGGAACAATATAAGTCAATAGCAAATCAAAAATCAATGATTTCAAAAACAGACCTAGATGGTATTATCACTTATGCCAATGATATGTTTTGCTCCGTATCACAGTACACAAGAGAAGAACTCATAGGTAAAAATCAAAATATTATTCGCCACCCTGAAAACCCATCTTCTATGTTTAAAGAAATGTGGGATATTATCAAGAATAAAAAACAGACTTGGAAGGGTGTGGTGAGAAATCGTGCAAAGGATGGTAGTAGTTACTATGTGGATGCAATAATTCAGCCTATATTAGATTTAGATGGAAATATTTTAGAGTATATCGCTATGAGACATAATATAACAAATGTAATGAACTCTAAAAGACAGTTCTTAGATTATATAGTAAGTGCTGAAAAACCTTTGATAGTACAGATTAAAATTGAATCATTTGACAATCTACAAAGGTACTATGGACTTGATTTTTCATTATTAGTAGAATCTAAATTATCTATACTCTTAGAAGAAAATATGCCTAAAAACTTACACTTTAAAAATTATTTTGCACTTGATAATGGTAACTATGCTTTTGTAAAAGATTATGTAAAGTATGATGATGTACAAGAAACGATAAATGGTTTAGTAGAGTTTCAAAAGTATATTAACGATTTAAATGTTGAGATAGATTCTATTTATTATGACGTTTCTATTCTTGTCTGTGTCTCTTATGAAAATAATGTTTACGAAAATGTAAAATATGGAATGAAGCAAATCGTTCGTAATAGACAAAACTTTTTAGTAACGAATGACATAGCAGAAGAAGTTCATGCTGTAGCTGCAAAAAACTTAAATATTTTAACTAAAGTAAAAGAGGCAATAGAAAACTCTAAAATCATCTCTTTTTTTCAACCCATAGTTGATAGTAATGGTCTTGTATGTAAATATGAATCATTAGTGCGATTAATGGATAATAATGGCTCTATTCTTGTTCCTTTTGTTTTTTTAGATATTGCAAAACAAGGAAAATACTATACACAAATAACTTCATGTGTTTTAGCGAACTCATTTAATGCTTTAGCTAAAATGGATTGTGATGTATCGATAAATTTATCTGCAATTGATATGGAAAATGAAGCCATTCGAGAAGATATATATAGGCTTTTGCAAAATTCTGGTTCAAAGGCAAAAAGGGTAACTTTTGAACTTTTAGAAGATGAAGAGATGAAAGATTTTGAAGTAATTAAAACATTTATTACAAAAGTGAAGTCTTTTGGTGTTCAAATTGCCATAGATGATTTTGGTGCAGGTTACTCCAACTATGAGCGTTTATTAGATTTTCAACCTGACATCATTAAAATTGATGGTAGTTTAGTGAAAAACATTGAGTCTTCAAGATTTTCAGTTTCTATCGTTAAGTCAATTATCCTTTTCGCACGAGAGCAGGGCTTGTCTGTTGTTGCAGAGTATGTAGAAAATGAAAAAATATTTAATATTTTAAAAGAGTTAGGTGTTGATTATTTTCAGGGCTACTATTTTGGTAAGCCTGCATTACTAGACTAGGAGTATGTACAATGCTTATAAAATTATGGAATGAAAGATATAGTTTTGAATTAATTAAAATACTGACAGAAACAATTAATCTAGGTCTTATAATAGTTCATATTATCACCCCTTTAATTATTGTTTATTTGTTATATGATTTTATTGACCACAATGTTCTGATACTCTGGTTATCTGTACATATTATATTTTTCACACTAAGGTTATTTATAAATACTCAGCTTGTTAAACTTGTAAAGAAAAGAAGTGAAAAAGTCTATTCTTATTTAAAAGTAATGTACTTATTGAGCTTTTTTAGTGCATTGTTGCATGGTTATATAGTTTGGATTAGTGTATTGTATAATGTGTCAGATACTATTATCTTTTTAATTGGAGCATTAATATTAGGACTCTCCGCAGGCTCGTTATCTACGGTTGGAAGTGTTTTTAGTGTTTATCTGATTTATATGGTATCTAGCTTTTCTGTACTGATTTCAGCTTTAATATATCATGGGGGTGATATTTTTCATCTATATGCACTTGCAATGTTTACTATGATGGGAGTCCTTAGTGTAT
This sequence comes from Sulfurimonas sp. SAG-AH-194-C21, assembly GCF_029215985.1. GTDB lineage: Bacteria > Campylobacterota > Campylobacteria > Campylobacterales > Sulfurimonadaceae > Sulfurimonas. The sequence continues at coordinate 12,161 of NZ_JAEMVC010000025.1, forward strand.
CTGGGTATAGGCATTATATCGCTATGAGAAATACAGTCTCATTGGATTCGACTTTTAAGACTATATATGAAAACTCTAGTGATGGTGTTGTTGTTTTTAAAAAAAATAAGTTTGTAAGTTCAAATAGGGCGATGCAAAAATTGTTTAAGTATGCACACCAAGATACTTTTTTAAATACTAGCTTAAGAGCACTTTCTCCTCGATATCAACCAGATGGTGTCTCTTCTGTAAAAAAAATGTTTGAGATGGTGAATATAACACTTGATGAGGGATTTAAATCTTTTGAATGGGTGCATAAAGACCAAAATGGTAAAGAATTTTGGTGTGAAATTGTACTTACAAAAATTAACCTTAATGGTGTTGATCTTATACATGGTGTTTGGAGAGATATTTCAAACAGAAAAGCGTTAGAATTTATAGCACTTCAAGATAAAGCAAAAATAGAATCTCTTAATTCAAACCTTGAAGAGAGAGTACAAGAAGAACTCAAGTTAAATAGAGAAAAAGATAAACAGATGTTTCATCAGTCACGTCTCGCTCAGATGGGAGAAATGATAAATATGATAGCCCACCAATGGAGACAACCTTTGTCTGCAATTGCTTCTGCAGGGGCACTTATAAACCTTAAAGCCCAACTGAGTAAACTTGATAAAGAGACAGCAATGGAAGTTTCTCAAAATATCGCTAATTATACACAGCATTTAAGTGCTACGATTGATGATTTTAGAGATTTTTTTAAAGAAGATAAAGAAAAAGAGATAACAAGTTTTACATATTTAGTTAATAGTGTACTCAAAATCATTAGAACTACACTTGAAAGTAACAATATTGAAGTTATACTAGAACTTAAATGTAAAGATATTTTTATGATATATTCAAATGAACTCAAGCAAGTAATCATAAACTTAGTAAAAAACGCACAGGATGTTTTAGTGGAAAAAAATATAAAAAATCCATATATTAAGTTAAAGTCTTATGTAAATGATGGAAACTATATACTTGAAGTAAGTGATAATGGTGGTGGTATTCCTCAAGATGTAATGGATGACATATTTAATCCATACTTTTCAACAAAACTAAAAAAAGAGGGGACAGGATTAGGACTTTATATGAGTAAAACAATCGTAGAAGAACACTGTGAGGGAAATCTTTCTTGTTACAATACTCAAGATGGTGCTTGTTTTAGAATAGAGTTACCTAATGCACAGTAGCAGTAACATCTATAATAAAATATGGAGCAAAGCTTTTTTATCCTCACTCTTTATAGTGCAAAACAAGTGGCACCAGCATGGTGTACTTACACATACACTCAGAGTAACATACTACTGTATAAAAGCGGGAGAGTTTAGAATGATTGGTGCAGGTTTACTACATGATGTTGGCAAACCTTTTACCGCGTTTAAAAAAGATAAAGAAGATGATGACTTTGCAGAATGGAGTTTTACAGACCATGAAGAGAGAAGTTATGAGATAATCAAAAACTGGCCTTTTATTAGTGAATATACAAAGAAACTAGTTCGTTATCATTATCTTATACGTGACATTAAAAAATCTAAAAAAGAAAATGTAAAACGGTTTGCACAAAAAAGTGCAATATGGGATACATTAGATGAAAAAATGCACGAAGACTTATATCGTTTTTTATCCTATGATGATGCAGGTAAGGGTAATAAGAGACGTTAATTAGGGTATGCTTAATACTATTGTAACACTATTGCTATATAATAAAAAAAAATTTAGGCTATATACATGGAAACAGTAAATTTAGTAACTATAATTAGTATCGCATTTTTAGGCTCTTTTGGACACTGTATCGGTATGTGTGGTGGTATTGTATTTGCATATTCAAGTATCAAAATACAACCGCAAAGTTCAAAAGTCTCTAAAACAATTGCACATTTACTTTACTCTTTTGGACGTGTATTTACATACTCAATGTTGGGTGTGATTTTTGGTAGTTTAGGAAAAGTAGTTCGTTTCTCTGACGAAGCTAATGGTGTCTTACTTATAGTTGCGGGTATTGCCATGGTCTTAGCAGGGCTCTCACTTATGGGAAAGTTAAAATTTTTAACACTTATCGAGCACTCTTTTTCTAGTTCAAAACTTTATAAACAAACCTTTAAAAAAATTCTCAATTCAAAATCAAATAGTAGCTTTTTTCTGCTTGGTATGTTAAATGGACTGCTCCCTTGTGGTTTTGTCTACTTTTTTGCCATCACAGCAGCGAGTACAGCTGACCCTCTTTATGGTGCTTTAGTTATGGCTATCTTCGGGTTAAGTACAATTCCTGCTATGTTTAGTTTAGGGTTTCTCGCTTCACTTGCACAAGCTACAAGTTTTAGAAACATGATGATGAGCCTTTCTTCTATAGTAGTGATTTTATATGGTGTATTTACTGTGTATCATGGGTATGATTATATTACTACACCGCATGAAGTTGTTAAACACTGCCACTAGTAAATATTTATTTTGCTATAATTGATTAAAATTACATTTAAGGTGAATATTGATGAAACAATCTATTATCGAGAGTATTAAATCACTCCCACCTCTTTCAAAAACTATTATGGATATTAACAGAGTGTATGCAGATGAGAATGCTGGTATAGGCGAGTTAGCAAAGGTTATAGAACCAGATCCAATGATTGTGGCGAATCTTTTAAAAGCGGCTAACTCTCCACTTTATGGTTTTGGTCGGCAGATACGAAATGTTGCACAAGCAGTTACTCTGTTTGGTATGAGTATGACACGCTCCATAGCACTAGGAAACGCTGTTCGTAAACTCTTAAATGTAGATATGAAACCTTATGGTGTGACAAGTGATGATTTTGCAGATGTTTCAGCAAAACAAGCAAAACTAATACTCTCTTGGTATAACACCATAGATAAGGAAAAGGCAGATAAACTTTACCTAGCAGCTTTTTTACAAGAGACAGGAAAAATTTTAATCTCTAGTGATGTTCTTCAAGAAGATGAAGATGTAAGTTTCAAGTCTGAAATAGAGATGACAAATAACATCGCACAAGTTGAAAAATCGTATGTTGATGTTACAACTTCGGAAGTTACTGCTGCCGTATTTGAACACTGGGGTTTTGATTCTGAGTTTGTTGATATGATAAAGTATGCAGATAATCCATCTGCGGCTCCCAAAGATATAAAAGAGTATGCAACAGCTTTAAATATAGTAAAAACAATAGTGCCAATTAATAAACCTTTTGGTGACGCATCTATAAACTTTGGTCTTCGTAAAGCACGCGATGCAGGTTATGATTATCAAGTACTCGAAGATATGCTTGATGACATTTTAGATACCATGGAAAGTGCAGAGTAGATTCTAGTCATACTTTAGCTATAATTACCCAAAAATAATTATAGGCAATTTTATGAGCAAAACAGTTACAGTTATAGACACTTTTGGATTTTTCTTTCGTAGTTTTTACGCACTTCCACAACACTTAAAAAACAAAGACGGTTTCCCTACTGGATTACTCACTGGTTTTACAAACTTCATCGCAACACTTGCAAAAGACCACAACAGTGACTACATCATTTTCGCCATCGATACAAAAGGGCCTACATTTAGAAATGAGATAGACCCTAACTATAAAGCAAACCGTTCAGCCCCACCACCAGAACTTACAATGCAACTCCCAGTTGCCATAGAGTGGATAGATAAAATGGGGTACAAAACTCTTGGAATGAAAGGTTTTGAAGCGGATGATATGATAGCTACTGTTGTAGAACTAGCAGAGCAAAAGGGTTATAAAGTGAGAGTAGTTTCTCATGATAAAGACCTCTACCAACTTATAAATGATGAGAAAAATGTTCTTGTTGTAGATGCCATTAAACGCAAAGAAATGGATGAAAAAGCTTGTTACGATAAGTACGGAGTTACTGCTGCACAGTTTACAGACTATCAAGCCATACTTGGGGATAGTGCCGATAATGTTCCTGGTGTAAAAGGTATAGGAAAAGTAGGGGCTGAAAAACTACTCAAAGAGTACGGAACACTAGACAATGTTTATGCACATGTTCAAGAAGTAAAGGGTGCAAACCAGAAGAAACTTAGAGAGTGTAAAAAACAAGCTTATATGTCTAAAGAGCTTGTAACACTTAAACGCGATGTTTTTGCTACACTCGATTTTGAAGAGTATAAAATGGATGTTGAAAATCCTTTTGTAAATATCTATGATGAGTTAGTTCAGTATGAACAAAACGCAATACTTCGTGTTCTTCATGCTAGAAATCAAGTAAGTGATGAAAAACGCGAGAGTGTTGCACAAGCTGTAGAACTTGAAGAAGAGGACTATGGTGTAAAGCTAGAGTTCAAAGCGACACTATTAACAGATGTTAAAGAGTTAAACGCAGTACTCGCAAAGTTTACTCCAGATACTATCGTCGCGTTTGATACTGAAACAACTGGACTCGATTATGAAAATGATAAACTTGTTGGGTTTAGTTTTTGTACTAATGATGAAGAGGCTTATTATGTTCCTTTTGCACACTTTTATCTTGGCGTTCCTGATCAGCTTAGCGAAGATGATGCTAAGTCGGCAATTCGTAAAATATTTAACTCTAAAGTAGTCGGGCATAACATCAAGTTTGACCTACATTTTGTGACTCGTTTTTTAGAAGATGATACTTTAGAAGTCTATGCTGATAGTATGATACTTGCTTGGCTTATAAACTCTAACTCTGGATTAGCTCTTGATAAACTTAGTGATGCTCTTTTAGGTCATAAGATGGTCGCGTTTAAAGATACTGTGAAAAAAGGCGAGACTTTTGCAGGAGTGGAACTCCAAGATGCTTGTAAATATGCGGCAGAAGATGCCTACATAACAGCAAAACTTTACAATGTCTTTTTAGAGAAGTTAGAACTTCAATCTGCTACCCATTTGATAGATGAAGCAAAAGAGGTTGAATTTCCTTTTATCCAAACACTTTTAAGAATGGAAAAAGAGGGTATAGAAGTTGATAGTGCATTTTTAGAGAAGTTTTTAGGTGAAGTTAAAGAGACACTCTCAAGTTTGACTCTAAGTATTCACGAGTTGGCAGGTGGTGAGTTTAACATCAACTCGACTAAACAGTTAGGTGTTATACTTTTTGAGACTCTTGGACTTCCTGTTGGCAAAAAGACAAAAACTGGTTACTCTACTGATGAGAAGGTTTTAAATGGTCTGCTAGATGCTCATGAAATAATCCCTAAACTACTAGAGTACAGAGAAGTATATAAACTCTACTCAACATACATCGAGCCACTACTTAAGTTAAGTAAAGCAAGTCCAAAAAGTCGTATCCATACTTCTTTTATTCAAACGGGAACTGCGACTGGGCGTCTAAGCTCAAAAAATCCAAACCTACAAAATATCCCTACAAGAACACCACTTGGTGCAAAAATCCGTAAGGCATTTGTAGCAGGCGAGGGCAAGAAACTTATAGGTATTGACTACTCACAAATAGAGCTGCGTTTACTTGCGCACTACTCTGAGGATAGTGTTTTAGTCGCTGCGTTTAAAGATGACAAAGATATTCACTTGCAAACTGCCATAGTGTTGTTTGGCGAAGAAGAAGGTCCTGCAAAGCGTTCTATCGCCAAGACTGTAAACTTTGGACTCTTGTATGGAATGGGACCAAAAAAGCTCTCAGACACACTAGGAATCACGACTAAAGAGGCAAAAATGATTATAGAGAAGTACTTTGAATCATTCCCTACTGTAAAGTCTTACTTTAGAAGTATAGTTGATGGCTCAAAAGAGAAGGGTTATGTGGAGACTCTACTTAAACGCCGTCGTTACTTTGACTATGAAAATGCAACTCCTATGTTTAGAGCAGCTTACGAGAGAGAAAGTGTAAACTCTGTTTTTCAAGGAAGTGCAGCTGACCTTATTAAACTAAGTATGAATAAAATCCATGATGTCATAGAAAAAGAGAAACTAAACGCGACAATGCTTTTACAAATTCACGATGAGCTCATCTTTGAAGTAAACGCAGATGAAGCAGAAGTTTTAGGAAATAAGTTTAGAGATATTATGGATGGTATCATGGAGTTAAATATCCCGCTCAAGGCATCTCTAAACATCGGAGATAACTGGAGTGAGTTAAAGTAAGTATTTAAATTTTAGGCTTGTGCATAGAGCTCTTTTTCTTTAGCGATTAAAATATCGGCTAAAAAGAAATATGCTTCCCTCCATGCATCAAGTACTTCGTCAGTTGCAATATCCCCTAAAACATGTTTGATTGCTTTTAAAAGAGAAAGACCAACCATAGGGTAGTGTTCTGCTTGAACTTTCGCAAGAACATGAGTTTTTGTTATTTCTTCAATCGCATATGAAAGAACTTCTAAGTTGTCAATATTTTGGGCATAAGCAGAGATAGCTACCGCTAGTTTTTTATGCTGAGATAGGTCGGCTCCCTCAAAAAGCACTTCTGTTTGAGGAAAATCAGTAAATAGGATTTCGTACATTTTTTGAGCAATAGTTTCTGAGTTTACTGTAATTGGTGCGACTGTTACTTTAATAATTTGTATAGTTTGTGCAGATAATTTTATAAGGGAACCTTTTTTTGTTATAAGTTAATATAACATAAAAGGATTAATGAATAAGTTTTATTTCATTTGTTTTGAGTTTATTGAGTTTTCTTTTTGCATACAATAAAAGATATAAAGCAGCTGAAAGCACAATAAAATCAAGTGTTAACCATAAGTAAAAAATATCTAATGCAAAAAATGCTACTACAGAGAATAAAATTATAGGTGCGACTACTTGTCTGTAAACACTAATAGGAAAAATTATCGCTGGTTTTTTGATACCTTGTAGCATAGATATAGAAATGAAAATAACTACAAACCCAAAAAAACCAAATCCACACACTTTAAGATAAAGAACACTCATCTGTATAACGATGGGATCACTTGTTAAGAATGAGACCATATACTCGCCAAGGGTGAAAAATGAGATAACACCAAGGAGAGAAACACTAAAACCAAATAACATTGCTAGTTTTAGTGTTGGTTCAATCCGTTTATACTCTTGAGCACCATTATTTTGTGCGACTATAGCAAGAGTAGCTATACCTAAACCAACAACCGGCATTAAAAATATCTGCTCAACTCTCATCCCAATACCAAATGCAGCCACAGCCTCTTTGCCATAAGGAGCTACAAAATAAGTGATAATATACATACCAAACGCCATCATAAACATGTTCATACTTGGGGGGAAACCTTGTTTGAGTAACTCTTTTATAACACTTATGTCAAATTTAAAACCTTTATACCCCCGCCACAGTTTCGTGTTTTTGAGTTTATAAAAGAGGTAAGACATAGTCAAAAATTCTGCGATAACGGTGGCAATTGCAATTCCTCGTACACCATACTCAAAGTAAGAGACAAAAAGGTAGTTCAAAAAGATGTTTAAAATAGAAGTAAATATAAGAATATTTCTAAAGGATTTTGTATCTCCTGTGGCGTTTAGTAAAGCATTAAAAAAGAAAGAGGCTATAAAAAATATGGTTGCATACAAGATAATGTTAATGTACTCTAGGGTTGTTGAGACATAAGAGGGGTCACCCAGTAAACCGATAAAGTAAGGGACACTCAAAACTCCTGAGATACTTAAAAAGAGAGAAAGAAAAACTGCAAATATAATACTGTTAAGTGCAATGTGCTGTGCTCTATCTGTATTCTTTTCACCCAAGGCATTCCCCACTAAAGAAGTAAGAGCCTCACTCATCCCAATCCCAATAGCCAAAATCATAAAAAATACAGAAGCAGAAAGAGAAAGAGCTGCGAGTGCCTCTGTAGAGATAAGTCCTGCAAACACCGTGTCCGTTACATTAAACATAGTATGAAAAAAGTAACCAGTCATAGCTGGAATAGAAAGTGTGATAAGATGGGTCTTAATAGAACCCTGTGTTAAGTCAGTGTGCATGTTCCTCTTTTAATACTTATTATACAGCTACTTTGTGATGCTCAATCTGCATAATCTTATCAGCTAACCAAGTCTTGATGATGGCTTGACGACTTACACCTATATGCTTTGCTTCTTCATCAAGTTTTTTAACCATCCATGTAGGAAAGTCAATATTAATTCGCTTTGGTTCTAGGTTTGGTCTTTTAATAGTTGATAAATCAAGATACTCAATTATATCTTCTTCGTTATCATCAAATATTTTATCAAATTCTTCAGCTTTCATAAATTTCAATCTCCTTTTTCCTTGCTCTTCGTGCAGAAATTATTCTAATGTTCTCTTTACGATAAGTTGTTACTACGGCATAGAATTTTACAGTGATTTTTCCAATGCTGATAAATCTTTCTTCATCTTCATAAGATGTTTTGATTTCAAGCATATTATCATCATTCCAGAGAAGTTTTGCTTCTTCAAAGTCAATGCCATGTTTTTGCTTATTTGATAAGCTTTTCTTAATATCATATTCAAACTTCATATAAGAAGTATATCATTTTTATATGGAATTGTAAATTTTGGATAAGTTATTGTAGATGGATAATGGTCAAAGATATCCAATAAATGACTGCTAGGACATTTATTGGTTACGAGTTTTTAGCATTTAAGCACAGTTAGTTTTGCTTCCCACTATCGAAACTAAATCTTTTTGTTCCCTCTTGCAGTATTCTAAACTTTATAGCTTCTATTGGGTCTGGTGCTTCGATTTTATAGTTTTGCTCATTTTTAATTGGTTTGATATTCATCTTATAGTTCCTCAATATTAATTTTATCATATAGTATTAAGTCGTTAGTTTATAAACATAAGAAAAAACTTCTGCAATGGCTTTGTACATCTCAGCAGGAACTTCACGGTCGATTTCTAGTTTTGAGAGTAACTCTACAAGGTCTTCATCTTTTTTGATGGGGATGTCATGGAGTTTTGCTATTTTTATGATGTTTTGTGCAGTGAACCCTTCGCCTTTTGCTGTGACTTTAGGAGCTTGACCTGATTCACTATCATATTTTAGTGCTACTGCTTTTTCTTTACTCATCCTTTTACCTCAAAGCCCGCGTTTAAATCTTGATTATATTCATTATAGGCAGAAGTAACTGTAGGACTGTCATCTAAAAAACGGATACTTACAGGGATTATGTTCTCACCGATGAGCTGGCGTTTAAGTGTAGCTATATTTTCTTGGAGTATTTTTTTTAACTCTTTACTCTGTGCAGATATGTTTATGTTTAACTGATTTGTTTCAAACATCCCTAAACGCAGTTTTAGCTCGCCATAGTCTTTTAAGTTTAACTCTATATCTGTGAAAAACCTATCATCTTTAGCACTTTTTATCGTGATATTTCCATCTTCTAAAGCATCCCAAGAGTAGGGGATATAAAGTGAAGTTGAGTTACCCAGTTGTGAGAGAAGTTGATGATAGTCTATCTGTAGTGTGAGTTTATCTATCTGTTTTAAAAGTTCTGCTTTGTTTGGTGAAGAAGAATTCTTTACCTCTTCATATGCTTTGAGTAGAACTGCTTTAAGATCGTGAGAGAACAGCTCTTTTGCAAAGGCTTGTGTTTGGAGTGATTCGGGTTTGTTTAAGAGGTTTATCTTATCAAAAAGGCTTTTAGTCTCTTTAGAAAAGAGTATGTCATTGGGCTGTAACTGTTTGTCAAGAGGAGAGTTTAAAGGCTTGGAAAACTGTTCTAAAAGGGTTTGTACATTTTTACTTAAACTTGTTAAAGAAGCTAAGTCACTTTTGAGAGATTTGAGTAGATCTGCATTAGATATATTTTTAAACAGGTCCGATGCAAGTAGCTCTTTTAATTGTTTGTTGATAGTTTGAACATTAGAGAGTTTTGTGTCATCTAAAACTTTTGTAAGTTCGTTTAGAACACTTTTAAGAGCTACTGCTGGCGTTTGTAAGTTTTTTATTTTGTTCTCTAAAAAGAGTCCTGAGTTTTCTATTTTTGTTTTTAAATCCGCTTCACTAATGTTTTTAATGTTACTTAAAAAAGATGTAAGCTGTTTTTCTAAAGGCAGGGGGTTCTTCTCTTTTTGAAGGGTTTGATATAGCTCTTTAATGGAACTACTTACACTACTGAGGTTTTTAAAAGTAGGGTTTTGCTTGAGCATGCTTAGTAGTTTTTTATCACCACTAGAGTCCTTAGCACTCTGTTGTAAAAGTGTACTCACTATGGACTTTAAATCCCTACCTTTTGAAAGAGTCTCAAGCTCTTTGGGTGTTACTGATTTTAGTACTTCACTGAGGGCCTTATTTGTATTTGGAAGGATGATATTGAGTGATTTTGAAGTATTAAAATTTATCATGCTTTAGTATATCGTATTTTGGTATAATAAATTAAAATTACGAGGGAAAAAAGAATGATAAAAAGTTATCTTATAACTACTAGACCTTCGTTTATCCAACTAAAAAAACATCGTCCCGCATTTGCCCTCTACCGTGATAAAGAAACGACAGAGTACTCTTTTCATGCACAAAACTTTGTACAAATGTGTAAAAATATACCAAATCTAAAAGCCTTTTTACATCAAGACTATAAACTCGCTGACACACTAAACGCAAGTGGTGTTCATTTGACATCTTTACAGTTTGATGAGATACGTAAGGCTAAAGACTTAGGTTTAGAAGTGATTATCTCTTGTCATACAAAAGAAGAGGTAAAAAAAGCTGAAGAATTGGGTGCTGATTATGTTACATATAGCCCTATCTTTGACACACCAAACAAAGGAGCACCTAAGGGTATAAAAGATTTAAAAGAGCTTGTAGGTTCTACATCACTTCAAGTTTTTGCACTTGGTGGCATCATCACAGAAAAACATGTACAAGAAGTGGAGAAAAGCGGAGCATTTGGTTTTGCTTCTATTCGTTACTTTAGATAATGACTTACTATAGTGAGCAAAGCTCATTCATATGAAATATGTAATTAGAGTAATTTCCCCGCCATATAACCACTAGCGAAAGACCATTGCAGGTTATACCCACCACATGGGCCATCAAGATTCATAATCTCACCACAAAAGTAAAGACCTTTTATAAGTCTACTCTGCATAGTTTTTGGATCTATCTCTTTGAGGCTAATCCCCCCTCGTGTTATCATCGCTAAACGAAAACCATCATGTCCATTTACAGTAAGTGGCGTCCATGCTAGGAGTGAGATTATTTTTACTCTTGATTTTCCTGATTGTTTCGTGAGTGTTTTATCAAGTTCACAGTTTGCCATTTTACACAGTTCTAAACTCAGTGCTTTGGGGAGTAGGGTACTTACTAGTTCTAGAATGTTTGCTCCAGAGTTTATTAAGGCTTGAGACTTTAGATGTAAAGTTATCTCTTCTTCATTTTTTCCTTTTGTAAGGTTAAGAAGAAGGGGCACTTCACCATATTTTTTAAGAAGAGGTGTTACTTCTCTTGCAAAGTCTAAAACAACAGGACCCCGTATACCAGTTTTTGTAAAAATCAAGTCACCTTTTGCTCGAAGTTTTTTATGCTTTTTTAGGTCTACTCGAAGTTCTACTTTTGCTATGGTGTCTGCACGACATTCACCCACCCATGACTCTTTTACCTTCAGTGGCATCATAGCAGGACTAAGTTCAGTTACTTTATGCCCTAACTCTCCAGCTAAGTTGTAACCATCACCCTCAGCACCAAGAACAGGATAACCAAGCCCTCCAGTTGCAACTACTACATGCGCTGCATAAAACATACTCTCTTGCGTTTTAACACCCTCAATATGTTGTCCAACAAGAAGAAGTCTTTCTACTCTTTGGTTAGTTAAAATTTTTATGCCTACTCTATCCATCTCTTTTTGAAGTCCTGCTATGATAGTTGCGGAAGAGTGTGACGTTGGAAAAATGCGAAAACCATCAGGTGCATGTGTCTCGACACCTATCTCATCCATAAACTTTATAAGTTCTTGATGGTCAAAGTCTGCTAAAGCATCTTGCATAAAACGACCATCACGACCAAATCTCGCCATAAAGTCTTCGTTTGAGAGAGTATTTGTAAGGTTACAGCGACCACCACCAGTGGCTTTGAGTTTTGAAGAGATGTTTGAGAGTTTTTCTAAAAGTAAAACATTTTTCCCCCCGCGAGCAGCAACAATAGCAGCAATAATTCCAGCAGCACCACTACCAATAACGATAAGGTCATATTTTTCTTCATTCATAAGTTTATTTTACTATAATTTCTATAATGAAAACATATAAAGTAAGAGTAATGAGGAATAGCAATGGTTGAACATGATTATATCCATGATAGTGTAATTACAGGGGAACTGTTGTTATTTCGTACACTTTGGAATGATTCTGATGATAATATGTTTATTGTATCTTTGGATAATAATGGTGACTTTATTAGTGAATCAAGTAATAAATCACTTGAAAAAACTTTTGGTTTAAGAGAAAATCAACTTGATGGTCAAAAATTAAAAGACTTACTTGATGAAGAGACGTTTACAACTATTACGAACCGATATAAAGAGTGCCTTCAACGAAATAGACCGATAAGCTATGATGAAAGTGCTATACTTGATGGCATACATGAGCGTTTTTGGAGTACAACTATTTTACCAGTTATAGATAAAAAGAGTAATATTTGTAAAATATTTGGTATCTCAAGAGAATTTACTAAAATAATAACTATTCAAAATGAGTTAAATCTACTGAATGCAACACTTGAAAAAAAGGTACAAGAGAGAACTAAAGATCTGAAAATAGCTCTCCATGAGATGAAAGAACTCTCTATCACCGATAAATTGACAGGACTCTATAATCGTTTGAAATTAGATGAAGTACTGAGTTCAAAGATTAAACTTTTTGAGCGTTATGATGAAGCATTTGGTTTAATTATCATTGATATAGACTTGTTTAAAAGTGTAAATGATACTTATGGACATATAGTTGGAGATAAGGTTTTGCTTGAGTTTTCTACTTTACTCAAAAATAGTGTTAGGGAGACTGATGTACTTGGAAGATGGGGTGGGGAAGAGTTTCTTGTTATCTGTCCTAAGTCAAACCTTCAAGGAACAAAAGTTCTCTCAGAATCTTTACGAATAAAGATAGCATCATATGAATTTTCTGATATTGGAAAATTGACTGCTAGTTTTGGTGTCACAGAATTTAAAAATGATGATACTTTACAAAGTATTATAAATCGCTCAGATATTGCATTGTATCAAGCAAAAAATAGTGGTCGAAATTGTGTTGAATCAATAGCTTAAAATGAAAAGATATGATAATTATAGAGAGAAGTGTTATGAGTGTTTTAGACCCGCAAGTTCATGTATGTGTGAGCACTTTGAGCATATACAAACGCAGACTAAATTTATCATTCTTATGCATCCAAAAGAGTTTAAAAAAGTCAAAAATAATACAGGTCGCTTTACACATAAAAGCCTTGACAACTCCGAACTTTTCATTGGTATTGATTTTTCAGACCATAAACGAATTAATGAAATTATAAATTCACATGATTCATATATTCTTTTTCCTTCGCCAAATGCAGTAAATCTAACGAATGAGAAACCGATTCTCAGTTCTAAACCTTTAGCAATATTTTTAATAGACTCAACCTGGGCTTGCAGTAGAAAAATGTTTACTTTAAGTACTAATCTAAATACCTTAAAACATATGAGTTTTATAACAAAAAAGACATCAGCTTATGAGATAAAAGAACAGCCAAAAGAAAACTACTTATCTACAATAGAGTCGACATTAGTTGTTTTAGAACTTTTAAAAAAGCATGAGATAGAAAATATAAAAGAAGAAGAACTCAGTGGTTTTTTAAACCCATTTTTGAAGATGGTAGAGTATCAAAAAGATTTAATTGAAAACTCTAAGACTCATAATGTGCGTTTTATAAAAGGAAGAAAAACCGAGTATTAAATACTCTCCTTTATCTCTGACAAAACAGATATTTTCTTTTTATAGGAGACTGTTGCATCTTGTACAAACTCTAGCTTTTGTTTATGGAGTTCAAGATAGTTCTGTTTGGAATTTTTGATGATTTTAAAAAGATAGTTACGATTAGAGTTTAAAAACTTCTCAATTTTAAGAAATCCGAAGTTTTCTTTGAGTTTCTCTAAAATCTCATCTTCTCTTGGCTGTTGTATATCAAACCTACTTGGATCTTTTTTATGTAAGTCCTCTGAGAGTTTTATTTTTTCTACAAAATGTACTATAGTCGCTTGAACTTTTTGCTGATTCGAGTGAGTAATAGTGGCACTAAAATGAGCATTTTCTGTCTTGAGTTTAAAAATATCATCAAGAAAAGAGATATGAAAAGAGTTGAGTATATTTTCATGTGTTTGTGAGGCAAATCTTCGTATATTTGAGAACTCTAAATCAGAGGCTATTTCTCTACTTTTTTTGATGAGTTGATAATGCTTTTGCCATTGTGAAACTTCTACATGAATTTGAGCATACACATTTTCAAAAGAGTTAGTAATATCTGACTCTATAAGTGTAAGCTGTTTTAAAGAGCGTTTTATAAGTTTTTGGACTCTGTTCTCATCAAAGAAAAGATTTTTATAGACAGTGTCACTATCAATCCAAAAAGTATTAAAGTCAAATTTTTGAATATTTTCTTGTTTAAAAAACTTACTCTGTGAAGTTTCATATCGAATTGCTGTCTCTGATTTGATGTTAGTGTATATCTCTTGCGCTATCTCTTGCATTACCTCGAGTAAACTATTGTAAATATCTTGTAGTTTGTATGAGTAGTTCTTAGTAATGGCATTTAAAGCATTTTGAGTTGGTTCTTCGAGTTTATATAAAACTCCGCAGAGTGAATCGTAAATGCCAAGCATAGTCTCATACTCTTGGTGTAGTATGTCACACATGTTTTTTATATCTTTTTTAATAGCATTCTCTTTAGCAATCTTAGCATTTGGTCTCATTATATTATGGATAAAGTCTAAAACCTCTTGTATATTTGATTCTTCTATAAGTTGTTTATTCTTAGTGGTACCTTTAGTCTGTATCTGCTTTATCTCATCTCTAAAGTTAGAAAAATTGTCTTCAAAAAAGTCTAAACTACTTGCATTAACATTCTCTTTGAGGTCTGCTGTAAAATCTTTTATAACTCTTTGCAGAGAATCCTCTATCAAAATATGTTTTTGTAATGCTCGTGCATCTAGAGCCATTTTTGCAGATATAGCACTGACTTGAGTAAAGTACTTAGAGAACTTCTCTTGTATATATTTTTTTGTTGTTTGAACTTGTTCTGGAGTGAACTTGTCTTTATGGTTTAAAACGCAGAGAGACTTCGTAGCAAAATGAGGCATATACTCATTTAAAACCTCTTCTTCACTCAGTTTTCCTGCATTGTCTATCATACTAAGCCAGATGATTCCACCTACATCTCTGAGTATGTTTTTAGTAGTTTGTGTGTCACTGTTAGACTGAGAGTTTAGACCAGGCGTATCAACAAAGGATATATCTTTTAAAATATCTAAGGGTGCATAAATGGTAAGGTATTTTATATCATCTATATTTGTCACTCTCTGGTCTGTAAATGTAGCAATACTCTCAATAGCATGAAATTCTTGTGCCCCTGAGTTATAGGTGACTTTTAGTTTATACTCTGGTGCATAGTTTATAAAGTTTACTTTTGAGGTAACAGGAGTGATACCAGTTGGTAAGATGTCTTTTGAGAGTAGGGCATTTAAAAAAGTAGACTTTCCTGATGAAAACTGTCCTGTAATTGCAACTTCCATAGGGTAACGAGCACGACGAATCTGTTTATCTAGTACCTGTTTGAGTTGTAAGTATGGTAAAAACCTCTCATCAAGAAGTTTGTCTCGTATCTTTTTTATATCACCTAAAAAAGAGTCTTCATACTCTAGTACTTTTTCTTTATAGAGTTCGTGGTACTCTTGTATAAAGCTATTGAGTGTACTTGAAATAGACTCCATTAGAGTGCTCCATTGAGAGTATGTGTAATGTTTTGAAGTGTTTTTATTTTTTTATGAACAGTGATAGAGTCACTTATAAAATCCTTGTCATTTAAAAGGTGTTTTTGTAAACGTTCTTCATTATACTCTATCTTGTGTATTATGGACTCAATCGGGGCTTTAGAAGCTCACAGTAGTGTGCTATAAGCTCTTGTGATAAAGTTTGAGGCATATCTAGTGCTATCATCTCTTAGAGTCTGTAGTGGCATCTGTATAATAGTTTTTATTTGCATATCAAACTCATTAATGTTTTTGAGTTTTACTGAGGGAAGAACCGCTAGTATATTTGTGATGAGTTGTTCATTGTTAGAGAGTAGGAAACCACTTTTAAACTCATTTATATACAAGATGTCAAGCTCATAAATTTCTAAGTCTTCATTAAACTCAAAAGCAAAATCCTTATACTTTAAAAGATAGAGTTGTGAGATAGATGTCATCTTTTTTATAAGTTGATATCTATAATCGAAAAGATTTCCCCGTACCCTTGGGTCGTGTGGAAAAGAATAAAAAATCTACTTAAATACCCCGTTTCGAGTTTACTAGAAAATTTAGCGTTCAGCTAAATAGGCTTGCCTCGTGGGTTTTTTATTCTCGAATGATATCAATAATACCATCTTTAATAGCAGTCTCTATTATACTACGAAGCCTTGTATTTTGTGGAAGAGTTTTTGTCTGTTCAAGCGAGTAACGAACATCAGAGACTAGACGCTGACGTATGAGTGTTTCAAGCTCAGTAAACTCAACACTTAAAAAGTTTTGTAAACTCAAAAGTTCTTTATCTAAACTACTTTTATAGTGTCTAATATCTTCTTGTATGATTTGAATTGTGTTAGTGTCTTTTTCTTTTTTTTGTATCAGTTTTTGGAGCTCAGCTTTTAACTCCTCTTTTGATTTAGCACACAAAGAAAGCTCATAAATAAGAGAATCTTCTTGGTGTTTTATAATATTTAAAAGTTGTGAGGTGCATGAGCGAATGATAAGTTCACTTTTAATACTAGAACTTCCAAATAGATTTTTATGAAGATAGTTTTGTATCTCAATAATTCCTGTGTCTTTTAGAGTAAAACCAGCGGCTTTTGCCTCATCTTCTCTACCTGTTTTATGAAGTAGGGCCATTAGTGCAGAGATAGGTATAAACTCAATGGTTTGTAAAATATACTCTAATTTTGAGTCTTTATTTTGTTTATGAAGTTCTTCTTTTATGGACTTTTTGGTGTAGTTTATGACTTCACTCAGTTCTTTTTTTGAGACAGTGTCAGCTCTTGTAATGACGACTAAAAGTTTACTCACATTTTGATACAACAAAGCATCGATGATAAAACTAACATCTTTGAGTGTAGCACTCTGCGCGACATTCATTAGATGAAACATCATATCGCATTTAGCTATGTACTCTTTTGTTATCTCTTCTCTTTGAACAACAAGATCATCAAGTCCAGGTGTATCAACTATTTCTATGCCTTCTTGTAAAAAATCTACATCACACCCAAGCGAGACATATTTGATAAGATTACACATTTTTGTACTTGCTTTTGCCGAAGTAAAATCTGATAGTTTTTTTACATCTACACTATCAACTCGTGACTCTTCTAAGATATACTCATCTAAAGACTCTCCAAATGAGGCATGAGCCTCATCCACAAACTCTTGCATCGCAGCTATTTCTTTGGCTGATACAAGGAGCTTATTCCATTCTTGTTTGTTCCAGTAAAAGACCTTAGCTTCTTGAACTTTAGA
>NZ_JAEMVC010000026.1 GCF_029215985.1 Sulfurimonas sp. SAG-AH-194-C21
CTAGAACCTGCCCATGTGCTTTTAAAATAGAGTCAACTAGATAAAGTCCTAGTCCGAAACTATTTTTTGAAGGATTCTCTTTTGTAAAGGGCTCAATATAGTAACTCAAAGGCTGAGACAAACACTCTCCTCTATTTTCAAAACAGAGCTCAGCATTTCGCATAAGTATACTAATATGTCCATCACTAGAGTACTTCATCGCATTGTCTATCATATTTTTTATCGCAGTTGTATAGAGTCTGTAGTTTGCATGTAATTTTTCATCACAAGATATATCTACACTTACCACATCTCTCTCTACCATAGCCATATCAATAGCACCATCAATGATATCAATAAGTCGGTACTCATTAAAATCGCGTTTATCATCTATGCTTGTCACCTCTTCAATTAAGGCAAACTCTGTAACTAGGGCTTCAAGACGGTTAAATATACTGGAAAAACGATTACGTTGTTTCTCTGAGTCTAACATCTGAGTGGCAATAGTCCCTTTAGCTATAGGAGTTTTCAGTTCATGCATAATATTTCTCAAAAATAGTGTACGGGATTCTAAAATGGAGTTAATTTTTTCTCTCGTAGATTCAAGCTCATTTGAGACAAGACCTATCTCATCACAAGAAGAAGTTTTAAAAGAAATTTTCATATTTCCATCACCAAAAAGTGCAATTTTACGTCGAAGACGAATCAGAGGACGGAGTTTTTGTAGTACTAAAATAAATGATGCACTAATTATCATAAAAATTGTGCTAAATGCATACATGATATTGAGATAGTTATAGGGTGTTAGCTGTTCATCTTTTATAAGAATGCCTGCATTTTTAGTCTGAATATGAAAATAAAGAAATTCTTTATACCTTATCATAGTTGCTCGAAGTTTAGTGACTTTCTTCTGTGTATAAAAACCATTTTTATCATACATCACAGAAGCGCTTAAACTCTCAAAACCTTCGCGTTTAAGAATAGTTCCCTTTTCTAAAACTATTTTTTGTTCCTTTTCTTCTTTTACAATTTGCATTCTATACACAGCAAGATTTGCATCTAAAATCGTTTGAGAGTTTTGACGCTGTTGATGCTCTGTATAAATCTGAGTAATTACGGAGTACTTTGTAAAGATGTGATCTATATACTGCTTTTTGTTTAGTTTATAAAATGCTAAAAAAATTGCACTTATACTGACTAGTGAGACACTTAGAGCAAAAAGTACAGTAATGAGAACAGCATGTTTTTTCAAAAATTATCTCTCTACTTTAAAAGTTTATAACCGACACCACGAACAGACTCTATAAGTGCTTTATCACCGAGCTTATTTCTGATACGTCCTACCATCACATCTATACTTTTGTTTGAAGAGTCTTCATTTATCGCATTTACATTATGAATAAGATCCTCACGTGAAACTACTAAACCTTGCTTACTTATCATGTAAGAGAGGATTCCAAACTCTGCGTTTGTTAGGTCAATGTTACGACCCTTATATGTAATGATCATTGTAGCTTTGTCACATTTGAAATCACTCTTATTTTCTGCTTTTTCTTCACTTTTTGCTTCATAACGGCGTAAAACTGAGTGAATACGAGCTTCAAGTTCTCTGGGGTCATAAGGTTTAGGCATATAATCATCAGCACCAAGTTCAAGTGCTTTAATTTTATCTGTTACATCTGAGCGAGCTGAAGAGATAATTATTGGAATATCTTGACGCTCACGAATCGCTTCACAAACTTCTAAACCATCCATACCCGGAAGGGTTAAGTCTAGTATGACAAGGTCAAACTTTTCTAGTTTTAATATACTTACTGCTTTAAACGGGTCATCTTCAGTGATAACCTCAAACTCAAACTGCTCAAGATACTCTGTAAGTATCTCTGCTAATTCTAAGTCATCTTCAATCATTAATATTTTATTCATAAATTCATTCTAACAAAGTTTGTTAATGTTTTGGTAAACCCTCACATAAAATTCACTACGAGAGAAATCTTTTACAAGAAAGTCATCTGCACCAGCACTTAACAGTTCACTTGTTTCATATGAATTAGTCTCTTCAACTAAGACTAGTATCTTCAAGTCAGGGTTTAGTTGATGTGCTTTTGCATAAGAAACAATCTCTTTTGTATTTACATAAGCTCCAGCAGAGTCTATTATCAGGAGTGAAGTTTCAGGGTGAAGAGAGAGTTTTTCATATGCTTGCTCTGTATTTAATGCACTAAAAACTTTAAAACTATGTAGATTAAGATTTTGCTTGAGGTAAGAGCCAAAAATATTTGAGTCGCTTACAAGCAGTATGGTTTTTTGTTTATTTTCTTGTAATTGTAATAATTTTTTTAGAACATAAGCTTCATTGTTATGTTTTATTTTTTGAATATACTCAACAATATGAGCACCTTCAAAATCATCAAAGAAATCTTCATCAATTGTTTTTGTAAAAACTAAGGGAGCAAGGTAATGCTTGTTAAATAATGCAATAATTTCACCATTTGGTGCATCAGGAAGGATTCTTTCAACCACACCATATTCATAACGGCGTTGATCTAAAAGTTTTTTTGCCTCTTTATAAGTAGATACTAAATCATAATCAAAATTATTAATTGCATCTAGCATCTCTTTAAAAACTGCTTGAACTATAATACTGTCTTCTACAATTAAAAGTTTTGACACAATAAATCCTTTATGTTTGTAAGTATTATAAAGAATTATAACTTAATGCTAGCCCTTAAAGTAGTAGTAGTGTTAAGTTATATGCAATAAATGCCATTACATAAGCAACTATAGATGTAAAAAGTAGTAGATAAAAAAAGTATTTTATATGCCCTGCTTCACGTGTAAATACAACAGATGCAGCTAAACAAGGAAGATAAATCATAATCACAACTATAAAAGCAACGGCAGATGCAAAAGAGATATTTTTACTTATTGCGCCCATAAGGGAAGTGCTTTCGTGGTTTACTTCACCACCAAGAGAGTAAAGCACACCTAATGTAGACACTACAACTTCTTTTGCAGCTAAACCTGTTTGTAGGGCAACACTCATTTTCCAGTCAAATCCAAGTGGTGCAAATATTGGCTCAGAGAACTTTCCGATACGACCCAGATAACTCTGCTCTAAAAGTGCTTCATCTAACTCATATTGTAAGTCTCTTTTAACCTCTGCTTTAGCTGTCATCGATATTTTTGCACTATAACTCTCTTCTAATATTAGGTTGTGTGGATAGTTACTTAAAAACCATATGAGCATAGATGCTGCGGCGATGTATGTTCCTGCTTTTTTAAGATACATCATAGTCTTTGTAAGTACTGTGTGCCATACAAGTTTAACAGAAGGGAGTCTATACTTTGGCATTTCCATAACAAAAGGCTCATCGAGACCTTTAAACGCAGTGAGTTTAAGGATTTTAGCAGCGGCTAGTCCTAAAAGTGCTCCACTTATGTAGATGATAAAGAGAATGTTTCCTGCCATTTCGGGGGAGAAAAATGCCCCTGCGAAAAGAACGTATACAGGAAGCCTAGCACCACAAGACATAAAGCCTATGATAAAGAGGGTCAGAAGTCTATCTCTGTCATTTTTTAGGATTCTAGCACTCATATACGCAGGGATAGAGCAACCAAAACCCGTAACAAGCGGTATAAAACTTTGTCCATGAAGACCAAACTTGTGGAAAAAACCATCAAGTAAAAAGGCTACACGACTCATATAACCTGTACTTTCTAAGAGTGCAATACCTATGAAAAGGATGATAATATTTGGAACAAAGAGCACAACAGCACCAACACCCGCGATAATACCATCCACTATAAGTGAGCGAATATCATCATTTGCGATAGTCGCACCAAGTGTATCTCCAAACCAGATGAAAAAGGCATCTATGTACTCCATAGGAATAGCCCCTACTTCGAATGTAAGTTGAAACAGTGACCACATAAAAAAGAGAAATATTGGAATACCAAAGATAGGATGGATTAAAACAGAGTCTATTTTTTCTGTAGTTGTGCGTTTAGACTGTTTTATCTCTTGTTTGACGACCTCAGCAACTATTCCACGATTAAATGCAGCATACTCTTCAGCAAAAGCTTCTTTTATATCATCACTATCATGATGGAGCTCTATATGTTTACTCGCCTCTATCAAAATCGGCTGCAGTTCTGTCCAAATAGGTTCATCATGAAGTTTTGCATAGGTTTTTTTATTGTTTTTAAGGAGATTAATCGCTATATTTCTATGTGTATTTGCACTATCAAATCTATGCTTATCAAGGTACCACACTATCTGTGCTATCTCCTCTTCAACTGGCTCGCTAAAGAAAAGCTTCGGTTTATTTCTTACATTTTCATGTTTTTTAATAACCGCTTCTATAAGCGCACCTATCCCTTCTTTTGTAACAGCAGAAACTCTTACACAAGGCACACCTATAAGTTCAGACATATACTCTGCGTTTATTAGTATTTTCTCTTTATCTGCTTCATCACTCATATTTAAAGCGATAACTACTTTTTTACTCATAGTTAAAAGTTCAGATGTGAGTTGTAAGTTCTTTTCTAAATTTGTAGAGTCCACAACATTAATAATGATGTCATAATCTTCCGCACAAAGATAATCATGAGTCACTCTCTCTTCAATAGTATAATCCGTAAAAGCATATGTTCCGGGTAAATCAACAACAGTAAAACTATACTCTTCATAGTCAAAAAGAACTTCTGTTTTATCTACTGTCACACCAGAGAAGTTTCCTACATGAAGATGTGCATTTGAGACAGAGTTGATAAGCATACTCTTACCTACATTAGGTTGACCTACAAGTGCTACTTTTATATGGTTTGCTGTTATTGGGCAGGCTTTTGGATCTACGATATTCATATCTTTTGTACCTCTATTAGTTGGGCTTCTTGCGCACGAAGAGCTATACGCATTTTTCCAACTTTTATTTCTATGGTACTTTTTCCTGGAGCATGTTCTAGGACTTCTAATACTGTCTCTTTCATTATACCAAAAGAGATAAGTCGCTGCTTCAAGTCACCCTTAGTATTTAACTTTATAACCTTGACTATACAGGCTTTATGGCAATCAAGTAATGTTTTCATTAATATTCTTTAAAATAATTTTTAGCAATTATAATCATTATCAATTAAATAATAGCTTTAATTGCATTATTTATTTTGATATAATACAAAATATTAAATATCAAGGCAATTAATGAACTTTTTATGGACACCATCTTCACACTTTAACCTAGCAAATCTTTTTACTTTTGTAAACATTACAGCCGGTCTTATGGCTACTTACTTCATCACTCAAAACAACTTTATCTTAGCTATAGCACTTGCTTGGGTTGGTGGTGCTTTTGATATCTTTGATGGGAAAATTGCTAGAAAATATAAACTAAGTAATGAGTTTGGTGTACAACTCGATAGTTTTGCAGATTTTTTAAGTTTTGTTCTTGTTCCAGTTTTTTTGATATTTCAAGCGGTATATGCTCCACAACTTGATCCTACTCTTTTAATCGCAGCTTCAGTTATCAGTATCTACTATGTTATTTCAGGTCTTCGTCGTCTTATCCACTTTAACCTAAACGCGGACACAGGAGAAGTTGAAAAGTACTTTACAGGTGTTCCAACCCCACTTGGTGCAATTTTACTTTGGCTTGTTTATCTTAGTAATGCCTATGAGCTTTTACCTGCTAGTATAGTGATAGTTCTTATGCTCCTTATTGGTTGGAGCTTAAACTCAAAACTCAAAGTGAGACATCCTTAGAGAAGATATTTTCTTAGAACCTCTTCGAGTCGTTTAGGGTCGATAGGTTTAGAGATATAGTCATCCATTCCACTCGCAAAGCACTTCTCTTTATCCCCTTCCATCGCGTTTGCTGTCATTGCAATTACAGGAATGCTCTTCACATTTTCACCATACTCACCACTTTTTAATGCACGTGTTGCATCATACCCATCCATATTTGGCATTTGACAATCCATCAAAATAATTTCATAAGGGCTTTCTCCTGCATCTTGAACTGCTTTAAGAGCTTCAAGTCCATCATTCGCTATATCAGCATCTAAACCATACTCTTCTAAAAGACCGAGTCCAACAAGTTGATTTACCTTGTTATCATCAACTAAAAGTATTCTTGTATCTGGATTAAACTCCATATCTTTTTTTTCATCTTCAGGTTCATGAATTGCATTAGGTTCATATGTACTCATAAGTGTGTTGAGTGCTTTAAATATATCTTTTGTAGTAGCAGGTTGAGGAAAATAAGTATCATATACACTCTCTATGTAGTGACTGACATTAGATGTATCTGCTAATGATGTCATTAAAATTAACCTTGCATTTTTATATTCTTTTTTTAAAGATTCTCCAAGGGAGAGTGCATTTTCATCGTTAGTAATAAAAATAATATCATAATTGTTTTTATTTTGTTCTTCCAAATCTACAAACATTCCCCAATGCTTTAATTGTCTCGCTAGGACTTCTGCACTCTTTTGATCTTTATCTAAGATGAGAACATCTTTACCTTGAACTTCTATATCAGGTGCTACTATAGTACTATTATTATCTAAGCCCACACTTACCTTTACACTAAACTTACTTCCCTCTCCTTTCACGGAGGAAACATCTATTGTACCATCCATAATCTCTACTAATTTTTGCACGATGGCCAATCCTAAACCTGTCCCTCCATACTTTCTTGTAGTAGAACTATCCACTTGAGAAAAAGAGTCAAATAATTTAGCTATCTTGTCTTCAGCGATCCCAATACCCGTGTCTTCAACAAACATATAAAGTCTTGCTTCTTTTTCATTAAGTTCTAGAAGAGAAACTGTGATAAGAACATATCCCTCATCTGTAAACTTGATAGCATTACTCACAAGGTTATTTAAAATTTGTCTGATTCTATATTCATCTGCCACAATTGTTTGTAATCCCACATCTTTCATATCTAAGATGACACTTACACCTTTTTCTTGTGCTTTAAATGCTATTGCCTCTGCAAAATCTCCAAATATATCACGTATATTAAATGCTTTATGCTCTAACTCTAGCTTATTTGCTTCAAATTTTGAAAAATCTAAAATATCATTTATAAGGTTAAGCAGTGCTTTTGCACTTGTTTGTGCTAAATAAGCTTGATGATGTTGTGTCTGTTTTAATTCTGTGTTTAGTAATAGACCTAACATTCCAATGATACCATTCATTGGAGTACGAATTTCATGTGACATACTTGCAAAAAATTCTGCCTTCACCTTCATACTCTCATCTGCCACGATATTAGCTTCTATCAATGCTAACTCATCATTCTTTTTCTCTGTAATATCTGTTCGTATTGCAACATAACTTGATACCTTGCCATCGTCATCAAGAAAGGGAACGATAGTTGTATCTACCCAATATTCATTCCCCTCTTTGTCTAGGTTTTTTATCTCATCATGCCATACTAATCCATTTGATATGTCAGAATACATATGTTTCCAGTACTCTTTTGTTTTATTTTGAGAGTTTAAGATTCTATGATTTTTACCTATAAGTTCAGCTTTTGTGTAACCGCTTATCTCTTCAAACTTACTATTTACATATGTAATACTTCCAGAGACATCTGTAACTGCGACAATAGAGTGTGCATTAAGTGCAAACTTTTGTTCATTAAGTTTATCCTCACTGAGTTTAATATTTTGCATCATCTCATCAAAATATCTTGCAAGTGCACCTATCTCATTGTCACTATATATCTTTATTTTGGCATCCCGATCTCCAGCTTCAAACTTTTTTATAAACTCTATCAAATTCAAAATAGGTCGCACAATGTACTCAAAAATCAGTATAGATACTCCAATCATAACGACTAACAAGACTAAAGCCATAAACAATGTTTTATTTATTATTTCTGTTTGCAGCTTTTTGATTATATCTACATCCATTTCTGAGATCAGTGCCCAGTGCACATCTAGTATATCTATATCTTTATGAATACCAAAAACATCTTTTCCTAATGGATTTTTATAAATAAATATTACTTCTTCTTCATTAGGCTCAAACTCATTATATTGCCCATGCTCAATTTTCCATAGTTCAAACTGTTCTGTATGTACCTGTAAATTTAGTATCTGCGACTCATCATGTACAAGAGGACTCCTTAAAAGAGCATCCGTTCCAATTAAGTATGTCTGCATCGCTCCCTTTTCAATCTCTGCATTTTCTTTAAAAAGTTCATAAATTTTTGTGAGCTCTATCTGTATTGCCAAAATACCAATGGGAATACCATTTTCATTAATAATAGGTGCGGTGAGAAATCCACTAACCATACCTTTAGAAGGTGCATAGTGTTCTAAATCTGAAAAATGTATTTTCTCGTCCATTAGAGTTTGTCTAAAAGCAGTTGCAAATTTTGTATCGTTGTAGGGACCTGTCATTAATGAAGTTCCAAGATCAGACTCATTGGTATTTGTATAGAGAATATTTCCTTCTAAGTCTAGTAAAAAAATATCATATACATATTTATAATCCTGCTGAAATCGTGTAAGTTCACTACCCATATCTATTGTCATAGCAAAATGCTCATCACTATATACAAAATCCACTAAAGGCTTTTTAGTCGCTTTAAAGGCATCTAATAAAGTTTCCATCAACTCAACAACAATACCATTCTGTGATAAGTTTTTTATATCTATTTCACGGTATTCAAACCAATTGATGAGAAATTTTCTCTGTAAACTAGTACTCTCTTGCATATCTTCATATGCTCTATGTTTAATGCTATTTGTACTATCTATGTAATGATTATAAGAGACAACAAAAAGAGGGAGTATGGATAGGGGAATAACAAGTAATGTAAGTTTAAAAACTAAAGACTGATACCATTTAACATGTTTTTGTTTTTTACTTTCTCTCATGAAGCCATCCTCTTACTTATTATTTACACTATATTTCCCACTACCTAAAAGAACAATTAGAATAGACATTATTAAAAATAGAAGCGGAGATTCTATCGCTAAACCACCATACTTTGCTAGTGAGAAAGAGAAACCATATGCTAAAAAGATTGCCATAAGCATATTAGCCCCAAGAACAATAGAGGCTACACGAGCATACAAGCCTAAAATAATAAATATAGGAGCGACTACCTCTCCTAAATAAACACCATAAGAAAGAATCTCAGGAAGTCCAGCACTACTAAGCATTGCCTTTACACCACCTGTTCCATGTATAACTTTATGAATGCCATGAAAAAGTATAAGTACCCCGACACTAAGTCTTAGTATGAGTTTTGCTATATCTGAGTTAGTTGGCATCTGTCTTTCCTACAATTTTAGAGTTTATTTTCTCTCGAAACTTACAAGAACCAATACCAATAACTTTTTCATTTTTCGCCATTTCTTTGACATAAGTGAGTGTCCCCTCTGGGTCTGCGTCACCTATCTCCTCTTCTATCATGCGAAGAAGGTCTTTGTCTGTTGTGTCTGTCCATATTTTTTCATAAGAGTATTGTGTTTGAATCTTCATAACTAGTATCATAGCAAAAGATTATATAAGAAAGTTTAAAGCTCTTCATCCTCACTAGTTATTGCGAGTGCTTTTTTAGGTTTAAGTCCAAGTTTGACTATATTTTCAGCCCGTTTTATTACATTTCCACGGCCAGTTTTTAGTCTATTCATTGAAGTATCATAAGAAATTTGTGCTTTTTCTAAATGCACACCCACTTTTTGCAGTTCATCTACAAAACCTACAAGTTTATCATACATCGCTTCTGCTTCGTTTGCAATTTTGAGTGCATGTTCTTCTTGATGTTGTGTTCGCCAAATATGTTCTATTGTTCTTAGCGTTACAAGGAGTGTAGAAGGAGATACTACTAAGATGTTTTGATCATAAGCACTTTTAAAGAACTCCCCATCTTCTTCTAGGGCTAGTAAGAAAGCTCCTTCTATTGGCATAAAAAGCAGAACAAAGTCTAAACTATTTACACCTTCAAGTTTTTCATACTGTTTTTCACTTAGACCTTTTACATGTCCTTTAATACTAAGTATATGTTCTTTAAGTGCTTGAAGCTTTTCACTTTCAACATCAGAACTCATAAAACGCTCATAGGCAACAAGTGAAACCTTAGAGTCGATGATAATATCGCGTTTTTGGGGCATATGAATAATCACATCCGGTCTATAACTTCTACCTTCTTCGGATTTGAGTGTTGCTTGGAGTTCATACTCAACCCCAGCTCGTAAACCTGACTGCTCTAAAATATTTTCTAAAACTATCTCACCCCAGTTTCCCTGCGTTTTATTTTCTCCCTTGAGTGCTTTTGTAAGGTTAACTGCATCTTGTGAAAGTTGGTCGTTCATCTGCTTTAAACGCAGGAGTTCATCTTTAAGTAAATAGGTCTCTTTGGAATGTGTTAAAAACTGCTCTTTTGTTTGTGTAGAGAAATTTGTTATCTGCTCACGAAAAGGTTTTAAGAGTAACTCAAGTTGATCTTTACTTGTGGCACTAAATTGTCTTGACTTATCTTCAAAAATCTTGTTTGCTAAAGTTTTAAATTCATTGGAGAGTTCATCTTTCGCCCCTTGAAGCACATCTAGTTTTTGTGAAGAGGATTTTATCTCTTCTTCATATCTTGTTTGTAAAACTGCATACTGAAGTTCAAGGTTTTTAATGCGTTCATTTGCATCGCTATTATCATCTACTAAAAGTTCTAATACAGCTTTTTGTTTGAGGTATATAAAAACCATACCTATGAACAAAATAAAAAAAGCTATAAAAAGTCCCATATAAATATTATATATCATGATTTGCAACCTATCTATAGTTAAAATACAAAGATTATACACTATTTTTGTAGCACTATAACCTTAAGTAATTACAAATATAGATTACTTTAACTTTTTTATAGTTAAACTTGGATATAATTCGCGAAATACTTAAGGGGAAGATGCCCTGCATAAAAGCACAGCTAAAATGCAACTTGTATCATCTCCTTATATTAAAGGATAATGATGCAAGAAAATGCACAAAACGAAGAACCAAAAACAGAAGAAATTAAAGAAGAAGAGAAGACTCTCACATTTGATGAATTAGGATTAAAAGAAGAGATTTTAAAAAGTGTTAGATATGCAGGTTTTACAACACCTTCACCTATTCAAGCACAAGCGATTCCTATTGTAATCGCTGGTAAAGATATGGTTGGTCAAGCACATACTGGTACAGGTAAAACTGCTGCTTTTAGTTTACCAGCACTACACAACATGAAAATGGATGGTTCAGTAGAGATGCTTGTTATCACTCCAACTCGTGAGCTTGCTACTCAAGTAAGTGATGAGATTTTCAAGTATGGTCGTAACTTAGGTGCTAAAACTGTAACTGTTTACGGTGGTAGCTCTTACAAACGTCAACTTGACCTTATCGCTCGTGGTGCTTCTGTTGTTGTAGCAACACCTGGTAGAATGCTTGACATCCTTAAACGCGGTATGATTCCAGATTTTGCACCACAGATGGTAGTTCTTGATGAAGCTGATGAGATGCTAGACATGGGTTTTCTTGATGATATCAATGAAATCTTTTCATTCCTACCAGCAAAAAGACAAACATTACTTTTTTCTGCAACTATGCCTGCACCGATTAAGACACTTGCAAGTAGAATTTTAAGAGACCCTGAATTTGTTTCAATCACTAAAGGTGAGACAACTAACTCAGATATCGAACAACTTTACTATGTTATTGATGAGCACGAAAGAGATGACGCTATTATCCGTCTTATGGATTCTGATGGCGTAAAAAAATCAGTAGTATTTTGTCGTACAAAATCTGAAGTTGATAGACTAAGTAATGTTCTAAGTAATGCTGGTTACCTTGCAAATGGTCTTCATGGAGATATGGAGCAAAGACAACGTGAGAATGTAATTAAAGGTTTCAAAAACGATTCTATCATGTTCCTTGTTGCGACTGACGTTGCTGCTCGTGGTATCCACGTAAACAACATTACTCACGTTTTTAACTACCATATTCCTTTTGACCCTGAGTCTTATGTTCACCGTATCGGTAGAACAGGTCGTGCAGGAACTAAGGGTAAGGCTATCACTTTACTTACTCCAATGGAATTTAAAGAGCTACAGCGTATCAAACAAAAAGTTGGTACTTCAATGAACCATGCTTTTGTTCCAAGTAAAACTGACCTGAGAAGTTCAACTGTTGATAAAATGGTACAAACTATCGAAGATCAGCATATTTACGATGAGGCACATAAGGTTCTTGATCGTCTTAAAGAAGACATTGACGAAGAGCAAATTATGTACAAACTTATCTCTATGATTTTAGATAAGCAAGACATCAAAGGGCCTGCTAACATTGGTATTCCTGCTGATAAACTTGACGCTATTCTTGCTCGTGCAGCGCAGCGTGGAGGCGGCGGTGGTCGTGGTGGTCGTGGCGGTGGATACCGTGGAAGAAACCGTTCTGGTGGCGGCGGAGGCGGTGGAAGCCGTAGTCGTTCTGGTGGAAATGGCGGAGGCGGTGGTTACCGTGGAAACCGTGAAGGTGGTGGAAGTCGTGAAGGCGGAAACGGCGGTGGCGATAGAAACCGTTCTGGCGGTGGACGTAGTTCAGGTGGTTACAGAGGTAACAGAGACTAGTTCTCACACCTTGACTTCCCTTCTTTCATAAGAGTGACAATCATGTCACTCTTTACTCTCTTAAAAACTTTTTAAAACTCTTTTTCATCATAATAAAAAACTTTGCTATAATATAATAATACAATACTATAAAAGGTACCATACATGAAAAATCAAATAATCTATGAAGACTTTAGCCTCTATGTTGAAAAAGAAGAGAGTGAAATACCCTGGTTAAAGATATTTACAAAAGAACCATATAAAGAGTTAGGCGATGTTCCAATAGGTTTACGCCATAAACTATGGGAAACTTATGACCTTATAGAGTATGAAATGCAACATTATTATAATCCTACAAAAATAAATATGGCATCACTTGCGAATATTTTACCTCGTGTGCATATTCATGTTATGGCAAGATTTGAAGAAGATAGTTATTTTCCACAGTCAATGTGGGGAGAAAAACAAAGAGATGCAAAACTTAACCTACCAGATGAAGAAGAGTTTCATAAGCGTGTTTTTCATGCACTTACACAAAAGCATAACTAGTCTTTAAGAATAATGCCTACGTAATTTTGAATAGCACTCACATAAGAGACCGGTTCATCCCCTCTTGCATATCCATATTTTAGTTTTTTATAGTACTTTACATGGGACAGTAGAGGTAACACACTCTTCATATCTTTCCAAGAGTATGGATTTTTATTCAGTTTTCTAGCTAACATTTGAGCATCATGAATATGTCCCATTCCTATATTATAAGCGGCTAGTGTAAAAGCCCAACGATTTTTTCCTTTTATTTCTTTAGGAAATCTTTTCTCTAACTTTGCTAAATACTTTGCACCACCATAAATACTCTGTTTTGCATTAAGTCTATTTTTGATACCCATCTGTTTTGCAGTAACAAGTGTGAGCATCATCATACCTCTTACCCCTGTATAACTTTTTGCTTTGGGATTCCAATGAGATTCTTGGTATGACTGTGCAGCTAAAAGTTCCCAAGGCACTCCATATTTTTCTGCTGCATTTTTAAAGTGCTTCTTATATTTTGGCAAGCGTTGTTCAAGTCTTTGCATAAATACCTTGTTATCATAATAATCAAATAAGTTCAAATATGCATAGTTAAAATCTTTAAGTTCTTCCATCTTACCAGAATTTTCATACTTATTTAACCATTTATAGAGAGCATCATTCAGACTATTATCACCTTTACGAAGAATCCAAGCAAGACTCTGTTTTTTTTCTAAAACAAAAGCACGAGAAAGGTTTGGATAATAACGTTGGTTAATCATAAAGATATTTGAATCAGCTACGGTACAGTCTATTTTTTGAGTGTTTGCTAAAGCTAAAAGTTCTTCTGTTGAGTACTCGGATGTGGTCTTATACTCAACTCCATTGTACTCAATCTTTAGTCGCTCTAAAGAATTTATATAACTAGTCTTTTCACCAACTAGAATTTTAAGTCCAACAAGATCAATAATGTCTTTTGGGAAAGTTCCATTTCTATACAGTTTTGAACTACATATGAGTTGTTCTTCTGCCTGTAAATAATGTGGCCCAAATTTAAATATTTTCTCTCTTTGTGGTGTAACAGTTATGCCTGATACAGTTATATCACCTAAACCTTTTTTACTCAAGTCTAATGCTTCATTTACACTATATACTACACTAAGGTTAAGATCAATATTAAGTGAGTCAGTAAATGCTTTTATAAGTTCATACTCAAATCCATACTTATTTTGTGCACCAGTATAATATACGGTTGGAGAGTTTAAAATAATAACATCAAGCCGTTTTTTTTTCTGTATTTTTTCGAAAAGAGTCACTTTTGTATTAGGAGTATTAAAATAAGTTTTTGTTTGCCAACCAAGGTAAAAGAAGAGTGTTGATACGAGTAAGGATAAGATAAAAGTTTTCATTTATCTTATCAGAGTAGTTAGTTTTTCGGTGAAAAAGGGACTAAAGCAGAACCCCAAGTAAGACCACCACCAAAGGCATCTAAAAGCATAAGCTCACCTGATTTTAGTTTACCACTTTCGTAGATGTCATTAATTGCCATTGGGATAGAAGCACCTGAAGTATTTCCAAACTTACCAACAGTCAAAACAACTTGGTCTTCTCGAAGTTTAAGTGCATCACCAACTGCTTTAATGATACGATAATTAGCTTGATGTGGTACAAAATGGATGATATCATCAGAAGCGATATTATTCTCAGCTAATATTTCTTTGACGTCTTTTGTAAGTGTACGAACTGCAACTTTAAAAGTCTCATTTCCTTTCATCTGCATAAAGCAGCTTCCAGCTTCTTGGTCAAGTGCATCATGAGTAGAACCACTTCCACCATTTGGTGTCATAAGTAAGTCAGCATACTCACCATCAGCACCAGTATGTACATCAATAATAGCTTCACTTTTATCATCAGTTGCACAAATCATAGCAGCACCAGCACCATCACCAAAAAGGATACAAGTCCCACGGTCAGTATAATCTGTAATAGCTGAGAGTTTTTCTGCACCAATTATAAGTACATTTTTTTTCATTCCTGATTCTATAAAAGCTTTTGCGATCGAGAGGATATAAACGAATCCTGTACAAGCAGCAGATATATCAAACGCAGTAACATTTTTAAGACCAAGTTTTGTACTGATAATAGTTGCAGTTGAAGGCATACAGAAGTAATCAGGGCTAATAGTAGCTGTAATTATCATATCTATATCCCCAAGTGCTACACCACTACGCTCAATTGCTTTCTCGGCAGCTTTTACACCTAAGTCTGAAGTATATTCATCTTTAGCTGCGATATGGCGTTCTTTTATACCTGTTCGTTTAGTAATCCACTCATCCGTAGTGTCAACCATTGTAGAGAGGTCATCGTTAGTTAAGATTTTTTCTGGAACATATGCGCCAATAGATCTAAATGCTGCATATGCCATTAAACTTCCTTGTCTTCTAAAACTGCTATCTCTTCAATTATATGAGCATTTACATCAGCATCTACAAAAGATATAGCTTGGCATATTGCATTTTGAATAGCTTTTGCATTACTTTTACCATGACTTACAATAACACAGCCTTTAATACCGATAAGTGGAGCACCACCTACTTCAGCATAGTCAATCTCTTTTTTAAGAAGTTTAAATACTTTTCTCATCAAAAGTGCACCCGTAATAGCGATAGGTGAACGACGGATATAATCTTTAATAAAAAAGCTAATTGTCGTAGCCACACCTTCGCTTGCTTTTAAAACAAGGTTTCCGTGAAAACCATCACATGTTATAACATCACAAGAGCCATTAAAGATATCTCCACCTTCAACATTTCCCATAAAGCCTTTATAACCTTCTAAAAGTTTTGTTGTCGCTTTTGTGACTTCTGAGCCCTTAGACTTTTCCTCACCATTTGCGAGGAGTCCAATACGAGGATCTTTTATACCCATAACACCACGAGCATAACAACCACCCATAACGGCGAATTGAGCTATATACTCTGGTTTTGAGTCAACATTTGCTCCGACATCTAAAAGAATAGAACGTCTTCCACTAACTGTTGGCATAAAAGTTATAAGGGCTGGTCTAAGAACACCTTTTAAGCGTCCAAGTCTTATGGTAGCGAGTGTCATTGCTGCACCACTATGTCCAGCAGATACGAGAGCATCAGCTTCACCATTTTTTACTAGTTCTGTAGCTTTATATATAGTACTTTCTTTGCGTTTGACTGCATCGGTTGCTGCATCACTCATAGAAATCACATCATCAGTTTCTACTATAGAAATCTTATCTCTATAACGTTTTGGTAACAGAGGTAAAATTTCTGATTTTTTTCCTACGAGAATAGGAATGAATTGTTTTTTCTTTAGTGCTAATACACAACCTTTAATAATAGGCTCAGGACCAAAGTCCCCGCCCATTGCGTCAATAGCAATTCTAACCATTAACTATTTATACTCACCAGTAGTAGGGTTAAGGTGGTGTGGTAACTTATAAGTCCCATCTGCACATTTAACTGGTTTAGCTAATGTAATTTTGTAGTGAGTTCTTCTTTTCGCGCCGCGTGAATGAGATACTCTTCGTTTAGGTACTGCCATAATCTTTCCTTAAATTTATGTTATAACGATTTTAATCGTCTGAGTGTTTACACTCATCGCAACTATGATAGTCGCTTCTGATAAGTTGGACTTCAGAGTATAATAACTCTTCAATCTCTACTTCACCATCAAAAGACTCAATAACATCTAAATCGATGCTATCTTCATCTTTATACATACCATCTGAGATAAAAAATTCTATCTTTTCATCTAAAGGCATTTTGAACTCTTCTGCACAAATATCACAATCTTTAAGGATTTCTCCCTTCAAATTGGCTTTAAGCAGAATTAATTTTCCACCATGATACTGCAAATAACCTTTAAAAGTTATTTCATTAGACTTTACATCAAAGTCTAATGGTGTTTTGGTAACACGTCTTAAAATTACTTTCACAAGTAGTCTTTAAGAAATTTCTCTTTCTGAAAAGAAAAATGCTATTTCAACTGCTGCGTTTTCAACAGAGTCACTTCCGTGAACTGCATTTGCATCAATATTTTCAGCGAAGTCTGCACGAATTGTACCAGCTTCTGCTTCTTTTGGATTAGTTGCACCCATTAGATCACGGTTAATTTGCATTGCATTTTCACCCTCTAAAACTGTAACAACAACTGGACCAGAAATCATGAAGTCAACTAAGTCTCCGAAAAAAGGACGCTCTGCGTGAACTGCATAAAATGCTTCTGCATCACCACGAGAAAGTTGCATCTTTCTTGTAGCAGCTATCTTAAGACCATTGCTCTCAAATCTGTCTAAAATCTTGCCTATAACACCTTTTGCTACTGCATCTGGTTTAATTATTGATAGTGTACGTTCCATCAAATCTCCTCTGAAAATATAAAATTAGAGTGGGATTATATCTAAAAAAAGATTGTTTTTTGTTTAAAAAATGAATTTTGTGGATTTAAAAGTAAAATGTAGGTATTTTACTTGTAGAAATGAAGCACCGAAGTGCCTCAAAGTGTAGAAACTAGTCTACGATATTCGCTTTGTCGTTACGTTGTTCATCTGTAATGTCATCTCTATGTGATGGGCTATCACCGATAACATCCCAAGTGATACAACCCTCAGTTGGACATGCTGTTGCACAAGCAGGCTCGTCATGATGACTTACACACTCTACACATTTGTCGCCGTATACATAGTACACATCCTCATCATCTGGATTATCGTCTTCGTCAACAATCGCTTCTACTGGACACTCATCTATACATGCACCACAGTTGATACATGTGTCGTTAATTAATACTGACATTATTTTCTCCTAATAATTTAATATTGGGTACTATACCCGCTATATTTTTAAAAACAGCTAAAATATTTTGAATAATACAAAAAATTATTAGTACTGTTTACTTTTTATCAAAATATTGAAGGCTTACAGCCCTAAATACTTCTGAATTTCCTCAACTCTATCTGTAACTTCCCAAGTAAAACCAGGCTCTTCACGACCAAAGTGACCGTAAGCAGCAGTTTTTCTATAGATTGGTTTTAATAAGTCTAGTGACTCAATAATTCCAGCAGGTGAAAGGTCAAAAAGCTCTTTAATACAAGCCTCTATCTTCTCTTCAGCCACTTTCCCAGTTCCATGAGTATCTACCATGATAGATACAGGTTGTACTACACCAATTGCATAAGCCACTTGTATAGTCGCTTTATCACAAGCACCTGAAGCTACAAGATTTTTTGCAACATGACGAGCGGCATATGCAGCTGAACGGTCAACTTTAGTAGGATCTTTTCCACTAAATGCACCACCACCATGAGGACATGAACCACCATAAGTATCAACTATAATCTTACGACCAGTAAGACCAGCATCCCCTTGAGGACCACCGATTACGAACTTTCCAGTAGGATTAATGTGAAAGATAGTATTTTCATCCATCATCTCGTGCGGAATAACTTGCTTTACAACTTCTTCTATCATATCTTTACGAATTTGCTCTTGGCTAATTCCATCATGATGTTGTGTAGAGATAACAACAGTCTCAACTGCTACTGGTTTATCATCTACATATCTTACACTTATTTGTGCTTTTCCATCAGGGCGAAGATAAGGAACAATTCCTTCCTTACGAACAAATGCCAACCTTTGTGTTAAACGGTGAGCTAGGTGAATAGGTAAAGGCATAAGTACGTCTGTCTCACGACAAGCATATCCAAACATTAAACCTTGATCACCCGCTCCGATAGAACCGTCTTCTTGATCAACACCTTGGTTGATATCAGGAGACTGCTCGCCTATTCCGTTTAATACTGCTGCTGCTCTATAGTCGAAACCATAGTTTGCATCTGTATATCCAATCTCTTGAATAACCTTTCTAGCAATCTCTTGCATAGGGGCATAAGCCGTTGTCTTCAATTCGCCTGCTATTACACAAAAACCATTTGAAACTAAAGTTTCACAAGCAACACGTGCTTTTGGGTCTCTTTCAATAATATAATCCAGAATTGCATCACTAATCTGATCTGCCATCTTATCAGGGTGCCCTTCTGTTACAGACTCTGAAGTAAATATATACTCTTTAGTCATCGATTTTCCTTATTGACATATGGTATCAAGTACCATAAATCGTCGCAAGTATAGCTAAAACTTTCTTTAAGTAATTTGTCCTATTTTTCCTCTCTTACTTTATTAATAATTTTTAGTTAAAATTACAGCATTCAAAACACAAGGACATTATATATGTTAGTAACAAATCAAGCTCCAGACTTTACAGCAACAACAGTTTTAGCAGACGGCTCAATCGTAGATGATTTCAAATTATCAGAGAACTATGGTACAAAAGGTACAGTACTTTTCTTTTATCCATTAGACTTCACTTTTGTTTGTCCATCAGAAATTATCGCTTTCTCAAAAAGAGTAGCTGATTTTAAAGAACGTGGTGTTAATGTTATTGGTGTATCTGTTGATAGTCAATTTTCTCACTTCGCATGGAGAGAAACTGCAGTAGCTAACGGTGGAATTGGCCGTGTTAACATGCCTCTAGTAGCTGACCTTACAAAAGAAATCTCTAAAGCTTATGATGTTCTTTTAGATGGTGGAGTTGCATTACGTGGTTCATTTTTAATTGATGCTGATGGTACTATCCGTCACGCAGTAATCAACGACTTACCACTTGGTCGTAACATTGATGAAATGATTCGTATGGTTGATACTATGCTTTTCACTAACGAGTTTGGCGAAGTTTGTCCTGCTGGTTGGGTTAAAGGTGACGATGGTATGAAAGCTACAACTGAAGGTGTTGCTGAGTACTTAGGTTCTCACGAAGACTCTCTTTAATTTCTAACTAAAGCAGTGAATTATCACTGCTTTACCTCTTTCTTTTTAAAACTCTACTTATTTAAATCAGCTTGCGCTTTATCATTTGCTTTATTTGCTCTATCGTAGTAAGCATCATCAGTCTGACTTGCACAACTTGCAAACCCAAGAACAATCATAATCGATAATAAAAATAATTTCATTTTCTCTCCTCGTATTTAGTTATACAAGCATGTTATCAAAGATTCAAGCTATTTGTTCTTAATCTTCTTTTTAGAAACTAAAAATCCACCAGTTACAATCAAAGCAATACCAAAAAATGTTAATACATCAGGAAAAGCATCCCCTAAAAGAAAGCCAAAACCTATAGCAAAAGGTATATTTGTGTAAGAAATTACACCTACAATACTTAAGTTTGAAGCACTATATGCTTTTGTAAGAAGCCACTGAGAAAGAGTAGAAATGACTGCCATAAAACCAATAAGTAGCCATAATAAAATACTCACAGGCATAATAAATTCAGGAAAAAGAAATGAGAGACTTTGAGGTGTCTCTATAAATGTTGCAATCCCAAACAAGAGTGCAGGAAGCAATGTTCCAATACTCACAAATGAGAGAACAATAATACGAGAGTCATAAATATCTTTAATTTTTTTGATGGTTGTGTAGGCTGCTGCTGCAAAAAAACCACCAAGTATCCCTAAAAAATGCTCATAGCTCACATCCATTCCAAAGGGCTTAGTTATAAACATAATTCCCATAAAACCAACTGCGAGTGCAAAAGCGCTCCGTTTGCTTAAATGCTCACCAAGTAAATAGTAGGCTAAGATTGCCACAAAAAGTGGAGATGTTTTGTTAAGTGTTATTGCTTCCCCTAAAGGAATAGTTGTAATCGTATAAAAAAATAGAATCATCGCAATAAAACCAAATAATCCACGAGTAAAAAGAAGATGAATCTTACCACCGGTTAGTTTAGGAGGTGTGTGCTTTAAAGCATAAAGAATTAAAAAAACACCAATGAGATTTCTAAAAAAGACTATCTCTAGTGCTGACATATCCTCACTAAGCATCTTAGCCAAAGCACCGTTAAGTGCTGAGATAAGTGCAGCGAGTAGCATATATGCCACACCACTATCTAAATTTTTGAAATAAACCACCCAAATGTTCCTTGTGCTGTACAAACACCATCACTATCTTTGACCTCAACTGCGACCGACAAACTCGCACGCCCTTTTCTAGTCAACTGCTCTAAAAACTTCTCTTTATCTTCATCTTTAACTGAAGCAAATGCACTAATAGTTTTTAAGGCTTGTTTTTTATACTTCATACTCGACTCACGAAGTAGAGGTATAACAGTTCCCTCAAGTTCTGGGAAAAGTGACTGTAAATGTAGGCCACTCTGTGTTTCAGCCAAAGTAAACTGTGCTGATGCATGAATAGTATTTATATGGTTTTGTACATCTTTTTTATATGCTAATGATACACTAGCTTCGCTTTGCTCAATACCAACAAGTTTAACAAAAGGGATCTCATCTGCTTTCATTCAGTTTCCTCTTTTGTATAAACTTCAATCATCTTGGACTTTGCCATAAAGTTAGTTGCATATGAGAGTAAATCGAAGTAGTCTTTATTAGAAAATCCTACTGAGTCTAACTCTGCTATATCAACTTGTGTAAAACTCTCAGTTTCATATATCGCTTTTAAAACTTTGTCTAAAAGAATCTGTTGTTTATCATCATATGTTTTATTTTCATTTTGCATATTCTGTACTATCTTAGTGTTAAATGCTAGACAATAGTTTCTACACTCTCTCTTAGAAATCTCTAAACGCAGATAGGGTAAAAGATTTTTATCTATTGTTTTATGAGTGAGTACCTTTTGGTTATAAGCAGCAAACTCTTTCATCGCCTCAATATCAATAGTAGCAAAAAGTTCAAAGTGAAGTGGAACAAAACCTAAACTTCTCTCTATCATCTTATACAGAACTTTTAACTCACCAGTAGCATCCTCTTTTTTTATCACATCAATTATAAACATAAAATTTCCTCAAAGTTAGACCAATCAGTCTATTTAGAGAATATTACATTAGAATGACTTAAATTAGACTGAATGGTCTATATTAGACTTTTAACGATTTTAGATAGTTTATAAGGTGCGAGATAGTCTGTATATATCGTCCTGTTGTTGACTGTGTAGGACTAAGTGAGATACTTCCCCATACACTTGCAATGATAAACTCAGAGAGAGATTCTTTGTCTACATCAAGTTTGAGTTGACTGTTTTCTAAAAGAAGTGTTATTTTATCTCTCAGTCGATTATAAATACTATTGATAGCTTTTTCA
The DNA here is from genome assembly GCF_029215985.1 of Sulfurimonas sp. SAG-AH-194-C21. Lineage (GTDB taxonomy): Bacteria > Campylobacterota > Campylobacteria > Campylobacterales > Sulfurimonadaceae > Sulfurimonas. Next base: position 22,271 of record NZ_JAEMVC010000026.1, read on the forward strand.
AAATCCGAATCAACAGGAGACATCTCTTGATTAAGGCGGTTTAGAGGACAACCATAACTCACCAAAAGCTCTTTTTTTGAAACTTTCAAAATTGCGGCTAAGAGTGTGTCTATTCCCTCTTGTGACTCCTCTACATTTAACTGATAAAACTCATCCATACGAGGATTTATCCGCTCACTCACAACAGCTAAAACCATCTCTTTTTTTGACTTAAAGTAGTGATACAAAGAACCTTTAGGAATCCCACACTCTTTTAAAATCATAGCCATACTAGTACCGTTATAACCGTTAATGTAGACTAGTTTAAAAACAACATCTAAGATTTTTTCTCTTGTTGGTTGGGTCATTATAGTTCAGACTCTAGCTCTTGAACTTTTGCAGAAAAAATTTCTTTTGTCTCATCTGAATCGTATTCGTAGGCTTCAATAATATCTTCAACAGTGAACTTATTTTCTTTTAACCCATAAATAAAAAAACCTTTTTGCATTTCAAATGTTTTTAAAAAAGTTTGTTCATTTTCATCAAAATCTTTAGTCGGATTATCTTTCCAAAAAACTTCTATTTTTCGACTAATGCTTGCATTATCCATTATTGAAGAACCATATCCATGATTTTGATGATAAAATTTACGTAAAAGAGACTTTGATAAACATTTATTTGTAAAATCTATCATACTATTTTCCAATTTAATAATATTATGAAAAACACTATTTAGAACATCTGTTCTCATATTTACTTCAGTAAAACTACAATTATTAAATTTTGAATTGTATATATAAGATTTTTCAAAAGTAAATCGGTTGAATACAGAAAAGGAAAAATCGATATTCTCAAGCTGTATTCCTAGAATTTCGTAATCCTGCATAGATTTACTAGTGTCTATTCCTAGAAAATAATCTCCTGCCCATTTTGGTGCAGCTGTATTATACCTATAATTCCAATCCCTCATCATTTCAAATAATACTTTTGGATTTTCTATATAAGAATTAAAAAATATTCTATTTGGTTCATTATTTTTCAAAATATTTCCAACAAGTAATGCAAACCATTTATCAATATTATGAGGAAGTCTATTTAATTTCCCGCTTTCTATTTCAACAACTTCCCCATCAAAAAGTGCATTGTGTACATTTGATTTTGTGCTTAAGTACTCTTTTTTAGACTCTAATATTGATTTAGATAAGTTAATGATTTTCTCTAATTTTTCGTCATCTATACACCAATTATTAACTAAATTATCTGAATTAGCAGATAGTGTGTCCAGTTTCATTGGTTTTAACCATTCGTAATACAAACTATTGCATATAACATTTTTGTTATGTTTTTCTGTTGCTAAAGATGCTAATAGTGGAAAAAGTAATTTTCTTTTCTCTTTCTCATTATCAGAACAACTATCTTTAAGTAATTGTAATAACTCTTTAAAAAAGCTTATTGTCTGTTCTGTTGGCTCTCCAAGATTTAAGTAAACTCTTGCATCCTCTATATCTCCATCATCTAATGCAAACTTAATAAAAATCTTTAAATAGTACTCAGCGAGTAACATTTCGGCAAATGACTGATGTTGAAAATGTATTAAATCATCATTTACTCCAAAATATGAATGAGATAAAAATTTTATATCAGATGCTTCATTCCCTATATTTTCATCAAGAACTTTTTTATCATCTTCAGATATTTTTTTTCCTTTTAAAACCCTAAAAATATCAGCTTTTTTCAGTGTTCCATGTCGACCTTGCTGTCGTTCATACATCCAAAGGGCAGATATAGCATGTAAAATATTTCTTGATTCTATTTCATCTTGAAGATTATATTCGCATTCATTGTCATCTATATGTTTCGCTTCTTTGGTTAAAAGATTTAAAAAGGATAGGTAAACTCCAGTTTTCCCAATAGTTGAGAAGTCTATATTATTTATAATTAACTGGTAAATCATATATGCAAATATCGGTCTCTTTAATTCTTCTTTAGTTAATGTTTTATTTTTTATGAGTAATGCATAAATATCAATATCTTTGTCATTTTTTACACTATCAACTATTTTTCTAGTAAATCTATTTGTTTGTATATCTGCTTTACTTAAATAGTCTTTTAAACTATTTCTTATCCAATCATTAAACTGTTCTTCTTTAAAACCGTGCACTGAAATAAAATATGGATGTTTGTCTTTACAAATATAAGGAATACAGCTCTTAATCTGTGTATCTAATCCATCTTCAAAAGGTCTTGAAGATATAATTACTCTATTTTCTCTCGAATGTTCTGCATCTATGTTTTGAATCTCGTTGATTGAACTAATTACATCATCAATACTATTTTTATTTAAATCTCCACTTTCATCCAATGAATCAATTAAAAATATATACTTTTTATTTTTATACTCTTCACTTGTTATTTCAATACCGTATTCTTTTAACAAAAAATCTGCAATTACTCCACATGTTCGATTTGATTGATAATTTTTAAAATTACGTAAATTAAAATATATAGGGAAAAAACCCTCTGCTGTTTCAATATACTCTTTGGCCAACTTTGATGCATAGTTTTTTAGAAATACTGATTTACCTTTTCCAAAGTCTGCGACAATAAAAGCTATTTCTCTTAAACCAATACTATCTTTTGAAATATAATATTCTTCTATTAAGTCTTCAACTAAAAGTAACTCTTTTGTGTCTTGTCCTATTGATTCATGTGCTTGTATTTCATATTCATTAGATTGTGACGACGATAATAAATTTGAAACTCTAGTCCAACTACCATAAGTCTCTTCATATTTTAAATTTTCATCTTCTTTAAACCCTATTTTTTTTAATTCGAACACATCTGACAATAGTTTAGCTTCTCTTTCACTCACAATAAATCGACTTATATTTTCTTTATGTTTTTTATAATCACCCTCACCAAAAGTATTCATAATTGTACTTTCTATATTATCGTTAAAGTGTTTTAAGAAAGACTTATATATGGTATCATGATAACCTAACTCTATAAGAATTTTTTCACCACTTTCTTTTGTAAACTTAACAATAGGATGATACTTTGGCTGAAATATTGTTAGTATATTTTCTGTATCAAAAGAATCTGTTTGTTCACCAACTAAATTTTGAACTAAATCAGATATTGATTTAACACCAACTTCTCCTATTTCATGTTCTATTTCTATCTCAGTAATTGATTTACCTATTTGAATTAGGGATGCTTGTAAATATACAGCTAAACCAAAATTCTCTAGTTTATTATCTGTTTTTTTAGAAAAGTAATCATCTATATACTCTTTAGCAAATAATTTAATTAAAATTCCAACAACACCATTTGCATCATCTATAGTCTCTTGTCCATTCTTATCAAATGAATCTTTGATATATCCAGTAAAGTTTTTTAAAATACTTGGCATTACTTTTACAATATCTTGCACTCTTGATTGTTTCATATGTAACCTTTGATTAATCTATCAATTTCTCTATCTGATTATTGAGTGGCAATAACTTTCCATGAATAATATCCCAAATTTCATCAGCATCAATACCAAAGTAATCATGTGCAATGATATTTCTAAAGTCTTTGATCTTTTGCCAAGGGATTTCTGCATGCTCTTCTTTAAAACTTTCATCAAGTCTAGATATAACTTCACCTATAACCACAAACTGCATCATTGAAGCATCAAAACTTTTTTGGTCGTGGTAAAAGTCATCTGCATTTGAAAAGTCTTGAGAATAAAGTTTTATCTTATCAATAGACTCTAAAAGTGATAGAAGTTCAAACCTTGTATTATTTGACATAAATAGTGTCTTTTAAGATAAGCTCTTTTACATACGGTTTAAGATACTTTTCTCTTGCTATATCAACACTTCGCTCAAAAGAGTGTGTGAGATATGTACGGAGTGAATTCTTTAAGTCATGGATATTCTCAGTGCCATCTTCTATCTCTATTATTATATCTACATCACTGCCTATATGCTGTTCATCTCTTGCAAACGAACCAAACATACCTAGTTTTGTAAGGTGATACTTTCTAGTAATAGTTGCATAGTTTCTATGTAAAAAATCTAATATCTCTTCTTTTGAATTCATAAGTTCATTTTATCATAATCTATGTATTTTTCACAAATGCCATAGTTCTTCTATTTCGCTCTGGGTTGATTATTCATTTAAGAGACAACACTTTGTAAAATCCCTAATACATTTCTCAATATCACTTCATCAAGTTTTTCTACAAACTTTACTTTTCTAGCACGAAAGTCTATAGATTTAACTTGTTCTGTCATTATAAAGCCAGTTAGTTTTTCGCTATTGACCGCGATATGAAAAGGAAAGTTTCTATCAGTGTTTGTTATAGGACAGGCTATTGCAAGTCCTACTCCCTTGTTAAAGGTTTCATTTGAGATGATGAGAGCTGGTCTGCTGCCTTGTTGTTCATGTCCAGCTGATGGGTCAAAGGTTAATATGACTAAGTCACCC
>NZ_JAEMVC010000027.1 GCF_029215985.1 Sulfurimonas sp. SAG-AH-194-C21
TACTCAAAAGTTTTATAAAAAAGAACTCTCAAATGCAGAGAAAGATTTTATAGGTAGCAGTGATGGTTACTGGGCAATAGTCACACTTATAAATGTACTCATTCAAGTCAGTCTTATTTTTAACGAAGATGATGTTTTATGGGCATTTTATAGTTCTCTTGGTTGGGTGATATTTTTAGCTTCGGCACTCATTTTACAGATACTCTATGGTAAACTCTACAGCATAAAAAAGACAGAGGAACTATAGTGATAAAATTTTTACTCTCTCTTGTAATGTTTAGCAGTCTCATGATGGCAAAAAGTTATCAGTTTAGTGAAGTAAGATACAGTGATGCACTTTCAAAGAGTATAAATCTTCACGGTATTATCACTTTTGGCGATGAAAGTTTAGATGTCTTTTATGAAAAAAGTAAAAATAGACTTGTATATGAAGATGAAGAACTATTTATGTATGAGAATGAAGAAGATATAGACTTAGGTGAGAGTGAAAGGGTGAAAATTGTACAGTACTTTGAAATCATTATACTTTTATACGAGGGTGATAAAAGCAGACTACAAGAGAACTTTACTATTAAAACAGAGGGAACAAAGACACTTCTTCTTCCAAAAGATGAGATGAGTAACTATATAAGTAAGATAAAACTTGTTCATGAAAAAGAAGAGTTAAAGTCACTCAAACTCTACCTCACAAATGATGACACAATTAAGATAAGTATAGAAGATGAAGTACGCTAACTATCTTGTACTAGTTGTTTTACTGCTAGCAGGGGTTTTACTCAAAGACTCTATACACATTTCTACAAATTTACTCTCACTTTTTGCTTCCAAAGAATCACTTGAAAAACTCCGTATTGCTAACAAACTTGGCTACTCAAAAGAGATGTTAGTCTTAGTCAAAGGTTTTGATAAGACGAGTAAAAAAACTTTAAAAGCTTTAGTCAAAGAGTTTAAAAATCTTGATGAGATACAAGCAGTAAGTTATAAACTTCGTCCAAGTAAAGAGATACAAAAATACTACAAAGACTATCATCTTCTCTTGGCAGATTTTGACAATACAGAACTCTCCGAAGACATTTTAAGAGAAAAACTACAAAAACTTTATGATGGATTGAGTTCAAGTGTTGTGTACAGACCTATAGATAAGCATGACCCACTAAAGCTTTTTACTATGAAAGAAAAAGAGATACCTACACATAAGGGTAAGTACATCACTCTTGGGAAAGAGGGCTATCTCCTTAAAATAACAACAAAGATAGAGCCTTCTCAGATGGATGAGGCAAGAACACTTTACACTAAAGTGAATGCTATTTTACAGAACTATCCTCAAGCTATTGCATTTGCACCTTTCTTTTATAGTGTGGAAAATTCTGCAAAGATTAAAGGTGATGTGCAGTTCATCATAGCACTCTCAACTGTCATACTCTTACTTATCTATCTTGTGATGCTTAGAGATATAAAACTACTCTCACATACTTTTACAGTTTTAGTCTCATCCATGCTTTTTGCAACACTAGTCTGTACTACTTTAGTTGAGAACTTTGGTGTACTCTCTCTCGCATTTGGAACGACACTAACAGCAGTGAGTATTGACTACTTCTTTCATTACTACTTTCATGGGTTTTATCAGAGTAAAAAGAGGTTTGATTCTAGTGTCTTTTACGGTTTTATAACAACTATTGTCGCGTTTGGAATATTTGCTCTCATTCCAGTAGCAATGATAGCTCAAATAAGTCTTTTCGCCCTGCTAAGTCTTTCTTTTGCCTATCTACTTTTTACATTTTTATTTCCCTATTTAGAGATAAAACCTTATAGGACAGTTATGGTTGCGTCAAAAAGTACTTTTAAAATTTCTAGTACTTTTGTGAGTATTATAAGCCTACTTCTTTTAACTTATGGAGTATTAACAATAAACTTTGATACGAATGTTAGAAATCTTGACTATCAAAATCTAAAACTACAAAAACTACAAACACTTTTTAGCGAGGCTAACACTCACAAACTCTATCCTGTTATAGTCCAAGCACAGACTAAAGAAGGGCTCTTAGATACGTTACATTTTTTACAGAAAAGACAGAGTAAATCTGTGAGCTTTTCAAACTTTATCCCTAAAAACCACACATGTTTAAAAAAGAAAGAACTACTCAAGAACTATGACTTTTTAGTATTAAATACAAGACTTAATGAAGTTGCTACGAGAGTAGGTTTTAAAGAGGGCTATTTTAAAAACACTTACTTAGGAGTACAAAATAGTCCTGATTGTACATTAATTGATTGGAGTATATTTTCGAGCATTGGACTAAATATAATAAAACAAGAAGATACTTTTTACACAATAGCACTGGTTGAAGATATAAAAGATGCTATCAGAATTGACAATATAGAACCCATAGATGTAGCTTCTATATTTTCTCGTGTAGCCAAAGATATGCTTGATAATATTTTACTCTATTCATTGGCTGTTTTAATAGTTGTTTTTGGACTTCTATTACTGAGTGTACGAAGCAGGTTCTTTTATGCTTTAAACTATATACTCTTTCCTTTAGGTCTTACTCTAGCCGTTTTGAGTACATTTTATGAGTTAAATATTATGCACCTTTTCTCACTTATCATCCTTATAGCTATAGGAATAGACTACGGAATATATATGAGTAAGTCAAAAAAGTTAAGTAGTACAACTCTTGCTATAAAGTACTCACTTTTAAGTACTTTTGCTGCGTTTGGTGTACTACTTTTTAGCTCTATTACAGCACTGAACTCTATTGGACTTGTGATAAGTCTTGGAGTGAGTGCTCTGTTTATTTTAACAAAGGTTATGCGATGATTTTTACCTATATAGATGGACACAATAATCGTCATACTATTGATCTGAGTCACTTCCATCATAATTCTGGTCGCTTTGAGACTTTAGATGCAGACTCAAAGTTAGAGTTTATCAAGCAGTTTATCTCTGCATATAAAGCGAAGCAGAAGTTAGTACTTTTCGATAAAAACCATGCACAACTGCTTGAGTTTCATCAAAATAATGACATAAATTTACTAACAAACGCAGCTATTTTAGAAGATGATACAAGACTCCTCTTTTTCACATCTGGTAGTAGTGGTTTCCCCGTAGGTGCATTTAAAACACAGAAGAACTTGAGTAAAGAAGTAGAAGCCCTAGTTGAACTTGTTCGAAAAAAAGATATAAAAAGAGTAGTTGTAACTGTTCCTTTTGTACATATTTATGGTGTTCTTGCAGGGTTGCTTTTACCCTTGGCACTTAAAAATATTGAACTTATCGTTAAAGAGGATTTTTTACCTTATGAGCTTATAAAAGAGGTCAAGTCAGGCAACACTTTAGTTATAACTACACCGGTATTTATCAAAGCCCTAGGTAAACTTAGTGAAGAAGAAGATTTGAGTAGTTCTATGTTTATCTCTTCAACAGGACCACTTCATTCAGACGATATATCTGTGTTTGAAGCTTTGTATGGTACAGATCTGATGCAACTCTTTGGCTCAACAGAAACAGGCGGTATCGCTTATAAGTTTAGTACATCTAAGAAGTGGATTCCACTTCAGGGTGTAGTAGTAGAGCAAAAAAATGAAAGACTCTCTGTTAGTTCTCCTTACATCTCCGCCTATCTTTTACAAGAGGGCATTCAAAAGTTAGGACAGCCTTTTACAACTGAAGATATTATAGAACTTGATTCTGAAGGTTTTGAACTTTTAGGACGAAGTAACAAGATAATCAAGATAGCAGGAAAACGCATCTCAGCTCTTGCCATTGAGTCACTTTTAGAAAACATTGAGGGTGTTGAGAGAGCAGTTGTGACTTTGGTGTATAAAAAAGAGTTACTCAGAAGTGAGCAGATACTCATAACTCTCCAAGCAGAAGAAGAACTCAAAAAATCTTTTATAAAACAGAAGATAAATGAATCGTATGGAGTGCTTACCATCCCTTTTAAGGTTGTCTATGTGGATGAGATAAAACTCTCTTCTATGGGAAAGAAAGTACTTTTTTAAAATATAACTTTAGGGATAATAATACATATGAAAAAAGAGATGTTAGAAGAAATAAAAAGTTTATCTGAATCTTGGCAAAAAGAGATTTCTTTAAGTCGCCAAAGCCAAGAAAAGAAATTTCATCAAATGATGATAAAAATGCTCAAAAATCCCCAAAACAAACTATTTCTTATAGAATTACTTGACCAAAGTTTTAGAGCTAGTGATACAATAAGAATTACAGATCAGCTCGAGTTTTTGTTTTCTAAGTATGAAAATATAGAGTTTTTTAGTGAATTTGAAGCACTACTTATTTGGTCATTTCGAAATATTGGAATTTATATCTCAAGTATATCAGTTCCACTTTTTATAGACTATCTTAGAAATGACATTAGCTCTATCGTCATAAAAGGGGAAGACAGACTTCTCTCACAACATTTAAAAAGTCGAAAACTTGAAAACACTCGTGTCAATATCAACATCATTGGAGAGGCAGTTTTAGGAGAAGGTGAGGCAAAAGAGCGAGTAGAAAAATATATAAAAGCCTTACAAAATCCTGACATCGACTACATATCTATAAAAATATCTACAATCTTTTCTCAAATTGTTCCTCTGGCTCATGAGTGGAGTGTAGAAAAAATATCAGAGCAAATTGCATTGATTTATGAGGCTGCAATAGAGAATAAGTTTATCAACTCACAAGGCAGAGAAGAAAATAAGTTTGTGAATCTTGACATGGAAGAGTATAAAGATATAAACCTTACAGTAGATGCTTTTATGGGAGTTTTATCACAAGATAAGTTTAAAAATCTTCATGCGGGTATAGTACTTCAAACATATATACCCGATGCACTTTTCTTTACAAAAAAACTGGCGTTGTGGGCAAAAGAGAGAGTGAAAAATGGTGGTGCTCCGATAAAAATCAGAGTAGTAAAAGGTGCTAACCAAGAGATGGAACTCACAGAAGCAAGTTCCAAAGACTGGCCTTGTGTTACTTATGAGAAAAAGAGTGAGACTGATACTAACTTTAAAATAGTGTTAGACTTTTTACTCTCACCTGATGTCGTTCCATTTGTAAATGTTGGTGTAGCATCCCATAACATCTTTGATCAAGCATTTGCCTATAAACTAGCAGAAGAAAGAGGAGTCTTAGAGTACTATTGTGCTGAGATGCTAGAGGGCATGAGTGAGAGTGCCTATAGAGTTCTAAAAAACTATGGAATAGATGTCATTTTATATGCGCCAACAGCTACAAAAAGTACTTTTACAAACGCGATTGCTTATTTGGTACGTCGCTTTGATGAAAATACTGCGGAGCAAAACTTTTTAAGACATAGTTTTGGTTTAAGTGTTGAAGATGAGGCTTGGCAGACTTTGATAAAGAGTTTTGATGTATCTATGGAGCTTATGGATTCTCTTCCCTTAGAAGCATTTAGAACACAAGATAGACTAGCAGAAGTAGTAGCCCCAAACAATATTTTAGAAAGTTATGAGTTCGAGAATGAGAGTGATACAGATTTTTCTTTGCAGAAAAATCTACTCTGGGCAGAGACTATAGTGGAGAAGTGGTCTCAGATAGGAACAAATGGTGGTTATCATGCCCACTCTGTCATTGCAGGACTAGAAGTTGTCACAGATGAGCAAATAGTAGTGATAGATAAGTCACAACTAGATAAAAACAAAGAAGTTGGAACTTACTCAAAAGCTACAAAAGAGGACTTGAGTAAGGCCTTAGAAGTAGCAAAAGAAGATACAGATGAATGGTCTAAAAAAAGTTCCCAAGAGAGAGCTAAGATACTTATGAATGTGGCAAAAGAGTTTCAAAAAGCAAGAGCAGACTTGATAGGAATTGCGGCCGCTGAAGTTGGTAAAGTATTTACTGAGACTGATGTTGAGATAAGCGAAGCCATCGATTTTTTAAATTTTTATCCGTACTCTTTTGATAAGCTAGAAGAGTTAGAGGGAGTTGAGTTAAGTGAAAAGGGTGTTGGTTTAGTTATAAGCCCTTGGAACTTTCCTATCGCTATACCTGTGGGTGGGATAGCGGCAGCACTAGCTTCTGGAAACCGTGTAATTCTCAAAGCAGCATCGGATTCTGTTCTTTGTGGGTTTAGACTCTGTCAATGTTTTTGGGACGCGGGTGTGAGTAAAAACACTCTGCAGTTTGTTATAGCTGATGGGGAAGATGTTAGTAGTGTGTTAGTAGCAGATGAAGATGTTGATTTTGTGATCTTTACAGGTTCTGAAGCAACAGCTTACAAGATGATACAAACTCGTCCAAACTTACACATAAGTGCAGAGACTGGTGGTAAAGATGCAACGATAGTCACAGCACTTGCAGATAGAGATCAGGCGATAAAAAATGTAGTTGCCTCTGCGTTTAATAACTCTGGTCAAAAATGCTCTGCTACTTCTTTACTTGTTTTAGAAGAAGAAGTTTATAATGATGTAGTCTTTAAGCAGACATTACTTGATGCAGCGCGGTCTTTAGAAGTTGGAAGTGTATGGGATTTACATAACAAGATAGGGACATTGAGTTCTCTTCCAAGTGGAAAGTTATCTAAAGCACTAGAGCATCTTGGGAGTTATGAAGAGTGGCTCTTAAAACCAGAGTATGCAGAGAACAATCCCTATATGTTAAAACCAGCAATACGATGGGGTACACAAAATGGTGACTTTACTCATATGAATGAATTGTTTGGTCCCGTTTTGAGTGTAATGTGTGCCAAAGACCTCAAAGATGCTGTACAACTAGTAAACGCAACAGGATATGGTTTGACTTCAGGACTAGAGAGTTTAGATGAGAGAGAAAAAGAGTACTTTAAAGAAAATATTTTAGCGGGTAATCTTTATATCAACCGTATGACAACAGGAGCAATAGTAAGACGTCAACCTTTTGGTGGTATGAGAAAGTCAAGTATAGGAAGTGGGCGAAAAGCAGGTGGATTTAATTACCTCACACAGTTTTGTAAGATAAGTAGTAATATGTCTAGTACGAGTAAGTTAAAAAGTAATGCCTTGTTAGAACACTATAAAAATAATCTCAATCTTGATGACTTAGAAAAAATTCTAAATATATGTGCAAATTTTGTCTACTGGGTTGATAAAGAGTTCTCAAAAGAGCATGACTACTCAAACATAAGAGGGGAGAGTAATTACATTAAGTACATAGGTGTTAAAAGTGTTTTACTTAGAGTGGATGAGACAAGTAGACTAGAAGAGATAGTATGTTCAATATTTGCGACTAGACTTATGGGTGCTAGTTTACATTTATCACTAAACAAAGAGACAAAGAGTGTTGCAATCAAAACAATTTTTGACAATCAGGCTATTTTATTTGAAGAAAAAGAGCTATTTTTTGAGAATGAAGATGAATTCATTGATGTAGTTAAAAATCATGAACGTATAAGATTTCTCACAAGAGACAAAGTTAGCGAGAAGATATATGAGGCACTGAGTTATGATGCCACATATTTATCTAAAGAAGTTTTTGTCTCAAATGGGCGTCTTGAAATGTTACACTATTATATCGAGCAGAGTATCTCTGATAGTTACCATAGGTATGGAAATCTTGGTGGACATAAAGTAAAATGAATCAGCTATAATGATGATAATTAAACACTAGGAATATTTAAGAATGCAAGAAAATGTAAAAACGCCATATATAGAACATAATAAAAGACAACATACTTTTATCAAGTACACCTTTGCAGTTTTAGTTGATTTAACTGTTTTAAACCTTTTTGCTGAGTACTGGGACTATGTGACTATAAGTAGTTTTACTGTCTCTTTAGTTGCGGCTATCTTTTTGCAGTTTTTACTGCAAGTTACACTTAACCTTGAACATAAGGTTGCAAGTTATTTTAAAAAACAAGATGGATTCAAAGCGAAATTCCTGAGAGTTTTTTCTGCATGGGGTATTTTGTTTATATCTAAACTAATTATGCTAAAAGCTATAGAAATTCTATTCCCGTTAAATATCAACTTTAGTGGACCGATACACGGTGCAGTCTCTTTTATAGCAGTGATTATAACTATGATACTTGCGGAACAGGTGATTGTGAAAATCAATCAAGCACTTCGAGATAAACCCGAAGAGTTTTGATTACATAGAGTACATTATAAGCTCAACTGCATCTAAAACATCTTTGTTAGTGAGTGTGTTAGTGTTTGCATAAGCTAAACATGCTCCTGCTCCCACTCCCTCTTTGGCTTCACCCTCATCATACTTTTGTAAAACAGGTATCTCTGCGTTTGCAAAAGAGAACTCTGTATATATGGCGTTTGGTGTATAAGAGAGTTGTTCTAGTATATGTTTGATGTTTGAGTTTGTATCGTTTGCTACCCAGCCAGTTGTTGCGATGGTTACATTGTCTGACTTTAGTCTCATTAGAATATCTTCGCGGAGTTTATCAGCTACAAGTAGGCAAGCTGCCATCTGTGTTCCACCTGCAAGTACTACATGAAACCTACGACTCGCTTCTAGTAAAAAACCTGCACAAAAGACAAGCATATTATCACTCACTAGTGAGAGTTTCTCAAATGTACTCATTTTATCATCTACTAAAGCAAGTGCTGCGTTTATAGTCTGACTTCGTACATCATCAGGAACATTTAAAAAACTAGAAGAGAAGTCATCTGCCACATCATATCCTAAAGCTAAAGCCGTTGCAGTTGCAGTAGTTGTACCACTTGGAGTAGACTCACCTAAGATGAGGTAGGAGCCTTTTAAATCATAAGTCCTACCAAACGCCATACCTTTAGCAAAAACACTCTCAGCATCTATCCCTGCTCCTGTAGCGATAGAGCCTGAAGGTTTGATGTCAAAGTTATGTAGCTGTGTTTGCTCTGGTTTTATCTCTAACCCCAAGTCAAGTACTTCTATAGCACTAAATGGACTTAAGTTATGAACAGCTCGTGTGATAAGAGCAGGAGTAGGAACACCCGATGGTGTCTCAGCAATTTCTGGCATGGAAAAGAGCTTTTGTGTACTTATAAACTCGGCATCTAAAGTTGGAGTATAAGGAATTTTCCCAGGAATTCCAGCCTGTGTAATTCCGTCTATCTCACATGTTTTTGTAACTGAGGCAGCAAGTAAAAAGTCTGCTTTTCCCTCTGGAAGTGAAGTTTCTTCGTTTGTAAAAATATTATATGTTTTCAATGTCTGTCCTAATAGTTTATGCAGTTTTTTGCATATATAAATGTTTTTGAAACTCTATAAAAAGAGTACTTATATCTTTTACTTCCCCTAAAATAGCCTTAGCATCTTCAAGGGATTGGTACTTAAGTTCAAGGAGGGTTTTGAGTTTATTTTGACTTAATTCTTCTACACCACTCTCGATATACTTACTCAAAACAAACTCTATAAACTCAGACTGTTTAGGGTTTAAAAGAGCAAATATACTTTTCTTCGCTGCGTTTACTCTCTCTTGCCTACTCATGGGAGTACTTTCACTATCAAAAACATATTCAAGTACATCAAATATATCGCTTTTCTCTGCGTTTATAAGCTTTTTGAGAGTGTTTAACTCTTCTATGCCAAAACCCTCTTCACTCAGTTTTTCTAGCAAGACTTTTCTTGTAAGTGGTCTGCTCCATATCTCTCGCAACTCTTTTTCATCTTTAAAAAATTTCGGTAGTTCTCCAAAAAGATTCTCTAAAAAAACTTGGGCAGATATGGGCTGTCCATCTACTCCCCAAAAAGAAGTGGCAGTCATGTGTTGTATCTCTCGCTCTTTTCCATCAGCTAGTGTTATCTTTATCTTTTTTGGTCGTTCTTTTCTAGTGGGAGGATTATCTTTAGGTGGTTTTTTAGGTTTTTCTGTAATCGGCTCAGGTTCAAGTGGCTCGCCATCCCACTCAGGATCACTAAAACGCACATAAGCATCCACAAAGTCATAGATAGTAAAAAACTCCTTACCCTCAAAGAGACGTGTTCCTCGACCTACTATCTGCTTAAACTCTATTATCTGGTTTACTGGTCGCATAAGCACAATGTTACGAATGTTTCTAGCATCGACTCCAGTTGAGAGTTTTTGAGAAGTTGTAAGTATAGTTGGAATGAGTTTTTCGTTATCTTGAAACTCTCGTAAAAATTGCTCGCCTATCTCGCCATCATTTGCGGTGACTCTAACGCAGTAGTTTGTATCTTTGCCTTTTGGCTTGTTCTGATTTACTATGTCACGAACCATTGCAGCATGTTCTTGTGTAGCACAGAAGATGATAGTTTTCTCATCCACATTTGCATCATCCATAAAAATACGGACTCGTTTTTCTTCTCTTACTCGAATCTCTATACTTTTGTTAAAGTCACTCTCTGTATAGAGTTTACCTTCTTCTACCTCTCCATCTATAAGCTTGTCATCCCCGACAAAGATATAATCATCAAGAGTAGTTTTAATGCGTTTAACTTTAAAGGGTGTTAAAAACCCATCGTTTATGCCGTCTTTGAGAGAGTAGATGTAGAGCGGATCACCGAAGTACTTGTATGTGTCTACATTATCACTGCGTTTAGGTGTTGCTGTGAGTCCGAGTTGCACAGCAGGACTAAAGTACTCAAGGATTACTCTCCAGTTGCCCTCATCGTTTGCCCCGCCACGGTGACACTCATCAATGATGATAAAATCAAAGTAGTCTTTTGGGTACTGCCCAAAGTTTGCCTCTGGCTCTCCCTCTTCGTTTGTACCGCTCACAAAGGACTGAAATATAGTAAAAAATATACTTCCATTAGTAGGCACACGACCACTTTTTTTAATCTCTTTAGGTTTTATGCGAATCATAGCATCTTCAGGAAATGCACCAAAGGAGTTAAAGGCTTGGTCGGCGAGTATATTTCTATCTGCCAGAAAAAGTATGCGAGGTCTGCGTTTAGTATCGCGTTTAAGTGTCCAACGAGTTTGGAAAAGTTTCCATGCTATTTGAAAGGCAATGGCTGTTTTCCCTGTTCCTGTTGCTAGAGTTAAAAGAAGTCGTGATTTGTTTTGTGCGATGGCGTTTAGAGTTTTTTGGACTGCTATCTCTTGATAATATCGCGGTTGCCACGAGCCACTTTTACTCTCAAAAGGGACAGAGGCAAAAGTATCTCTCCACTTATCTTCTTTCTCATAAGTCTGTGCGAAAAGTTCATCAGGAGTAGGAAAGTTCTCTACCAAACCCTCTGCACCACTCTCAAGGTCAATGCCATAAAGTGCATGACCATTACTAGAGTAAGTAAAACGCAGTGAGAGTTTTTGAGCATAGAGTTTTGCTTGAGCCACTCCCTCACTTACATCAAGTTCTCTGCGTTTAGCTTCAACTACTGCAAGTTTTACGCCCTTGTAAACTAAGATATAGTCAGCGATGAGAGGTTTTGTACGTACTCCACCAACCATAATGCGACCATCAGTTATGCGACAGACATCTTCTTCACGGAGTATCTGACTCTCAGGAGTTACTCCCCAACCAGCTTCTTTAAGTTGTGGGTCTATAAGTTCGGCTCTTGTTTGTGACTCATTCATGATGGACTACCTTAGTACTTCATCAAGTAAGTTTTTTATGATGAGGAGTTCTTTAGCATCGAGTGTAGCTAGTTTTTCTACGAAACGTGTGTTATCAATAGCACGAATATTTGCTATGAGAATATCTGAGTCTTTTTCTAGGTTTTCTCGCGAAGTTACTCTGTATCTCAAAGGCTCGGCATCATCTATAAGTGATGTTGTGAGAGGGAGAACAATAGTTGTAGGGTACTCTCCTGCGTTTAGTTCATCATTTTGAAGAACAAGTGCTGGACGGATTTTTCCTATCTCATTGTTTTTTTTAACAGGGTTAAAGTTTGTGAGCCAAATCTCTCCTCTATAAGCCATCATCAACTGTCTCTTCTAATATTTTATACTCTTTGAAGTCACTTTTAGCTGTTTTTGCCATAGCTTTTTGCATACGAGTTTTTTGGTTTTTGTTAAGTTCATCTGCATAAAATCTAAGAGCTTCACGTATAACATCACTCTTTTTTTTATGAAAGCGTTGCGTGAGTGAGTTCAAAATCTCTTCCATCTCACTGTTAAGTCTTACTGTGGCTAGCATGATGACTCCTTTGTATTATGTATTACAGTATTATAACATATTTTGTTTTTAGAGAAGTTCCCCACTGAAAGCTTTTTGCAAAATAGACTTTTTGAGTTCTTCTAGGTCGGTGAGTTTTTGGGTGTAGATGGACTCTAGTTTTTTTGTTTGGTCTTGGAGGGCATTTAGTTTTTTTACTATTTGTTTTTGTCCATCAATAGTCTTTGGAAAAGTTATTATAAAGTTTTCTAGTTGAACTTTAGTGATTGCTTGTCTAGTTGCTCCTTGCTCTCCAATTTCTAATATTTGTTTTTTGTAGAATTTTGAAGTCAGTAAAGAACTTAAAAATAAAGGATTTATTATCTCTTTATTTGCTCTAATTATTGATACATGTTGATTGACTCTTGCAGGTAAATATTGTTTAGGTATCATACAGCAACGAGCAATAGAAGCACCAGTAATATTAAGTAAAATATCTTCTTTTTGTAAGCTAACATTAGAAAGTTTTTCTGCTTGTACATCATCAATAAAGGCAAGGTTTTTCATTCTAAATTCAAAATCATGAACATTCATACTTCTTACAAGTGATAAACCTTCTTCTTTATAGCTTGATTTTCCACCTCTAGGGGTTGCTCCACTTCCTATTTTTGTTGTTATATCTTTTAAACTCTTCTCCTCCCAACCTTCACCACGATTCTCAAAAACACCTTGCAGATAGGACTCAAAAAGCTCTTTGGCATTTTGCAGATTTAACTCTGCGTTTACCTTAGCCTTATCAATAGCCAAAAAAGCCTCATCCAAAAGAGCCACTATTTTTTCTTGTTCTTCTAATGATTTTGGAAATGAAATTTTAATTGCTCTAAGGTCACTATTATATAGCCTTGAAATTGTTGCACCTTTAGAAGGATTCCAATCACAATAACCATAAAATAAATACAAATACTTATTTAAAACTATTTCTTCATTATTATCAATCCAAACAATATTTGAATCTTGAAAATATGCTGGCTTACCGTTATAGATTACTCTTCTTCCAATGGTTCCAGAAGCAGATATTAGGATATCCCCTTTTTTTGGAAAAGAGTATTTACTACGGTATTCATCATATAACTCTTTTGATATAAAAGCATTTGAAGTTTTCCCAAAAGTACCAATTTTGTAAAATGGTATATCTCCTGTATCAGAAGTTTGTTTTTTAAGAATCCGTTTACACATGGAAACTTTACCTAAGTCTCCAAACTCTAAAACTTCCCATCCATCTCTAAAACCACTACCCACGACTCTCACCTAAATTCCAGTTGTTAAGTAATCCTTTACAACTGGTTTGAGTTGCTATAGCTTCATTTAAGAGATGTTTTGTCTCTTTTTTCTCAAAGGTGTCAAAAAAATCATTTGTCATTATTTGAACTAGGGTACATAATGGACCGCTATTCAACTGGTAACACCCTGTAACCGTTTCATGTCTCATGCCAAATCCTTTGATAAAGGCTTAGAAGTATCTAAAACAAGAAGCTTCATCTGTTCTATAGCAATTTCATTGAGTTTCATAAGTCTTTGGGGTTGAGGAATTTGCTCTTTTATGAAAAGAGCATTGATATTTTCCAAGTTTGAAAGACAGATTAACTGTGTGACATTTGAGTAGTCTCGTATGTTCCCTTTTTTATCAGGGTTGTCATCTCTCCACTCTTTTGCAGTTTTTCCGTAGAGTGCCATATTTAATATATCTGCTTCGTTTGCATAAACAAGACCACTTTGTATTTTATTGATAGCGTTTGGGATTAGATTTTTTTTGATAGCATCAGTATGAATACGATAATTTATTTTTGTAAGACTTCTTTTTATATCCCAGTCTAATGTTTTTTTCTCTTCTTCTTGGAGTCTTTGGAACTCTTTAATAAGATAAATTTTAAACTCAGCACTTATCCACATACCAAATTCAAATGCTATATCTGGGTGAGCATAAGTCCCACCATATCTACCTGTTTTTGCAGATAAGCCAATAGCATTTGTTTTCTCAACCCACTCTTTAACACTTATTTTATAACTATTTAAACCTGCTTGACTTTTAATTGTGGCATATTCGCCATAATTAAAATCTGGATTATGAATTCTTTCCCAAATGCCTAAGTACTCAACTGTATTTCTATTTCTCAACCAATCAGAAATAAAAAAATCACCATCTTTCGCTTTTAGCATATCAGTCAGTGAAATCGCATTATCTTTAGAAACACGTATCTCTTTTTCTAAAACAGTAATAGATTTTTTTTTCATAACAAACCCTTAACTACTTTCAAAATCTCTTCACTCTCTCTGTCAAGTCTCGCCATAGCATTTAAAATCTCTTTAGGCTCTCTAAGTGGAGCCTCTTCTGGAGTGTTTGGATTTTTAGCACTTAGGTCGTAGGTACTCAGGTCTATATCTTTTAGGTCAAGAGTCCATGAGTTTTCACTCTGTATTTGTTCTTTTTGAAACGCAACAAATTCACTCAAGTCTTTCTCATTGAGTGGATTTGTTTTTCCTAAGTTTCTATCAAGATTGAGCTGATAAAACCAAACTTTTTTAGTACTCACACCTTTTTGGAAAAAGAGAACGACTGTTTTTACACCTGCACCGGTAAATGTACCTGCTGGTAAGTCTAGGACTGAGTGTAAGTTACAAGAAGTGAGGAGTTCTTTTCTTAACGCTATCGAAGCATTGTCAGTGTTACTTAAAAAAGTATTTTTTATGACTATTCCCGCTTTTCCACCTGCTTTGAGTATCTTGATGAAGTGTTGTAAAAAGAGAGAGGCTGTCTCGCCCGTTTTTATGGGGAAGTTTTGTTGTACTTCGGCTCTCTCTTTTCCACCAAAAGGAGGATTTGCAAGTACAACGGAGTAGCGGTCTTTTTCTTGTATGTCGGCGATGTTCTCAGCTAACGTGTTAGTGTGGATGATGTTAGGTGCTTCAACACCATGTAAAATCATGTTCATGATACCGATGATGTAGGCTAGTGACTTCTTCTCTTTGGCATAAAAAGTGTTTTTTTGAAGCGTTACTATGTCACTAGTTGTGAGCTTTTTACTTTGTTTGAGGTACTCAAATGCTTCGACTAAAAATCCAGCAGAACCTGCTGCACCATCGTAGATAGTGTCACCTATTTTTGGATTTACTACTTTGATGATGGTTTTTATGAGGGGTCTTGGTGTGTAGTACTCACCACCATTTCGACCGGCATTTCCCATGTTTTTTATCTTACCTTCATAAAGGTGACTCATCTCATGCTTTTCTATCTGCGTTTGAAAACGAAGTTCGTCTATGAGGTTGATGACTTCTCTGAGGTTATAACCACTCTGCACACGGTTTTTAAGTTCGCTAAATATCTCGCCTATTTTGTATTCGATAGTGTCAGCACTTGTCGCATTTGATTTGAACTTTTTAAGATAAGGAAAGAGCTCGTTGTTTACAAAGTCAAGCAGGTCATCACCGCTCATAGCATTATGGTCTAGCTTACCATCTGCTAGTTTTGGAGCTGCCCAAACAGTCCAGTTAAACTCAGGTGAGATAATGTTTGTATACTCTTCACCGCTAAGTTCTGCCGCTGTTTGTTTGTCTTTTTCTAAGTCATGAAGGTACTTTAAAAAGAGAACCCAAGAGGTCTGCTCAACATAATCAAGTTCACTTGAACATCCTGCATCTTTATGGAGTAGGTCGTCTATATTTTTAAAAGTTTGTTCAAACATGAGATAGTTGTTCCTTGGGGTTTATTATATGTTTTCATTTATTTCCTAAGCACTATGTGACATGATTTTATTTTTAAGTACTTGTTGCACAAAAGCATTAAGTGACATTCCTGCTTTTTTAGCTTCTATGTATATCTGTCTATGCAGAGCTGGTTCTACCCGGACATTAAAAACCCCTTTGTAGGTTTTTTGTGGCTCTCGCTGGAGTTCCTCACATGTTTTGATATACTCATCAACTGCATTTTGGAAGTTACTTTCGAGCTCTTTTGCATTATCGGCTTCAAAAGTTACCAAATCATCAATCATCTCAAGTTTTCCAAAAAAGCATTTATCTTCGGAGGAGTACTCTATACTTCCTATATAACCATTGTATTCAACAGTATTAGCCATGACAAATCTCTTTTAGTTTACTTTTCTTATACATACTAAATGATACCACTTTCTAGTTACAAAAACAAGTTCTTCTAAAAGCTAATCAACAACAAGAGGAAAACTCATGCTAAGAGTCAAGCCTTCTCCCTCTTTAGAACTCGCCTGTATATTTCCTCGTAGCTTTTGAGTGATAAGGTTGTAGATGATGTGTAGCCCTAACCCTGTTCCACCATTTGCCCGTTTAGTCGTAAAAAATGGCTCAAATATATGTGAGATGTTTTCTTCATTCACACCCTTTCCATCATCTCTGTAGACTAGATGGAGTCTGTCATCTTTGATGCTCGCTTGAACCGTGATAGTTCCCTCTTCTTCTCCTTCAAAACCATGTAAAATAGAGTTGTTTATAAGGTTTGTTAAAATCTGATAATAGATACCAGGGTAGGAATTTAAAAATATATTATTGTCGATTTCAAGCTTGATTTGAATACCTGAGTGTTTAAACTGTGGTTTGAGACTAATGAGAATGGTATCGAGGTACTCTTTTAAGTTAAACTCTCGCAGCACTTCTACTTGCTGGTCAACAGAGACCTGTTTAAAAGAGCGAATGAGTTGTGCAGCTTTTTGAAGACTGACATTTATAGACTCTGAGAGTTTGTTTGTAAGGCTAAAAAATGATACTAAGTCGGACTCTTTAAGCTTTTTCCCTGTAAGTTTTGCCTCTAACTCGCCTCTTGTATTTTGTAAAACACTTACTCCTGTGATGGCGACACCTATTGGCGTGTTCATCTCGTGGGCTAAACCAGAAACTAACTCTCCCAAAGAAGCCATTTTCGCACTCTGAATCAACTCTTCTTGTGTCTCTTCTAACTCAGTGAGTGTAAGTGTGAGTTCTTGAGAGATTTTTTGCTGTTTTTTGTACAAAAGAACGATCAGAACAACAAAAACCATAAAAATAACAAGTATCCCGATAGTAAGTATCAAAATATTTTCTTGGGTATCTATAGTTCCCTCTTGGTTTTTTATCTGTTCATCTTGGGTGAGAGTTACTTTGTTAAGCTTTAGCAACTCTTTTTCTTTACTAAGAATTGTAGTATTGAGTTTTACAAGAGCATTTTCGCGTTGTTGGATCTCTTGGAGTGTCAGGGTAAGTTTATTTTGCATTGCATTACGAGCATCTGTTGTCTTTAGTAGTTGTATTTGCAGTTTTTTGTTTGTAAGAACTTGCTTTTTATGAAGTGCATTTTCTTTCTTTAACCTTTTTTTGAGTTTCTTACTATCCTCATTGAATTTTTTGAGTGCATCTCTCGTAGATTTTAGGGTAAGTGATTTACTTTTGTACTCTGCTTCTAGGATTTTTATCTGCTTATAAAATTTATCAATCTTTTTTTGACTTTTTTCAAATTCTTTTTCTTTTAAGCGAAGTGATTCTTTAGCACCCTTAAAAAGTTTCGCAACATCAAGTTCAGTTCCACCCATTAAAACGACTTTATCGCTTATGCTAAAACCCTCATTTAAAATATTTGCACGGTTTATCTCAAAAGAGAGTTTATTGCTTTTTGTAGTGAAGAGGTTTATCATAACTCTTTTTTTGTCTTTTTGATTAAAACTAATGAGTAATATTGATTTACCCTCTACATAGGAACTGACTTGAGATAAAGAGATGTTTGAGTTCCCTGATAAGTAGAGCATGTTAGTAGACTTAGGGACATTAAAACCTTTACTATAAGAGATAAGAAACTTTTTTCCACGAACTTTTTTATTTTTAAGTATATTTTCAAAGTTTTTTTTCTCTTTTGGATTATTACTTATGATATGGATACGATAAAAGTTATTAGAGTTAGTTTTATGGATGTTGTTTGCAAACTGGTACATGTAGTGCGGAGTAAGTGATGAAACAGTATTTTTCGCATAGAGTGATGCTGTAAATAAAAGACTTAACAAGATTATGTAAAGATATTTCATCTCTCTCCCTCTAGGCTTAAGTAAGTATGCACAAACAGTATAATAAAAAAAGCTTTAAAACTCTTTTAATCTATAGAGATGTACAATATAAAATATAATTATACTAGGTTACTATTATGAAACTAAGAACCATACTTTTATCCTCTCTTCTTGTTAGTTCTCTCTTCGCTGAGGGTGAACTCGCCATGGTAGATAGAATCTACACTCTTGAAGAGTTACAAAACATAACTATTGTATCTTCAACCGGAACAGAACAAAAACTCTCAGAAGCTCCTTCTGTTGCGACTGTAATTACAGCAGAGCAGATAGAACGCTCATCTGCAAGAACTCTTTCTGAAATTATGCAGATGGCATCGGGTGTTCATGTCTACTACCCTTTAGGAACTGCGAGAAATGAGTCTTATGATATTCGTGGTATCAACACAAATGCTAACAATCAAATACTAACCCTAATAAATGGTGTATCGATTAAAAAATATGAGCTTGGGCAGACTATGCTCTTTTTTGAATTTCCAGCTTCTTTAATACAAAGAGTAGAGATTATCCGTGGTCCGGGTTCTGCTGTTTATGGTGCGGATGCTTTTTCTGGAACTATTAACATCATCACAAAAGATGCTAAGTACTTGGCTAAACACTCACAAGCGGGTATTCGTTATGGCTCTTTTAATACAGCAGAAGTGTATGGAAACTATGGACAAGTGTATGACTCAGGCTTAGAGATGGGTTTAAATCTCTCTTACATGAGTTCTAAAGGTGATGAAAATAGGATTTTCAAATCTGATACACAAAAAATATTTGATAACTTGTTTTCTACAAATGCCTCATTATCACCTGCCCCTTACCCAACAGACTACAAGGTTTTAAACCTTAGTTTAAACCTTAACTATGAAAACTTTTCGATGAACCTTTGGGGATATTCTCAAGACAATGGACTCATCTCAGGTGGGGCAAATGTTCTTGACCCTGAAGGCTCAGTGACTGGAAATTACCTGATGAGTGACTTTAACTATAAAATAAATATTGCGGATGGAATACAGTGGGACAATAAACTTTTACTTGCATATAATAGGATGATTTTTGACTCTTCACTTTTCCCATCTGGTACAAAATTACCCATAGGTTCTGATGGTAACTTTTTTAGACCCGGAGGAGGGTTAGTTACCTTTACACAGGGTGCACATACAACAAATAATTACTTAGAGCAAAAAGCTGGCTTAGAAAGTACTCTTTTAATCACAAAATATGAAAAGCATAAGATAAGGCTTGGTGTAGGGTATCAATATATAGATTTAACATTTAAACAAAAAGCAAATTATGGAGCGGGTGTTTTAGATGGAACAGAGGGAAGTGTTGATGGTACACTTACAGATTTGACAGGCACACCCAATATCGCTTTACCAAATAGTACTAGAGAACTTTTTTTCTTAAGTCTTCAAGATATTTATACTATAAATAATTCTTGGGAGTTAACCTCTGGTGTACGTTATGATAACTACTCTGATATAGGTGATACTGTAAATCCAAGACTTGGTTTGGTAAATCACACGACAGATACCATAATCACAAAACTTCTCTATGGTCGTGCGTTTAGAGCTCCATCAGCGGGTGAGTTAGGTTTTCAAAACAACCCAGTCCTTTTAGGAAATCCAAACTTAAAACCTGAAACCATCGATATGCTTGAGTTAGGTATGAGTTACACACCAAATAAAAAACTGTTTTTATCGGCAAATATTTATGGCTACAAAATAGATAATTTAATATCACAAACAGGTACTACTACAAGGCAGTATCAAAATATTGGCAAGCAAGATGGTGCAGGTGTTGAGCTTGAGACATCATATCATTTTAGTGCAGACCTACTTTTTAAAGCGGACTATTCTTACCGATGGACAAAAAACAAAGCAACTGATAAAGCTGTTGCCGGTTCTCCAAAACATATAGGACATGCGATGGTTGATTGGACATTTAGGCAAGGGTGGTACATAAACTCTGACCTTATGTTTGCAGCAGATAGAGAACGAGCATCAACAAATACAAATGCAAAAATTGATGATTATGCAGTGGTAAACGCAGCTCTTGGATATAGAGCTTACAAAAATGTAGAAGCACAAATAATGGTAAGAAATATGTTTGATACCATATAC
This sequence comes from Sulfurimonas sp. SAG-AH-194-C21, assembly GCF_029215985.1. Lineage (GTDB taxonomy): Bacteria > Campylobacterota > Campylobacteria > Campylobacterales > Sulfurimonadaceae > Sulfurimonas. The sequence continues at coordinate 20,219 of NZ_JAEMVC010000027.1, forward strand.
TATGACCCAACACCTACAGGGCTAGAAGACTTTCCTTCTGCAGGGAGAAGTTTGTATGGGGAGTTGAAGTATAGGTTTTAAACCCTCTACTTATATCTCTGCTTTAGGCTCACTTAGGTAATAACCCTGAACATACTCGATGCCCATGTCTTTAACCATATTGTAAACCACTTCATCACAAACAAACTCGGCTACGAGTTTTACACCTTTTTCTTGTGCAAAAGTTTTGATGGTTTTTACGATGATTTGGCTTCCTTTTGAAGTCGGAAGATTTTTGATAAAACTGCCATCTATTTTGATGATGTCTATAGGTAAGTTCTCAATCTGACCAAAGTTTGAACACTCAACACCAAAGTCATCTATCACGATGCTTATACCAAAGTCGTGAATACTACGAATGACAGCTTTAGCCTCGTAGTCATTTATGGAACTTGACTCTAAAATCTCTAAAGACAAAGACGCTACATCTGCACCGTATTTGGCAACACTCTCTTTTATAAAAGGAAGTAGAGTCTCTTGAGCAAACTCTAAGTTACTGATGTTTACACTAAACTTTTTTCCAGTTTTTGCAGACTGTATACAAGCCTGAGTAAACATATACTTAAATATATCGTAGAGTTGTCCACTATCTTGTGCGGCATCTAAAAACTCAAAAGGACTATGTACTTTTCCATCTTTTATGATACGAACAAGCATCTCATGCTTCTCTATAACTTTAGTCTGTGTATGACATATAGGCTGATAGTAAGCGACAAGAGAACCATCTAATAGACTCTCTTTGATGATGGGTGCCCAGTGGTTAGTATTGTTAAGGCGTTTTATAACTCTTAGATCATCTGAGTAGTACTTTATTTGATTTTTACCAGTGTGACGGGCTTCTTTAAGGGCTAACTCCGCCTTTTGCATCAGGTCTATTTCACTCTGAAACGCAACTCCTATAGTTGTGTCGATTGTTTTGTTAAAGTTGTTTGTGATGATGTGAAGTTTTGAGATTTCATCTTTTATCTGCTCAACTTTGGTGATAACGGTGTCAAGTGGCATATGCATTGTCATAAGGGCAAAAAGATCACTGTCAAGATGATAGACTGTAAACTCTTCATGGTGCATACTCTGTAAAAAACCACCTAACTCTTTGAGTACATAATCACCCACTTCATACCCATTTGTCTCGTTGATGATACTAAACCCAACGATGTCTATGAGAATAAGAGTCGCAGACTTGTTATGAGAAAAGTCTTCATAGAGTTTGGTTCTGTTTGGAAGTTGTGTGAGTTGGTTTGTTGTCATTTGGTGGTAGGTGTTGAGGTACTTTTGCTCAAGTTCTAAAAGCTGTGAGTATTCACGAATAGCACTTCGCATAGTAATGTAGAGTTTTTCAACTGTAAACTCTGTTTTTTCTTTAAAGTCATTTATGTCGTAGCGTTTGATTATTTGCATGGATGGAAAAGTATCTGCTTGACCCGTGCGAATAACAAGACGCATCATTCTGCACTCTAAGGTATTACGGATATAGTCGACAAGTGTTAAACCAGCATCTCTAGTCTCCATAACAACATCTATGATTGCTAATGCGACATCAGGGTTTTGTTTGAGGAGCTCTTTTGCTTCTTTTGCGCTGTAGGCACTCAGCACTTCTATGCGGTAATCGCTAAAGTCCATAGACTCTAATGCTGTTTTAGTAATAGAGTGGATAGCCTCTTCATCATCAACGATGAGAAGTTTATAGGACTTGTCTTGCTTATGTTGGGGTATATCATCTTCATCAGCAAAAACAAAATTATCCATAAGAACCTCTTTAACTTAAATAGTTTTATTAAAGTATAGCGTATAAAATATACAAGTAGCTTTTTTTACATCATCATCTTTTATGAGAGTTCTGCCCTCTCCAAAAGTAGATTTTTTCTTTATTTTACCAAAGTAAGAAGTGTCTCCACCTAGTTTTATATTAAGCACAAGTGCCATAGCTGTTATGGGGTGCCCTGCATTTGGTGAGTCGTGTTTTTTACCATCTTTATAAAAGGCAAATAGTTTTTTCTCTTTGCCTAAAACCATAATAAAGATAGCTGTTAAACGCGAGGGAATAAAGTTTACTATGTCATCTAAAATTGCAGCTACTTTTCCGTAGTTCTCGTACTTATCGTTTCTGTATCCGACCATAGAGTCCATAGTGTTTATGACCTTGTAGAGTACGACGCCAACAAGGCCAAAAAGTAAGAGGTAAAAAAGAGGTGCGATAACGCCATCACTTAGATTCTCAGCATAAGTCTCAATGGCGGCTTTGTTGATGTCACTATCGCTCATATCTTTAGTATCACGAGAAACTAACATAGAGATAGCATGGCGTTTATCTGTCGCATTTAAGACTCCTAAAACAGCATCGTGGAGCATTTTGTGTGCTATAAACATAGATGCTATGATAGATGTAAGTAAAATGGTGAGTAGGGTAGGGAGAGATTCTAAAAGTGTTTGTAATGTTAGGGTAATAATACCGATACTTAGAAGCATAAAAAGAACAAGTAGAGCCCCCCGAAAAATAGTATCTTTATAAAACTTATTTTCAAAAAAGCTGATAAACTCTCCGATGATAATAATAGGATGTTTGATAAAAGCAAACTCGCCAAACACTCTGTCGATAACATAAGCTAAAACAGTTATAAAAAGGTTAGTCATTTAAAGCATCTACTATGATTTGCATGTTAATGCTTTTATCTATGTGTGAGGCAAATTCTGCGATAGCATTTTTCTTGTACTCTTTGAAGTTATAACCTTGATAGTTTGCATTGATTTCTTTAAAGATATAAGCTCTCATAGAGTCGTTATCAAAGAGTCCATGTATGAAAGTTCCGTAGAGGTTTTTTGTCTCTTTACAGCGTTTTTTAGTTATACCGTTGTGTATCTCATATCCATCTACCATAAGACCAAATATATTGTACGAGCCTTTTTTAACAATCTTCTCTTTAGTAAATGTCACATCACCTTTTAGTCGTGCAAATCCAGCTACTTCTTTAAAGTCAGACTCTATTGACTCTTCATCTAAAATTCTCTCAAACATCATCTCGTAACCACCACAGATAGCCACAATATTAGTCTTTTTAGAGCTGAGCTTTTTCTCAAAGCCTCGTTCTCTTAACCATTCTAAGTCATCTATCACCCGTTTACTGCCTGGTAGGATTATAAGATCACAAGAACTCATTTCACTGACAGATGTAATGAAACGCAACTCTATCTCATCATCTACTACAAGTGGTTCAAAGTCTGTAAAGTTTGAGATATGGGGGAGTTTGATGACACCTACTGTGATGATGGCATTCCCAGTATCTTGAGTGTAGTTCATAAGTGACTGTGAATCTTCAAAACCAAGGTTAAAGGGTTTAAAAGGAACAACTCCTAAAACAGGAATTATAAACTCGTTTTGGATGATTTTTACACCCTCATCAAAGAGAGATATATCGCCCTGAAATTTGTTTATAACAACACCTATAACGTTTTTACGGAGTTTGTTAGGAAGTAAGTTATAAACGCCATATATAGAAGCAAAAACACCACCGCGTTGTATATCTGCTACAAGGACTATTTTAGTATTGAATTCATCTGCTATATAGATGTTAGAGAGATCTTTGTCCATAAGGTTTAACTCAACTGGACTACCTGCACCCTCTGCAACAATGCACTCAAACTCTTTATGCAGACTCATAAATGCAGACTTCACGATGGGCTGGAGTTTTTTCATATTTCTATAATATTCCCAAACATCAGTATCACCAACACTCTTACCATTTATAATCATATGAGCCCGACTAGCCCCACCAGACTTTAGTAATATAGGATTCATAAGAGGAGAGGTAGCAAGTCCAATAGCCTCAGCTGCAAAAGCCTGAGGAATAGCAATCTCACCAGAATCTATATCAGTTACTTGGGAGTTGTTAGAGACATTTTGAGCTTTAAAAGGGGCTACTTTAAAACCTCGTTTATGAAGCAAATAAGTGATAGCAAAAGAGAGAGTAGATTTACCAGCATCACTACTTGTGCCGAATATGCTAAGTGAATTCATTTAGAGCCTTTTTCTTATGGGTAAATTATTGAGTTTTTTTGACATATGAATATTATATGGGTAATTTAATTACTTTTTTACCCATATGACTGAGACTTGGGTAAAAAACCAAATTAAATACCCTTGTGCAGAAGTTTGAAAAGTTCTTTGTTGATAAAGTACTTACTTCTCCCTATTTTTATTGAATCGAGTAGCTCTAAATCTTCAATCTGTTTGAGGTAACTAGAAGCTGTTTTTCTTGTGATACTAAGTCTAGTTACTAAAAAATCAATCTTAGTATAAGGGTGCATAAATAAAATTTCTATCAAATCTTTAGAATAGATTTTAGGTAGTTTTTCTTTTAGAATACTTGCAGTTTTCTGCATAAGCTCATAAATACTCTCAACAAGTTGGGTAGTCTCGAGAGAAGTCTGCTCAACTCCATCAAGCATATATAAAATCCATTCTTCTAACTTACCCTCAGTTCTAACCTCTTGAAGTAGTCTATAATAATCACTCTTATTTTGAATGATATAACAACTCAAATAAAGGATAGGAATATCAAGTAAATCTTGCAAAATTAGATACAAAATATTGATGATACGACCAGTTCTACCATTTCCATCATAAAAGGGATGAATAGTCTCAAACTGATAATGAATTATCGCCATATTTACAAGTGGGTCAACATCATTAGGCTCGTTGATAAACTTCTCAAGATTACTTAAAAGGTTTTGTAGTGTTTCATAATCTTGAGGTGGAGTGAAAATCACTTCACCTGTATGTGCATTTTTGAGGTTTGTACCACTCTGTTTTCTCACGCCTGCATTGTTTTGTTCTAACTCTTCTTGAATCTCTACAATATATTTTTTCAAAAGAAGTTTATTTTCCTTGACAAGCCCATAACCTTTGAGTAAAGCTTGGGAATAGTTCTGTACCTCTTTAGCCTCATTTGTCACATCAGCGATGTTTAAAGATGCACGGTAGAGCTCATCATGAGTGGTAATGATGTTTTCTATCTCACTACTATCTTTAGCCTCTTGTAAAACCAAAGAGTTTATCAAAATAGCCTGATTTGGAATAATTTTTGCCACACCATTAAGTCTAGCTAGAGCACGATTTGCAGAGATAGTTTTTTTAAGAACCTTTGTCGTTTCTACTGTTTGAGTAAAAGGTAAAGGTTTTGGGATAAACTCTTTCATCGCAGTCTTAGCTCCTTTGTTTTACTAATTATACACTCAAGAGTTTTTAAGTCAAGTAGTGAGACAATAGCTTAAACATTTTAAGGAGAAGATATGGAAGTAGATTACGGACCACTCACAAAACTTATAGGAACTTGGAAAGGGGATAAAGGGACAGATATCGCTCCTGATCCAGAGGAAGAAAAAGAGGTAAATGCTTTTTACGAAACTATCATCTTTACTGGCATAGGAACTGTGACCAACGCAGAAGAGCAAACTTTAGCAGCTGTGCATTATGTCTTAAATGTAAACCGCATAGGTGATAATGCTCCCATCCATCATCAAACAGGTTACTGGATGTGGGATAAAAAGAATGATGAAGTGACATACTCTTTAGCGATTCCAAGAGCTATATGTGTAGTAGCAAGTGGTAAGGCAGATATACAAGGTGAGAGTACTTCACTCGAAGTTTCAACAGATATATCAGGAGTTGTACAGACAGAGTTTATGTCTAAAAAGGCAAAAACTACATCATTTAAAATGAACCTAAAAATCACAGGAGATACTCTACACTATTTCGAGACAACTATGGTTGATATCTATGGCAATAGTTTTGAGCATACGGATGAGAATACTTTAAGTCGAGTGAAGTAACTCAATAATTAAAGACTCAATAGAGCTTTTACTCCAAGCTCTATTTTTTTCATCTCTTTATTATTCACAAAGCTGAGAGTCTCTAAAATTCTTTTTTTTGAAATACCTCGTATCTGCTCTATCATTACTTCACTTTGTTTGTCTAGCTTTTCTCTTGGTTTAAGTGAGATACGAAAAAGTCCTTCTCCTAGTA
>NZ_JAEMVC010000028.1 GCF_029215985.1 Sulfurimonas sp. SAG-AH-194-C21
GTTCAATCCAATAGTTTTTATCTTCTGCATAAAGTTGATCTATGATATTGGCATTGTCCATTAAAGATATCGCTTTATTTAGGTTGTTACTTTCACCTGTCTTTATGTATGAATTAGCCAAATTAGATATAATGCGTAAGTATGAATTTAAATGTGCTTTAGATTGAGTAGAAGGTTGTATATCTAATAGTTCAAAAGCCTGTTCTTCATAAAAGATAGCCTCTTCCAATTTATTATCATATTTATATATAGTAGCCAAGTTAGTTAAAATTAAAATATGTATATCAGAGGATACATAATAATGTTCATTTTTGATTATATCTTCAGCTTTTTTTTGTAAATTTAATGCTGTTTCTATATTATTGTTATTTTTATGGGCCATGGCCAAGTTACTTAGTGCAAGAAGGTATTTCTTTTCAAATTTTTCTTCCTGTTCTAATATTGTAAGAAGTCTTTCTCCCTCAAATATGGATCGTTCTACATTATCAATCCAATAATAAAAGCGCATATTATTATTTATAACAGTAGTATAATCGTTACTCCACATATTTGGATTATTTGCATAAGCTTTCTCAAGAATATTAACTTTAAGTTGATTCAAAAATAACATATAACGATATTTTAGTTGATCTAATTTATTTGTTTCATCAATTTCAAAATTTTGTTCTATTTCTTCTTTTTTTATCTCTAAGAGAATAAGTTTATATAACTCATCTCTAGATTCTTGCTTCTCCTTCGTAAATACAGTACCTAACTGATACTCCAACTGCTTCTCTAAAAAAATATTTAAAAGAGAGTGTCTGTATGCATAAGAGTTATCAAACGCAACATATCTTGAAAGTATTTCATACACTTCTTCTATGATCTCATAGTGTACTTCTGTAAGTGTTATCTCTTTTGTTCCTTCTAAGATATATTCTCTTAGAGGTTGTAGAAGTTTCTCCTCTGTTTGAGAGAGTCTTTGGAGTATATTTTTCACAATGACAGAGTGAAATGGAGTACCAAGTAGTGATGAGAAGAGTAGTGTATTTACTGCTGCATTTCCATGGTCACTAAAGTATATTTCTAGGATTTTGAGTCTCTCTTTTAGAACTGCATAAGCCATAAGAGTAAACTTTTGTTTAAATTCACTGTCACTATTGTCATCATTTGCATCGATTTCTTCAAATGCTTTTTCATAACTTTTTTTAATTAGATTAAATGTACTCTGTAAAGTATTTTCTGTATCTTCATCTTCTATCTTTGGATTAAAACGTAATGGTATATCTGTTAAGATAAATTCTGCTATCTCTTCTTTTTGAGATGTATAAAGCTTTTTATCACAAAGCATATTAAGTGTTTCTATGGCAAAGAGTGTATTTACTTCATCTTTTTCTTTATCGTTATCATTTTTGAGTTCGTAGATGATAGTTTTTGCTAAAAGTGCATGTCTATCTCTGTCGTTATTTTCTACTCGTATCACTTTAGAGATAAGTTCTGTTAGGATTTCTTTGTTTAGTCCTTGCAGATGAGTTGTATTTAACTCTAGTTTTTTGGTATCTATATCTGTTGTTATTTCTGTCTCTAGTTTGATGCCTGCTTGTAAAAGGAGTTCTATTTTATAAGGGTTAAGTGACTCATTAGCATAAGCTTTTTTCAGAGATGTTGTGGCATCGCTTGGTCTTATACTTGATACTATATGAACATTAAGTTTAACGAAATAATCAATGATATACTCACTAGTATCTTCATCTATCCATTGTAAATCATCTATAAATAACACTACAGGCATACTTGTGTCTGATAGTTCTTGGAGTTGTCTTATAGCACTTGTGAGTTTGCTAAACTGTTCAGCTTTTTTATTTGTTGGTTTATTGTCTTAATCACCACTAAATGCATCTTTGGTATGCTCAAGTTTGTTCTCTAAAAACAGACTGTCATTTACTGCACCACCGACACTTATAAGGGCATTGACACCGAGGGTAGTTTTGATATAGTTAAATGTGCTATTTAGTGCGAACTTTTTAGCAGAATCAATTATCTTTTCATCTAATGCTTTTGCTATTACTAATCGTTCTGCTTCTTGTATGATGCTATCTGTAAGTGAACTTAGTCCAGTGTTTGTAGAACTATGCCCTACTTGATTGAGAACTGTGAGTTGTATCTGTTTGGCACCTTTTTTCTCTTCTTTAACAATTGTTTCTAAATGCTTTTTTATTAACTTTGTTTTTCCTATTCCTGGTTCTCCTGAAACAGTTTCAAGTGTGGCGATTTTTTCATTTTGTTTAGAATAGTGATACCTAGCATTTAGTCTTTGAAGTTCCTCTTGTCTTCCTACAAACAAAGATGACTTTACAGCGAGGTATGGGATGTCACTTGTTGGTCTCTCTAGCATTGCATATCTTTGTGTGAACAGTCTCTGTTCACTTAAAAACTGTTTAGAAAGTTTGTATTTATCCCCTACTTGTTTGTAAGGCTGAAATGCATCATCTTCATAAGCATATACAACTGAAATACCTGTATGTGAAGATGTATCTTTTAAGTCTTTTCCAAATGAAAATAGAAGTGAAAGAATCGCTAAAGAGTCTTTATCTAACTTATGTGGGTTTTTTATAAAAAGAAGTTTAGGCATACCGATGGATATACTCAGCATTAGCTTTATTATAAGTCTAAACAGTTCTACAGATGTCAACTCCTCTTTAAAAGCATCACTTAGTGCATTAAGTGCAGATTTAGCTTCATCTGTAAGATAGAGTTCATTTTCGGTAACTGCATCTAAAAAATCAATACCCGAATCTTTTATGGTACCTGATACTAAAGATTCTATTTCTGCGAGAACCTGTTTACTCACATCTATATTTTTAACTGGAGAATTAACTAAGAAGTCAAAAAAATCATCATGAACAATATCAATGACACTACTTATAGCACTATCAATTCTCACTCCAAATGTACTATCTAAGAAACCACCAGTTGCATAAGAGATCGCTTGTGAAATTCCTTCTTTAACTATTCCTAAGTTTTTCATGTTTTGGAGTTGTTTACTTGAAGCATCTAAAAAAGTATCAAAGATCGCTACACGATTTTGATCTGTTATTGTATCTGCATCTAAATAGATAATATTTGTTTCTTTTGTATTTTGTGTAGCTAATGGTCTGTCATAAATCTTTTGAGCTGTATAATAAGCGAGTTGGAATCCATTTTTACCAAACTTACTTAAATCATCTTTGGAAAGTTCTATAAGAAGAGGTGTATTTCTTGACTTTAATATATCTTGGTAATAGTTTGAGAGTAATGGCATCTATATCCTTAAATTAATTTAAATATTAAACAATATAATATATTAAAATAAACTTAATTCGAATTTGATGTTTAAAAGAATAAAAAATTGAGTATGTACTAGGTAAATATACTGTAGAATAAGAAATAATAAAATTTACTTAGAGTTTTTTAAGCACTCATATTTACTATTAAGTCAATTTACAATATTTATGTAAATATGGCAATTTGCCATATTTCACGACAATAACTCCCTTTTATACTACTATACTACTTATAAAACCAACAAAAAGACAGACTAATGGCTAAGAAAAAAGTACTCTTTGAGTGTCAACACTGTGGACTTACAACTCCAAAATGGATGGGAAAATGTACTAACTGTGGGGCATGGGATAGTTTTGTAGAGTTAAACGAGCATCAACAAGAGGTAGTAAAACAGACAAAAAGTACTACAAGTAAAGCAGCCAAAGCACAAAGTATAAATGATATAGTAGAAGAAGAAATTTACAGATACTCTTCTCTTGACCCTGAACTTGATAATGTTTTAGGTGGTGGTGTTGTGCCTGGTTCTCTTACCTTAATTGGAGGAAGCCCAGGTGTTGGAAAATCTACCCTACTCCTTAAAGTTGGTTCAAACATAGCAAGTTTAGGGAAAAATGTTCTCTATGTAACAGGTGAAGAGTCAGAAGGACAGATAAAACTTCGAGCGAATCGTTTAAACTCTAACCAAGACAAACTCTATCTTTTAAGTGAAATACGACTTGAGCAGATTTTAATAGACTTAGAGCATCGTAGTTATGAGTTTATCATTATAGATTCTATTCAAACTATCTACTCCGAGGCTATTACATCTGCTCCGGGAAGTGTTACACAGGTACGTCAAGTCACTTTTGAGTTAATGCGTATTGCTAAAGAAAGAGATATCGCTATCTTTATCATCGGACATATCACAAAAGAGGGTTCCATAGCTGGTCCTCGTGTCTTAGAGCATATGGTAGATACAGTCTTATACTTTGAAGGTGATTCTTCTCAAGAGCTTCGTATACTTCGTGGTTTTAAAAATCGTTTTGGTCCGACAAGTGAGATAGGTGTTTTTGAAATGCGCGCAGAAGGACTTGTCTCAGCTACAGATATAGCCTCGCGTTTTTTTAACCGTAACTCTACACAGAGTGGTTCTGCACTTACAGTTATCATGGAGGGATCTCGTCCTATTATCTTAGAAGTTCAAGCTTTAGTGTCTGAGTCTCACACTCCAAACTCCAAACGCCAAGCTACCGGTTTTGATAATAATCGCCTCAATATGCTTCTAGCACTTCTAGAGAGAAAACTTGAGATTCCTCTCTCTGGCTATGATGTTTTTATAAATATTACAGGTGGTATTAAGATAACAGAAACGGCAGCAGACTTAGCAATACTAGCAGCTATTATCAGTAGTTTTAGAGACAGGGCAATATCAAAAGAGACTATATTTATAGGTGAAGTATCCTTGGTTGGAGATGTCAGAGAAGTATATGCTCTTGATGTAAGGCTTAAAGAGGCAAAAATGCAGAACATCACAAAAGCATTAGTTGCCAAAAAACCTCTTGAGAAGTCGCCAATTAAGACATTTATTGTCGATGAAGTAACAAAACTTTTAGAATGGTATTAAAAATTTTAATATTAAAGTTACATTTAGTGATAATAGTTGTATAATTTTTTATTAAAGTTTAAGAGGGATTAAAATGATTGATGCAGAATTTAGAAGTGAAGAGAAATTTTCAAGACTAGCACTTGCTTACGATGGTGATACAGAAAAGAAATGTGTATGTGAATGTGTAGATAGAATCATAGCTCAGCATCAAATGCAACCTGAGATATATACAACAAAAGTCTCATCAGGAAGAGAAGTTTTAGTTATAGAATATTGTGACGATTCTACTCGTGAAGCTGGCGATATTTTTGAAGAGATGATTAAAGTTTTAGAAATTAAAGTTTGTAATTAATAATAAATATTCGCTATACTAAACAAAACTATTAAATTCAAGGAAGAATAATGGCTGAAGAAGAGACAAAAGAAGAAGAAACTGCACCGGTAGAGAAAAAATCAAGTAATATGTTGATGATAATTATCATTGTTGTACTTTTTTTGATAATTATTATAGGTGGTATTGTTGCATTTTTACTAATGGGCGATGATGAAGAGATGCCTGCTAACAATAGACAAACACAAGAAAGAAGTGCTCCGCAGAAAAAAGCTTCTAGAGGACCATCCACTCAATTTGATGATTCTAGACAGTTAAATGAAATTGGTATTTTATATCCACTCGATACATTTACAGTAAATCTTAAAAGTGATGCAGGGCGCCGTTATCTAAAAGTTACTATGAGTTTAGAACTTGAGGGTGAAGAGTTAAGTTTAGAGCTTGATGCAAAATCACCAGTTCTTCGTGATAGAATCATTCGAATCCTTACTTCAAAAACACTTGAAGAAATCTCTTCTAAAAAAGGGAAACAAAAAGTATCTCAACAGATTATGGATACTTTAAATGCTATGATTGCTGATGGTGATATTCGTGGTATTTACTTTACAGAATTTGTTATTCAGTAAACTACTAATAACTTACAAATGATAGGTATTGACCTCATAAAAACTTCTCGAATGGAGCGCTTAATGGAGCGTTTCGGGGAGAAGGGACTTCTAAAATTTCTCTCTGTTGATGAACTCTCACTTGTAAAATCATATAAAACAGCAGCTGGTTTTTGGGCTATTAAAGAGGCTTTTTCTAAAGCAATAGGCACAGGTATAGGAAGTAGTTGTTCATTTCATGATATGAAAATTTATAAAACAGATAAGGGTGCACCTAAACTCTCTTTAAGTAAAAAAATTGTTGATGAGTTTAAAATTATTGATGTAAGTATCTCCATCACTCATGATGGAGAGTATGCAGTAGGTGTTGTTGGTGTAGAGGTTTTATCCTCCTCCAACGAAGTCAAGCAGTTCTAGTTTATCACCCTCACTTAAACGGTGTGTGTTCCAGCTATTTTGTTTTACTATGTCCATATTAACAGCAGCTGCCATAACTTTTCCCTCAAGTTCTAAAACTTTTAGTAATTCTTCTATAGTGATATTTTCATTAAAATCTTTATCTTGTCCATTTACAATTATCTTCATATGCTCTCTTTTTTTTACACAAAGTGTTCTATTTTTATAATTGTAGCCATATTTATTAAATTATAGCTACTCTTATAAATAACTAGACTTAAAGTTTAGAGATATATTCTGAGACTGCTTTAATCTCATCATCACTTAGTTTATTAACCTGAGGCTTCATAACACCTTTCATACTTCCACCATACGATCCATCTTTATACCCATTTATCGCATCTATTAGTTTTGTGATACTCCACCCTTTAATACTTTGAGACTTATTAAGTGCTTTTTTATCACCCTTTACACCATGGCACCCACTACATTTAGCAAAAAGAGCCCCACCATCTATACTACCCTTCACAGCTACAGCTTCTTTAGGAACTACAACTTTTTTAGGAGCAACAGGCTTTTTAATTTTCTTAGGCTTTTCTAATACTTTATCTATAGCAAGAACAGTTTTTTCAGCTACAATTTTTGTCTCTTTTAAAACTTTTTTACTTACTATTCTTGCTTCTTTAGTTATAATCTTTACACTGTCTTCAGTTGCTTTTTCAACACTTTTTGTAATCTTTACCGACTCTTCTTTAACTACTTTTGTAATTTTATCTATACTCTGAAAAATCTCTTTTTGAGCCTCCACAGATTTGTCATCACTGCAACCTATAAAAAGCAGTGACACTACTAATGCTAAAACTATTTTCATACTGAACCTTTTTATTTAATTTATCCTATTATACAACAGTTTTTTCAGATGTATATCAAATTTAAAACGAAATATGTACTTTATACTAGTAAGTAAAAACCAAAAGTAAAGTAAGGGCATTAGTACAGTTTCTACGATAAAAATTGTTATAAGTGTGATGATGTTGTTTGAGGCTTTATCAATGGAACTTTCAAGTGACTGTAACTGTTGTGAGATATTTAATTTTTCCAAGACAGCACTGTATTTTGAACTTAACCCACTAAAGAAACCATCTTTTTTTTGTGCCTTAACTAAAGTTTGCTTCTCTTTATTTAGCTTATCGAGTTGTATTTTTGTATTTTCTACTACTTCACTTGCTTGCATGTACTCTAGTGCTAAAACATTTGTATGCATAAATGATATAGTATAGATAAAGATGATTGCACTAAAACGCAGAAGTAAGAGTAATAAAAAGCTTTTAGTTACAAAAGTTGCTAATGCATGAAACTTGATACTTTTACTCCATAAAAGAAAAAGGGAAATACTTACACTTATCAGAAGTGCTGTTTGCATAAAAAGTGTAGCACTTAAAGTAAGTACAATCTTTTGAATCCCAATAGAGACTGTTGCAACAAGCATTATCCATGAGAACCTTTCTACCATATCGTTAAAAGGGTCAAGTATTTCTCCAACACTAAAGTTTAGTCCAACTCCTACAGGTGTAAAACTCAACTGTGTTCCCTGAAGCAAAGAGATGACTGCATTTAGGCCTTTTGCTAAACCAAAAGAGACAAGGGCACGATTAAAAGCCTCATCTTGTAACTGTATTGCCAACTCATCTACTTCAAGACTCAGACTTAAAATCAAAACTACCATAAGAAAAAAAGTTATAAATATCTTCAAAAAAACTCCTCTAATAAATCTTTTTTAGCTATAATTACATATGAATTTTGAACCCTATCCATTTGAAAAACTAAACAATTTACTCAAAAATATTATACCTAATCCAGACTTGACTCCCTCTGTCCTCACTATAGGTGAACCACAGTTTGAAACACCTGCATTTATACAGAAATCTTTGATAGACAATGCTCCTCTTCTTAAAAAATATCCTAAAACAGGTGGCGAAGTTAATCTGAGAGAAGCTATTAGAGCTTTTATAAAAAAACGCTTCAATACAAGCCTTAGTGATGCTCAAATCATCCCTTGTTTTGGAACAAGAGAAGTACTGTTTAACTTCCCTCAGTTTTTACTTTTTGATGTTAAAGAACCTGTTATGGCATATCCAAATCCTTTTTATCAGATATACGAGGGAGCAGCACTTGCTACTCGTTCGCATGTCATCCATCTCAACCTAACAAAAGAAAATGACTTTAAACCAGCGATAAATGAAGAAGAACTCGCAACTTGTGACCTTGTAATTTTAAACTTTCCAAACAACCCAACAACATCTACTTTAACTATTGATGAACTAGGAATTTGGGTTAAACTTGCACTCAAACACAACTTTGTACTACTCAATGATGAGTGCTATAGTGAGATATATGCTAATACTCCATCACCATCTCTACTTGAAGCTTCCACTCATGTAGGTAACAGCTCTTTTAAAAATGTTCTTGTTATTAACTCTATCTCTAAACGTTCATCTGCACCAGGTCTGCGTTCAGGTTTTATAGCAGGAGATAAAAAGATACTCGCTGAGTACATGAAGTATAGAACATATATAGGTTGTGCTTCTCCTCTTCCACTTCAAAGTGCTGCCGCTGCCGCATGGAGTGATGAAGAACATGTATCTGCCTCAAGAAAAATATACAAAGAAAACTTTATCATTGCAAAAGAGATACTTGGAACTGAAATACCATCTGCTACATTTTATCTCTGGATAGAAGTAAAAGATGCTTTAGAATTTACAAAAAAACTGTATGAGAAGTACAATGTAAAAGTACTTCCAGGTGAGTTTTTAGCAAGAAAAAGTGCAAAAGTGCAAAATCCGGGTATGGGCTACATCCGTATAGCACTTGTTGAAAACCAAGAAAAGACTAGAAGTGCATTAGAAAGAATTAAGGAGTGCCTCAATGGATAAAGCGGAAGAATTAAAAACAAAAGTATTAAAAGCACAACAAGAGAGTGATATAGCATCTTTATATGTTTTAGAGTCACAAGCACATGAGGTTTTTGATGAAGCAACCATTCAAGGTTTTTATGCCAACATTCTCGACCTAGCTCTTGAAAAACTCACTGACACTTTAGAGTCTCATAGAAAGATGGACATGACTGAAGTTCAAGACTTTGCAACAGCTCGTGCACTTTATGAGTATGCTATGGAACATTATTCTGCGGGTGAGCCTAAAGATGCAGCAGCACTTTTTGAAGTTCTTAGTGGTTTAACAAATGATGATAATTTTTCTTCTGCACTCAAGTTTCACTGGATTGCAGCTGCAGAGAATATGAGTTTAGAAGACTTTATGTCTAATATAGCGGATATGGATATGACCCAGACTAAAGGGACTTTTTATATCTCTGCCTTTTCAAAAGAGGCACAGGACTTGCTAGACAATGCATAACAAGAAGGGGTTTAATATATGAAAATACATTTTATTGGAATCGGTGGCATCGGTATCTCTGGACTCGCGCAATATATGCACTTTAAAGGGCACACTGTTAGTGGCTCAGATATTAAAGATAGTGTCATTACCACTAAACTGCGTAAAATGGGAATGGATATTACTGTTCCTCATTCACCCCAAGCTATAAAAAGCCAAAATTTAGTTGTTCACTCAGCGATTATTAGCCTTGATAATCCAGAAATAGTAGCAGCAAAAGAAAAAGGCATAGAAGTACTTGCACGCCGTGAAGCCTTAGTGAAAATTCTTGATGATAGAAAAGTCTATTCTGTTGCTGGTGCACATGGAAAAAGTACTACAACTGCAATTTTAACAGCTATCATGAATGGTTCAGCTATCATCGGGGCCGAGTCTAAAGCTTTTGGCTCAAATGTTCGTTATGATGCCACAACTGATGTTATGCTTTTTGAAGCAGATGAGTCTGATGGAAGTTTCATAAACTCAAATGCATACTGTGCTATTGTTATCAATGCTGAACCAGAGCATATGGAATATTATGATTATAATCACGATAGGTTTTACGACTGTTATAAGACTTTTATAAATAATGCACCTTGTAGAGTATTAAACGCTGAAGACCCATTTTTAAGCACTTTAATTGATACTGTAGAAGCTTCGTGGCTCTACCCTTCAACTGACATCACAAATATCGACTATACTCTTATAAACAATGAACCTCATACACAGTTTGAGTTTCGTGACTTAGGTGTTTTTAGGGTATGGGGATTTGGAAAGCATATAGCACTTGATGCTGCTTTAGCTATTTTAGCTGCAAGTGACTCTATGGATATAGAAGATATCCGTGCAAACCTTTTACATTTTAAAGGTATCAAAAAACGTTTTGATATAGTTGGAGCTGAAGATGATGCAGTAATAATTGATGACTATGGTCACCACCCAACGGAGATAAAAGCTACTTTTGAATCAGTAAAAGAGTATGCAAAACTCAAAGGTTTTGAGAAAATCACTGCTATTTGGCAACCACATAAATACTCTCGGACTATAGATAACCTTGAAGAATTTACAAAGTGTTTTGATGGTGCTGATGAGCTTATTATCCTTCCTGTATGGGCAGCGAGTGAAGCACATCGTCACATAGATTTTGTAGAAGAGTTTAAAGCATACAACCTAACTATGGCAGACACAATTAAACGTGCGAATAATCACATAACCGTGATTAAAGATGCACAGAATTTACAAAGACTAGACAAAGGCCTTATCATAGGCTTTGGTGCTGGTGATATTACATACCAAATACGAGGAACTGCTTAATGACATATATATTCGGTCTTGTTATTATAGGACTATTTTTTTTAGCGCTACACTATTTTACTGAGTTTGATCATATGCAAAAGATTTATATAGTCATCATTGTACTTTCTATTCTTTCTGTTGCTGTTATGTACAACGAGTATAACAAACAAGAGAACAACAAAATGCTTGATGCTGTTTTAAAGTACAAACAAGGACAAACTATCGAGTGTGATGGTAAAGATGTCAACTCTACAAACTACACTTTAAGTGTTGGTACTTATACTTTTATTGGACGTGAAAACACTCCAAACTATTCGAAGATGATTAGCGCATCTACATGTCAGTAAGTACTAAACAAGAGAAAATAAACACTCTCATAAAACAGCTCGATATACAAGAGCATATTGAACAATTTTCTAGCTTTTTTTCACGTGAGAGCTCTCTTTATATAGAGGGTGATCAAGAACTTCATTTCAAATATATCAAAGCCCTTGATAAGTTAGAATTTAAAGCACCCCCCAAAGTTATTGACTTTTATATACTCAAAAATCATCTAAAGAAACAAGGTGTTTTGAACTTCGAACAAATATTTGAGATAGTAAAAATTGTCCGTTATTTTAGATACTTTAGAAACCGTAAAATTGATGGTATTATTGGTGAGTTTATGGCTAAGTTTGATATACCTGAGCGATTTACTGAAGTTGAGAAATACTTTACACATGATGGTAAGTTCGAAGAAAACCTTGATGAAAACCTATTTGGACTTAGTGCTCGAATAAAAGAGCACCGAGCAACAATGTCTAGCTCACTCAAACGTATGATGGGAAGTTCAAAACTTGCTGGATACCTAGTAGACACACAGGTCCACTTTGTAAACAATGAGGATTGTCTTTTAGTTCGTGGTGGTTTTAACCATGTTTTAAAAGGTGCTGTAGTTGGTCGTTCATCTGGTGGATTCTTTTTTGTCTCTCCAGATAGTATATTAAAATCAAAAGAGAAAATCCGTTTTATCGAACAAGAAAGAGAAGCGATATTTTATGAATACACAAAAGAGTTTTCAGGTAAACTAGCAGAGCTCCAGCCTTTTATAAACTTCATAGATAAAGAGTTTACAAAGTTTGACAACTACCAAGCACGTGTACTTTTTGCGCAGAGTAAAAATATGCAAATCGTAAAAAGTCAAAAAGATTCTAAAATTATTCTCTCTGGTTTTATCCACCCTGCACTTACCAATGCAAAACCTATCACTGTAGACTTCTCAAAAAATATCTTGATGATTACAGGGGTAAATGCAGGTGGTAAAACGATGTTACTTAAATCAATACTCGCCTCTGCGTTTATGGCAAAGTACATCATCCCTATGAAACTCGATGAACACAAATCTCACATCGGAAGTTTTAAAACAGTTCTAGCCATCATAGATGACCCACAAAATGTTAAAAATGACATCTCAACTTTTGCTGGACGTATGCAAGAGTTTGCTAACATCTTTAAAGAGACTTCAGCCCTTGTAGGAGTAGATGAGATAGAACTCGGAACTGATTCAGACGAGGCAGCAGCTTTGTTTAAAGTTATACTTGATGACCTCATTAAACGCAGACAAAAAGTAGTCGTAACGACTCACCATAAACGTCTAGCAGCTCTTATGGCTGACCGTGATGATGTTGAACTTATGGCGGCTATATATGATGAAGAGCACAGAAAGCCTACCTATGAGTTTATGCAGGGTATCATTGGTAAGTCGTATGCATTTGAAACAGCTGCTCGTTATGGGATAAATAATGCTATTGTCAAAGAGGCA
Organism: Sulfurimonas sp. SAG-AH-194-C21; assembly: GCF_029215985.1. Lineage (GTDB taxonomy): Bacteria > Campylobacterota > Campylobacteria > Campylobacterales > Sulfurimonadaceae > Sulfurimonas. The sequence goes on from NZ_JAEMVC010000028.1 coordinate 12,750, forward strand.
AAAGCTGTGTATGGTGACAATTCTGAAAAACTCTCTTTACTAATTGAGCGCGGAAGTCAGCTTGAACGTGAACTCAAACGAAAGCACCAACTTGTAGATGACAAACTAGCCGATCTTAAAAAGAAAGAGGGCCAACTAAAAGACACTAGAGAAGCACAACTCTTAGAGATAGAAGAGCAAAAAGCAGCACTTAAACGCAGCTATGATGTAGCGATAAGTGAAGCAAAAGCTGCGGCAAAAGCAAATGACTCAAAGTCAATCCATCGTGCTATGGACAAGGCCAACAAAAAACTCCCACCTAAAGGTGAGGATAAAATCCAAAGAGATGAGACTTTTAAAGTTGGCGATGTAGTAAAGTACCACTCAAGTCGGGGAACTATCATCTCAATGCGCGGTGAAAAAGAGGCTACGATAGAAATGGATGGTATGAAAGTTCGTGTTAAAACAAAACATCTTCGTCATACCAAAGCCCTTAAAGTAAAACCTCAAACAAATGTTCACTTAAATGTAGAAAAGAGAGCTGGACTAAAGTGTGACTTACACGGACTACGTGCTGATGAAGCCTGCGAGGTTTTAGACAAATTTATAAACGATGCACTTATCAACGGATGGGACGAGGTTATAGTTTATCACGGTATAGGTACGGGTAAACTCTCCTTTGCCGTAAAAAACTTTCTCATCGCACACCCACGAGTTCAAAAGTTTGCAGATGCACCACAACACTTAGGTGGATTTGGTGCCAAAATCGTGAGTCTCTAAAGTGAGTAAAAAAGTCTCTATAATCGGAGCTGGTGCTAGTGGCATTCTCTCAGCCATACTTTGTGCTAAAGCAGGTGCTAAAGTAGAAGTTTATGAGCAAAACAGTAAAATCGCTAAAAAGATTTTAGTAAGTGGAAATGGCCGTTGTAATATTTCAAATAGACATCTTTCTTCTTCTGATTTCTTCTCAGAGAATCCTTCATTTGTAGACTTTTCTTTACAAAGTTTTAGTTTTGATAAGTTCGAGAAATTCTGTAATGAAATAGGTCTATTTTTAAATGTTTTAGATGATGGTCGTGCTTATCCTCTCTCAAATGAAGCAAAGAGTGTTGTAAAAATATTTGAAAACTATGCCAAAGGTCTTGGTGTAATCTTTCATACTGAGACTCATGTTACCGATATCAAAAAACTTATAAAAGAGTCTGATGCTGTCATAGTTGCTACAGGTTCTCGTGCAGGTGAGCATCTTGGTGGAAACTCTGATGGTGAAGAGTTTGCTAAAGAATTTGGACATACAACCGTTCCTCCTTATCCAAGTCTTGTACAACTCCATCTCAACTCTCAAATAGCAAAAAAAATGAGTGGTGTAAAACTAAACACAGAGGTCACACTTATATTAAATGGTGTCAAAGACATAAGTGTAAGTGGTGATGTACTTTTTACTAACTATGGTGTTTCCGGTTTTGCTATCTTAGACATTTCACAAGCTGTTTCATCTGCACTTCTTGGCTTTGCTGCTGTAGACATCAGTGTAAACCTCTTACCTGCATTTAACATGCAAAAACTCTCACAGCATATCTCTAAAATAGCTCAAAACATGCCTACACTTACGATACTTGATATTTTAGTCGGGATTATTCCCGTAAAAATAGCTAATGGTCTACTTGAAGAGTTAAATATACAAAACACTATAAAAGATAAAGAGATTCACACAAAACTAGCCAAACGAATAGCTAACCTCATGCTCAACTGGAAGTTTGAAGTAGAAGAGACTCACGGATTTAGACATGCTGAAGTATCTGGTGGTGGCATAGATACAAAAGAGATAGATGAAAAAACTATGATGAGTAAAAAACAAAAAAATCTCTATTTTGTAGGAGAAGTTTTAGATGTAGTTGGCCGTAGAGGTGGGTATAACTTCGCTTTTGCATGGTCTAGTGCTTACCTTGCTGCAAAAAATATCACACACTAAAACATTATCTCGCTCAAGTTAATCAAAATAAGATAAACTATAGATAAATATTATCTATGGAGCACTCATGTCTACACCTCTTATTATCGCTATTGTTTTAGGAATCATCCTCATACTTATGTATAACTCACTTGTTGCAAAGAAAAATCAAGTTGAGAACATCTTTGCAAGTGTCGATACACAACTCAAAAAACGCTATGACCTCATACCAAACCTTGTCTCTTCTGTGAGTAAGTATATGGAACATGAAAAATCTATACTTGAAGAAATAACAAAACTTCGTTCAGAGGCAAATAAGCCAAATATCTCAGATGAACAAAAAATAGCCATTGATGCAAAAATGAGTTCTGCTCTTGGTTCTATTATGATTGCAGTTGAGAACTATCCTGAGCTCAAAGCAAATGAAAATGTTATGCATTTACAGAGAAGTTTAAACGAGGTAGAAGAGCAGATAGCAGCAGCTCGTCGTGCTTATAATCAAGCGGTGACAGACTATAATAATGCACTTGAACAAATCCCTACGAACTTTATGGCAAATGCTATGAACTACCGAAGAAAAGAGGTTTTTGAGATCCATGAGAATGAGCGAAAAAATGTAAATGTTAAAGAGCTTTTTAACTCATAAATGAAAACACTTTCACAGCTCACTGACTTTTACTACAAATCACTTCACCCTACTCTCACTGAACTTGAGGAGGATAGAATAGCTCTTAGAAAAAGAGTCATTTTTATCGAAGCCATTTTAGCTCTCATTGTTCTTGTAACAATGTACTTTATGCTTGGAGCCTCTTCTATAAACTTGAACACTTTACTCTTTGTAGGTTTTGGTTATTTTGCAATCGCAGGGATAGTTTATAAACTACTTATCAAAGGTTATGCTTCAGACTTTAAGTTCAGGGTTATAGCACCCCTCATAAAAGAGATAGATATAAACCTAAAATACACACCCTCTTTACATGTCAATGAAGCACTTTACACATATTCTGGCATCTTTACATCATCTGCTGATAGAGTAAATGGGAATGATCTAGTTAAGGGGAAAATAGATGGCATTCCTATAGAGTTTTCTGATATTCATGCTGAAGTAAAACATAAAGATTCTAAGGGAAGAACATCTTGGAATACACAATTTCAAGGGCTTTTTTTAGTAAGTGAATTTCCTAAACACTTTAAAGGCAAAACAGTAATACTTCCAGATACAGCACAGAGTACTTTTGGAGATTTTATAGGCTCATTTTTACAGTCAAACAACTTCTCAAGAAACGACTTAGTAAAGATGGACAATGTCGCATTTGAAAAAGAGTTTGTAGTCTATGGAACTGACCAAGTTGAAGCTCGTTATATACTTTCTCATACACTTATGGAAAAGATTCTAAGCTTTAAAAAACGCTCAGACCATCCAGTAAGTCTCTCATTTCGTGGTGGAAAGATCTACATGGCGATAGAGTATAACAAAGATTTATTTGAGCCTTCAGTTTTTCATTCACTATTAAAGTATAAAATAGCAATGGAGTATGTAGAAACATTGCATCTTGCTATCGGTATCGTAGAAGAGTTGAAACTCAACCAAAAATTATGGAGTAAATTATGAAAATGAAACTATTACTTGTAGCACTTCTTGCTACACTAAACCTAAGTGCAATAACTGTTGGTGAAATTCCTAAAACTGTTACGATTGAGGGTGAAAATGGTGGGAATATAACTGATAATTCTGCATGGAGTTCTTCAAGTATAAAAGGCAATGTGTATGTTGTTTTTTATGTTGATCCTGATGAGAAAGATACAAACGATCATTTTTCACAAGCACTTAAGAAAAAAGATTATCGAAAAATTGGTGCTTTTGGGAGTATGGCTATCATAAACCTTGCTGCTACTTGGAAACCAAACTTTATTATTGAGAGTATTTTAAAAGATAAACAAGAAGAGTTTAAAAAAACAATCTATGTGAAAGATAAAAACTCTGTTTTAGTAAATGAATGGGAAGTTGCAGATGATGCTTCAAACATTCTTATTTTTGACAAAACAGGAAAACTGCTTTTTTACAAGAGTGGAAGAATGAGTGATGAAGATATGACAAAAGCTTTTAGTCTCATAGAAGCAAATCTTTAGATGAGTAGAGTGTAAATGAATAGTGAAAACTCCACTTTAGCCCTCAGTCTAAAAGACCTTTTTACAGGTAAAATGATAAAGTATTCACTACTACCTTTTATATTGAGTATGATTATTTTGTATATTCTGTTTTTTGTGGTCGCCGGCATCGGGCTTGATGCTCTTGGAAGTATGCAAGTAAGTTCAACTGAGACGACAATGGTAAATGGTGTACAAAACACAGATACATTTCAAGCCACACTAGAAGGAACTGCCCTTATTAAGTGGCTTATGAGTAGTGCCATTACTTCATGGATTGCTACTTTTTTAGTTTATACTATTGGTAGTTTTTTAACACTTTATTTTTCTATCTTTGTAGCACTTATCATAGTTGGTTTTTTAACACCCACGATTTTAAGAGAACTCCAAAGAAGACACTACAGTGATGTAAAGATGATAGGACACTCTAATCTTGCTGAGGCACTCTTTTTAACTATAAAGTGGGCATTAACTATGCTCATAATGTTCATAGTGTTTATACCTCTGTATTTTATTCCACTTGTAAATATAGTAGCATTTAATTTACCCCTGTATTACTTTTTTCATAAGATGATGACATACGATGTGGGGTCTACTATCTGTACTAAAGAGGAGAACATGAAGATAAAGTTCTTTCATGCTACAACCCTGCGCTTAAAGACTTTGGGCTTATACCTTATCTCTCTTATTCCCTTTGTAATCTTTTTTGCCTCTGTATTTTACATAATATACTTAGGACATAGCTACTTTTTAGAAACTAGAAAAATGAGAAGTGAGGTTTAGTGTGTCGTTCCGCACTTTCCTGCACCACATTTCATTGTAGTGTTTGATTCTTTAGTCGTGTTTGACTCTTTTGTTGCTGATACCCCATTAAAATCTTTATAAGAGATAGGTCTATACCCTGTTTTTCTTATCTCTTTCATAACTGTGTCTATATCTGTTTTGACTAAGTCAAACTCAACAACTGCGTTTCCATCTTTTGCAGAAGCAGTGATGCTTTTAACACCTTTCATCTTCGTAGCAGCACCAGCTAAAGCATGCTCACAAGACTCACAAGTCATACCATCAATCTTTACAAGTTTACTAGTCATAAGAGGTAAAATTGTTGTTGTACTTTCTCTATCTGCACTTATACTTACCATATATGCACCAAAGACTGCGATGATGCTCAGAAGTATTGTAAGTGTTATTGCCATTTTTTTATTCATAATTTTTCCTGTATATTTGTTTTAGGGTGAAATTATACCCTACTAATCTTCTTTATCTTCATCCTGCATCGCCATCTTCCGATATGCTTCATCTTTAGGTACAAGCCCCGCTTCATATAAAAACTGACTCGCTACAAAGTTCTGTTTTTTAACCTTATCGTACTTAGCATATGAGAGGTAGAGTATGTCTTTTGCACGAGTAACTGAGACATAAAAAAGACGTCTCTCTTCATCTAGTGAACCACCACGCTGCATCAACTTTCGGTTAGGAAAACGCCCATCCATCAGGTCAATAACATAGACTTCTTTGTATTCCAATCCCTTACTTCCATGAACACTCAAAAGGTTTACACCCTCGCCTTGCGTTAAGTCAGAAGAACCTAAAATCATAGCGTTTAAGAAACGCTCATGTTCTTTGTATGGTTTTGTGAGTTCAAGTAAAAGTAAGTTTTTTCTCTCTATTCGAGTCAGTGCTTCTGTCTTTTGTTTTTCGTCTATACTTCCATCTTTTAACTGTGCACGTTTATTTGCAAGTGTTTCTGCTATGTACTTAAAAAGTTCTGATTTTACAATTTTTTCTACTACTGTAAAAGGTTTTTTCACTCCCTTTAAATCACGAAAAAGAAGGTAGAAGTTATGTACAAAAGTAGCCGAATCTTTTGTAAGTTTTGGATGTTTAAGTATAGGGTTTTTCATAAACTTTGACTCAAACCCAAGTTTGGCATATTTTCCAACTGCTCCGAGTTCTAAAAAGTCATCAAAGAGTCCTAGTTGGTGGTTAAGTTTTCTCTTTTCAAAAGGATTTTTCATAGTCTCATCAGGAGCATACAGACCATAAAACATACTTCCATGACCAAGAGTCTTAAATGCGATGTAAAGCTCTTTAGCCATTGCCGAACCTATTCCACGAGCAAACTCAAAGAGATGTATAAACGCCATCATATCTGACTCATTGACAAGTAAGGTATATAAATCAAGTATAGCTTTTATCTCACGTGAGTCAAAAAATGAAGTCCCACCCTTGCGTTTACAAGCGATGTCAAGCTCGCGAAGCCCTACTTCTATACCATCAGCTGAAGAATTGTTACGAAAGATAACTGCTATCTCTTCTCTTGGCGTTTGTGAAGCTTTTATCATCGCAGCAATTTGATGGTACTGATCAAAGAGTTCATCAAACGCGAGTAAACTTGGTGCTTTTGCCTCTGCTGTTCGTGTTACTTCAAGCTGTTTTGGATATATTCGCTCATTATGTTCTATCACTTTTGTGGCAAGTGATAGTATGGGACGAGATGAACGGTAGTTTTTTGTCAGAGTATGCACATGAGCCTCAGGAAATTTCTTCGTAAAAGAGCCGATGATGCTAATGTCAGCACCATTAAAAGCATAAATACTCTGGTCATAATCCCCAACACAAAAAAGTGAAGGTGGATTCATCGCGTCTATGAGTGTACCTTGAAGGGCATTTGTATCTTGGTACTCATCTACAAGTACTTCTTTATATCCCACATCTCTCGTTTTACACATCTCACGGAAGTTTAAAAGCAGGTCATTAAAGTTTACAAAACCGTACTCTTTTTTAAGCCTCTCAAACTCATCCACTACATCTGCATAAATGAGGGCAAACTGTGCATGTTCTTCGTACTTCTCTTTTACCCAGTCTTCAAAATTATTTTCTAGCTCTGTATTTTGGTAAAAAGAGTACAGATCATAAAGGTGATTTCCACCATAAGGTCTTACTTCTGCATCGATGTTCATAAAGTTACGTTTCTCAAATACTGAACGAAAAAGAGTTTTGAGTTCGCGTTGCTGTTTTAAAACAACTTTTTGATCATACTTCTTTAACCATCTGTAACTCACCGCATGAAAGGTTCCTGCATCTATGTTAGAAGCTACATTTTTACCGAAGTACTCTGCCACACGAGCTACCATTTCAGCAGCTGCTTTGTTTGTAAAAGTAAGTAAAAGGATTTCGTGAGGTTTAATTCCTTGGGCTATAAGGTGACCAATACGACCAACAATAGTTGAAGTCTTTCCAGTCCCCGCAGAAGCGATGATAAGGTTTTGTGCATAGGAAGAAGTCGCAGCGGCATGCTGCTCTTTATTTAAACGGGATAAAGGCATTTTGCAATTATAGCTTGTGAGTATTAAAGCACACTAATTTTCTTTTCACCAACAATACAGTTACGACCATTCTCTTTTGCTTCATAGAGATTATCATCTGCAATTTTGTACATTTTATCTAAATTTTTCGTCTCAAAGTCATTAATAATACAGATACCAAAAGAGGCAGTGATAGAACCAAATGTACTTCTTATATGAGGTATGTGAAGGTTTTCTATGTTTTGACGAACATTTCGAACGCTTTCTATAATTTTTGCATGTTCATCTGCCATAAAAAGTGCACAGAACTCTTCACCACCGAGTCTAAAAGTCGAGTCTGCTTCTCTACGCATGGAGTTTTGTAATACTTTTGCAACACTTTGTAAAACATTATCACCGGCAATATGTCCATAAGTATCGTTATACTCTTTAAACTTATCAAGATCTAAAATAAAAAGTGCATAGTAACTATTGTTCTCTTTTGCTTTATTAAACTTCTGTTTAAACTGTACATCTAAATATCTTCTGTTATAAAGTTGTGTTAAAGGATCAGTTATGGAACACATCTCAAGATTTTGTACATAATTTTTTTCTGATTGTCTACTCTCTGCAAGCTCAGAGTAAGCATTTTCTAAACTCTGTTCAAAAAAGTATGTGATAAAACTCAGTCCTATACTCGCAGCTATCAACCTTATAAATGCAGCATAATTCCAAGCACCATCTTGCCAAACACCAAGACCGTTATATGCTATGGTGAAGATAATGCTATAAAAAACGATAGTAACTACAGAACCTATCTTACTACCATTTATAAAAATGGCAAATATCGGAAGAAATACTGTCCAAATCAGTGTAAAATCTTGACCCTTGATAACATACACTAAAGCGATCATAAGTAAAAAGATATCTAAAGTGGCGATTAAAGAAGCTCTTTTTATATCTCCTCGTATTCGCATATCTATAAGAGCGTACACAGCCCCTACAAAAGCCATAAAATCTATGAGTGCTATATAATATGCCTCATCAATAAAAACATTATAAAGTGTAAAAAAACCTAAAAGAAGAGAGCTAATATAAAGAAGTATGTTTAAGAGTACTATTTTTCTTGTGGTGGGATTATACATTTCTAGTTCTAAATTTGATAAAAGAAGATTTTTATAAAGAGCTGATTGTTTCATTAACATAATTCTATCATAATCTTACTAAAAATTGAAAATTTGTTTATTAAGACAGGCTAGTCAGTAAAGTATAATGCCTTTTTAGGTATAATCGCGCAATTTTAAACTAGAGATTTTAAGGCTATTACTCATGTCAGATAACAAATACAACCCTAAAGAGACTGAAAACAAATATTACAAAATTTGGGAAGAACGTAAGTACTTCGAAATTGATGCAAACGCAAGTATTCAAGAAGAGGGAAAAAACTTCTCTATCATGATGCCACCACCAAATGTTACAGGCCGCCTTCACATCGGTCATGCACTTACATTTACTCTCCAAGATATCATCACTCGTTACAAACGTATGGATGGTTACAAAACTCTATGGCAACCAGGAACAGACCACGCAGGAATCGCAACTCAAAATGTAGTTGAGAGACAACTCATAGCAGAGGGAACAACTAAAGAAGCGTTAGGTCGTGAAAAGTTTTTAGAGCGTGCTTGGGCTTGGAAAGAAGAATCAGCTGGCATCATGACAGAGCAACTTCGCCATATGGGTGTTAGTCCTGCATGGGATAGAGAACGTTTTACTATGGACGGGGGACTTCAAAAGTCAGTAAAAGAATCTTTTGTAAAACTGTATGATGATGGTCTTATAACTCGTGGAAACTACATGGTTAACTGGTGTACACATGATGGTGCACTCTCCGACATAGAAGTAGAACATGAAGACCATGATGGTAAGTTTTACCACATCACTTATCCATTTGCTGATGGTAGTGGAAGTGTTGAAGTAGCGACGACTCGTCCTGAAACATATTTTGGTGATACAGCCGTTATGGTTCACCCAGATGATGAACGATACAAAGACCTCATAGGTAAAAAAATCAAACTTCCACTGCTCTCGCGCGAAGTGACTATCATCGCAGATACTTATGTTGATATGGAATTTGGAACGGGTGTTGTTAAAGTAACTCCAGCACACGACCAAAATGACTACGAAGTTGGTAAACGCCATAACTTAGAGTTTATCACTGTCTTTGATGAAAAAGGAATTTTAAATGACTATGCCGAAGAGTTCAAAGGACTTGACCGTTTAGAAGCTCGTGAGGTTATCGTTAAACGTCTTGATGAAGAGGGTTTTATAGTTAAGATAGAAGACCATAAACATCAAGTGGGGCACTGTTACAGATGTAAAAGTGTAGTTGAACCTTACATCTCAAGACAATGGTTTTTAAGTAAGGATGTAGCAAACAAGTCGATAGAAAAAACAAACGCAGGTGAAGCACAGTTTTTCCCTCCGCACTGGATAAACTCTTACAACTCATGGATGGGTGAACTTCGTGACTGGTGTATATCTCGTCAACTTTGGTGGGGACATCAGATACCAGTATTTTACTGTGATGAGTGTGACCATGAGTTTGCAACTGAAGATGAAAATCCTTCTGAGTGTCCTAAGTGTAAGAGTACAAACCTAACTCAAGACCCTGATGTTCTTGATACTTGGTTTTCATCTGCGCTCTGGCCTTTCTCAACTCTTGGTTGGGCAAATGGAGAAGAAGGTAAAGGTACACTTTGGAACGAGTCAGATATGAAAGACTTCTATCCAAATACTCTTCTTATCACTGGTTTTGACATCCTTTTCTTCTGGGTAGCTAGAATGATGATGATGGGCGAGAACTTTAACGGGCAACTTCCATTTAACCACATCTATCTCCATGCACTTGTTCGTGATGCTAATGGCGATAAAATGTCTAAGAGTAAAGGAAACGTAGTTGACCCTCTTGACACTATAGAGAAGTACTCAGCAGATATCCTGCGTTTCACACTTGCAATATCTGCGGCTCAAGGTCGTGACATCCGTATGAGTGAAGAGAAGTTAGAGTTAAACCGTAACTTCACAAACAAACTTTATAATGCAGTAAAATACCTTCAGATGAATGTAGAAGTTTTCCCTGACTTAAATAGTTTTTGTGTAGAGACACCTCTTGGTAAGTACATGTTAAGTCGCCTTAACTTTGCTACTAAAGAAGTTCGTGCATACTTAGATGAGTACAAGTTCAACGACGCTGCACTTGTTATGTACAAGTTCCTTTGGAACGAGTTTTGTGGTTGGGGTATAGAACTCTCTAAAGCTGACAAGGACTCTATAGTAGAACTTGGAGCTGTGTTTAAAGAGGCTATGAAACTACTTCATCCATTTATGCCGTTTATCACGGAGCACCTTTACCATGAGCTAAGTGGAACTACTTTAGAAGATGGTGAATCTATCATGCTTATGCGTTTTCCTACTAAGACTAAACAACGTCCAGAAGAAGCAACTTTTGAGATCATCATGGATGCAATTGTCTCTATCCGTAGAGCAAAAGTTCTTGTAGACTTAGCAAACCAAAAGATAGAAAAAGCCTTTGTTAAGATAGACGGTTTATCTGATGCTCAAAAAGAGATGATGCTTCCCTTTATCATCAAACTTGCAAAAGTAACAGAAGTAACATTTACAGATACTAAAGTTCCAAACGCGGTCAGTGACATCTCAGACAAGTGTGAGACTTTCATCCCTACTGATAGCATCGACCTTAGTTCTATCATCTCCAAGTTAGAAAAACAAGGCGAGAAACTTCAAAAAGAGATAGACAAGTTAAACGGTATGCTTAATAATGAGCGTTTCGTTGCAAATGCTCCAGAAGATGTACTTGCTAAAAACCGTGGACTTCTAGGGGATGCAGAATCTAAACGCGAGAAAGTTTTAGAACAACTTACTTCTTTGCAGTAAATTTTACTGCTTAGAACTTCTCTTTTTTAAACTACATTTTGTGTTTTATGTCAGGAATATGACAGATAATATACTAAATATTCAGTTATCAACGATTTCCCTATCAAACATACATCACGGTCTACAGAATAGAGTCAATAATTAGGATAGAGTCTTTATATCTTTAAAGAACTCTGTTATATCTACATTTAGTACAATAGCTATTTTATAGATATGTTCTAAGTTAAAATGATGATTATCTTTTAGATTTTCACATTTACTATAAAATGAAGTTGATTTTAATCCCATCTCTAAAACTAAATCTAGTTGAGGTTTATTTTTTTCGTTTCGCAGTCTTTTAACATTTTTAGAGATGGTCTCATAGAATGTAAGTAACTTTTCTTCATTTATTACTGATAAATCTTGCATATTTACTACTTTTATAGTCTGTTTATTTTATCTAAAGTTTATCAATATACAATGCTATATAACAATACTGTATATATAATTACTATATACAGTAAATAAAGGATTAACTAATGACAAAATATATTACATCGTTAATAGTTGCAGTAGCACTAGGTTTCACAGCTTGTGGTGGTGGAGAAAGTGGGAATGTTGATTCTAGAACATCCTATGATTTATGGAACTATATAACCAGCAGTACAAATCAAGTTAAGTCTTTAGACAAATATGAAGCAGATTCATCATATTCTATAATAGGAGGTACTGAAATAAATAGAGCCACATTAACATATACAATTTTAGCACCAACAAGAGTGGAAGAAACAATTAATGATACAACATCAAATTCATCTCAAACTATAATTTATTCTACGGTAGATGATAAAATAAGTGTTGAAGGTAGTGATACATCAATACCAAGATATCAGAAAATAGGTGACACTATAAATAATTGTACTTTTATAAGCCATTTTGATGCTTATAGTCCATATAATGGATATAAATATAGTGATGTAATTCAAATTAAATGTGACAATGACTACTCAGTATTTTATGCTAAGGGTGAAGGTAAAGTAGATTATCAAGGACACAATCAATATACAGGAATTGACGATGTTACAACACACTATTATTATATAATGCTCACAAGATAATAATAAGAACATAAAATAATTATATTTTCAAGTTATATAAGAAGTGAAATAAATAACTGTTTAGTCGATAAAACTTAAGTTAAGCTCACTTAAGTTTTGATATAATGAAACGCCAATTCTAATATCAAGTGCAATTTCCACCTAATCTAACAAGCTAGTCTTCTACTCATTTCACTAAAAAATACTTCATACGGAGTTTTGTATCCAAAAATCCGGGGACAGTATACCAATTAACAATCATAAGTACAGAAAACAATTCTACTTTTCAGGTTATAGAAGAAAGATATCAATAACTGTTTAGTCGATAAAACTTAAGTTAAGCTCACTTACGTTTTGATATAATGAGAATATATTAAATTGAGGATTCTTCAATGCAAACTTTATCAATACAGATACAAGATAACTATATGCAACAGTTTATGAATTTTGTTAAAGAGAGTCATTCAAAAATAACTGTCTCAAAAGATAAGAACCTTGAACTTGACACATACTTTTATGAGAGACAAGAACAATTACATCAAGACCTAGAAGATGTAGAGAGTGGAAAGTCTGAAATGGTTTCACACTCTGATTTATGGAATAATATACACAAGCACTTAAAATCTAAATAATTACTAATGCAGATAATTTATAAAAAAACTTTTGAAAAGCAATTGTTAAATATTGTCAATTATATAGCTCAAGATAAAGTTACTGCAAGTATAAATTTTGCAAATGAACTTGAAAAATTAATATTTGTAATACCAGATAATCCTCTAAAATACAAATCTTCTATCTATTTTCAAAAAAAATAAACTATCTTGAAAATCCGGGGATAGTCGCCACCTTAAAATTCGATAAAGTAGGAAAACATGCCCCATTTTATA
>NZ_JAEMVC010000029.1 GCF_029215985.1 Sulfurimonas sp. SAG-AH-194-C21
TGATTTATATACTCACGATACAGGCGATGAAATCATTCAAGCTACAGCCCAAGTACTAGTTGACTCATTTGAAGAAAAAACCTTAATTGCAAGGTTGACAGCAGATGAGTTTGCTATTGCACTCACTTTAGACAAGACAGCTACTGCAGATAATCTCACAAATAAAATTTTGAAAAATGTACAAAAAGTTCATAAGATCAAAGGAAAAAGTATTCAAATTACTGTTAGTGTTGGAGTAAGTATGACTATAGATGAGTCAACTTCTTTAAACACTCTTTTAGGTAATGCTAATACTGCGATGTATCAAGCAAAAAGTCTTGGTGGAAACTGTTGTGAACATTACACACAAGAGATGACAACAAATCTTTTAGATAAAAGAAAGTTAGATGATGACTTAAAACATGCAATTAAAAATGGTGAATTCGAACCTTATTTTCAACCACAGATTGATGCACAAACAGATACTATAGTGGGAATGGAAGCATTAGTTAGATGGATACATCCAAAACTTGGCATAATTTATCCTGATAGATTTATACCTTATGCTGAAGAGTCTGGGCTTATTATCGATATAGATAGAATAATGATGAAAAAGAGTATGCAAATTATTATGTCATGGGAGAAACAGTACTCTGATACACTCAAGCTTTCTCTAAATCTTTCTGCTGTGAACCTTGAGTCTGAAAACTTTATACAAGAGTTGAAAAACTCGCTCATACAGACAAACTTTAATGCAAAAAACCTTGAGCTAGAGATGCTAGAGAGTCAAATCATGAAAGATCAAGAGAGTTCAATCACCCTACTTCATGAACTCAAAGAGTTAGGTATATCAATCTCTATCGATGATTTTGGAACAGGCTACTCATCACTATCAGCTCTCAAAAAACTTCCAATTACAAAACTCAAAATTGATAAAAGTTTTGTTGATAATCTTCCTTATGACAAAGATGATGTAGCGATAGTAGAGACCATCATAGCTTTAGCCAATGCACTCAAACTCAAGTTAATTGCAGAGGGTGTAGAGAATAAAGAGCAAAAAGACTTTCTAGTTGCACATAAATGCCCTACTATCCAAGGGTATTACTATTCTAAACCATTATCTCAAAAAGACTTTAAAGAATTTATGATAAAATTTCCTAATTAAAAGGAATCACATTGTTTACAGGTCTTATCAGAGAAATAGCACAGGTTAAAAGCTTAATAGGCGCAACTCTTAGTATCAAAGCACAGCTTAAAACATCACTTGGTGATAGCATTGCTATAAATGGTGCTTGTTTGACTGTAACATCTGTAAACGCAGATGGTTTTAGCGTTGAACTCTCACCTGAGAGCCAAAAGCATCTAGTCATGGCTAACTATAAAGGTGAAGTACACATTGAACCTGCTATGGCTATGGGCGATAGATTTGAGGGGCATATAGTTCAGGGGCATGTTGATGCTATAGGAACTATAACTGACATTAAAAACCTTGGTAACTCTTATGATGTTTTTGTCAAAGTAGACAAAAAGCACATAGGTTTCATAGTTCCTAAAGGCTCTATCACTATAGATGGTGTGAGTCTTACTGTAAATAATGTAAATGCAGACACTTTTCGCCTCACTATCATTCCTCACACTATGAAAGAGACCCTTTTTAAGACTTATAAAAAAGGGTCTCGTGTAAATGTAGAAACTGATATGTTCGCCCGATATGTTGCTCATATCATCAAACATCAAACGCAGGTTGATTCACTCTCTTGGGGTGAAGTAGATGCTATTAATGCTAGTTTTTAGGTTTTTATTTCATCTTGATACATAGCTTTAATCGCTAAGAAGTCATCAATATTATCTAAAAATATATCCACAAGGTAAGGATCAAACATCTTATCTTTTTCTTGTCTTATATATTCAATAACCTTATCAATTTCCCATGCTTTTTTATAACATCTATCACTACCTAATGCATCAAAGACATCAACAATAGCAACTATTCTTCCGGCTTTAGGTATATTAGCACCTTTGAGCCCTCGAGGGTAACCACTTCCATCATAATATTCATGATGTGTATATGCAATGGTTGCTGCTAACTTTAGAATTTCTCTATCTGAACCTTTTAGTATTTCATACCCTAACTCTGAATGTGTTTGCATAATCTTCCACTCAGATGAAGTTAACTTACCAGCCTTATGCAATATACCATCAGCAATACCGACCTTTCCTATATCATGCATTGGACTTGCCATCTTTACTAGCTCTGCTTGATGCTTATCCTCTCCACAAAGTTTTGCAAGAAGGTAAGAGTACTCAGCAACACGATTTACATGGTTCGCTGTCTCTTTACTACGGCTCTCCCCAATAGCACCCATAGTCATAATAATGTCTTTTTGAGTATCAATTATTTCTTGTTCTAAATATTTTGCATCTGATATATCTGTCATAGTTCCAACCATAGATTTTGGTTTTCCAGATATATCATACTTTACAACTTCAAAGCTTGAACGGACAAATAGTATTTTTTTACTTCTCAAAATTACTTTATATTCTATAAAAACAATCTCTTTTGTTCTTATCGCTTTTTGCATACTTTCTTTAAAACTTTCTCTATCACTCTTATCAACAAAGGAAAGAAACTTGGCTAAAGTTGGGGTATAGATATTTTTATCTACTTCTAATAACTTATAATACTCATCTGACCAAAAAAGAAGACTTTCGTGAAAATAGTACTCATAACTTCCTGATCTTGTATTTTCCTGTGCTCGATTTAGCATCTTACCTGACTCAATCAGCTCCCGAAAAACGAGTATTGATGAAATAATTATAATAAGAATAATTAAGACAATAATAATATTACCTATAATTGCTAAAGTGATATTATTTATATGCTTATCAATAAAAATGCTGATATCATCAACAATGATTAATTCAATATCTCTTAGTGTATCAATTCTCTTTGTAGCTATCTCAAACCATTCGGAACTAGAGCCATATATATTTTTTGTCAAGTTCTCTAAAGCATCTAATGCCGGTCTATCATTTACTTTAACCAAATAATCAAGCTCATGGATATTTACCTTTTTCAGCTTGTATGCTTTTGTTACAATCTTTATCTTATTTAGATACTCTGAAAAAACTTTCTTTATTATTTCAAGCTCTTTGATCTCTTCTTGTGTTGTTCCTTCTAAGTTTTTGTATTTATTGATAGCTACTGCAAGATTATTATAGTCTTCTTGAACTGCTTTTGCATATTTAGTATTCCCTCGAATTACATAGTTTTTAAAGTTATGAATTAGTCCTCCATAACCTATATTCTCTTTTATAAATGCTAAGATTTCGTTACGTTTACTTTTCTCATAAAGCTGTATACGCTTATTTTTAACTTTAGTAAAATATTTTTGAATTTCTTCAGTTTTAAAAAGTTGGGAATGTTTTTTTAATGAAACTGTTGTAAAAAAACCATAATATGCTTCTTGTGCTGCGATTAACCTTCCAAGTTGGTAAAACTCTTGATGAGACATAGTACTTTTACCTAAAATATTACTAATAAGTGCTCTCTCTAGCCCTGCTTTTTCTTTCATCTCTATAATAGAAACATAAGATTCTATTAAATTAAACAGCGTATTACTTTGACTAATTGAAATGATATGTCGAATGGATTTAATAAGCTTATTAATACTATTTGTATAAAAATCTATACTCATTTTTGGTACTAAATCATCAATATTTTTTCTATATAAAGCTAATCTTTTTAAAGAATTCAGAAAAGTAAGTGTATCTTTCTTAAATGTACTATCACATTTATGAGTTGTAACAAAAGTTTTAAAATTAATGATTTTTTCATCTGTTAGAATTCTCTGTTTTTGAAGCTTTTCATAAAACACTTTACTAGAAGAGGATAAGTAAGCACTGCTATACCCTCTTTCTTTTTGAAGTTCGTGAATCAACTCTTCAGCCGGAATAGTAAAATGCATATACTTATGTATCTTCTCATATGTTTTACTTTCCTGATATTTATAATACCCTGAATAAAGTGCAAAGATTAAAACTATGGCAAGCGGTACAAATAAGAACTTAGGAATCTTCTTTTTTAAGGGTACAATATTCATTCTATAAGTATAACAAATATCACTAAAATAAAATATTAAAATCGATAAACTTAGTGTATAATTTGCCAAATTTTCAGAAGTCGATTCAATAAATACTTCTTTTTAAAAGCAGCTTGTTTTATTGCATTTTGTCATACTTTTTTAGATAATAGCAAGAACTTACTATAATGATTTCGTTACAACTGGTTTGTCTAACTTTCGGTTACGGGTGATTTTAGGGAGTGGAGAAAGAGGGTGTCTCCAAAAAAGGAGAACACACCAGTGAAGTTTTTCATTGTGTTAATGGTTTTAATCGTTTTAACCGAACGTTTATATTAAATAAAGTGGGAGCGAAAGCTCTTCACGACCATTAATGCAATTGTAACATATATAGGATAAATAATCAAAAACAAGATACTCAAAGACATTTTCGGACATAACGGTTTTCGCCCACTTCAAGAAGAGGGAGTTGATGCTATACTCGCAGGACAAGACTTACTTATGATACTACCGACGGGTGGTGGAAAGTCTCTTGTTTTTCAACTTCCAACCATGATGATGGAGGGTATAACTATTGTTGTTTCTCCTCTTATCGCTCTTATGCAAGACCAAGTATCAGCCCTTCAAGCCCAAAAGATAAACGCACAGATGATAAGTTCTGCGCAAAGTTATGAAGAGGTAGATGACATTATGTACTCTGCTGTAAATGGTGACTTGAAGTTTTTATACCTCTCACCTGAACGTTTAAACAATGGTCGTACACTTGATTTTTTACACAACCTAAACATTAACTTTTTTGTGATAGATGAAGCACACTGTATCTCACAATGGGGACATGAGTTTCGTGATGATTATCGCTCACTTGGTAACTTAAAAGCCAACTTTCCCTACACAACCATAGCTGCGTTTACTGCCACAAGTACAGATAATGTAACAGATGACATACTGCGTGAACTTAGAGTGACTGACCCCAAAGTTCTCAAAGGTAGAGTCTTTAGAGAGAACATTTTCATCTCTGCTGAGCGCCGCATAAGTAATGGTCAAGCACAACTCAAAAACTTTCTACTACGTCACACGAACGAGTCAGGTATCATCTATGTAAGTAGCCGTAAAAAAACAGAAGAACTCTCTAGTTTTCTTAACCAAGCAGGTTATAAATCCCTTCCGTATCATGCAGGACTTCCCCAACATGTACGTGAGCAAAACTTTAAAATATTTGTAAATGACAAAGTTGACATCATGGTTGCTACTATTGCATTTGGTATGGGAATAGACAAGAGTGATATACGATTTGTTGTGCATATGTCTCTACCAAAATCACAAGAAAACTACTACCAAGAGATAGGTCGAGCGGGACGTGATGGAGATGATAGTGAAGTTCTTTTACTCTTTAATGCAGGTGATATTGTACTTCATAAACGCTTTTTAGGTGATATACAAAATGATGAGTACAAAGCCCACCTAGAGACAAAAATTGACCAGATATATAAATACTCAACATCTGAGTTATGTTTTCATCAACAACTTGCTGAGTACTTTGATGATACACTAGACCCTTGTAAAGATAGATGCGACAACTGTTTAAGTTCTGATGATAAACGCCAAGACATCACAAAAGAGGCACAGATGATACTCTCTGCAATTTATAAAACAGATCAGGGTTTTGGAAAAAACTATGTGATAGATATACTCCGTGGTTCATCCGAACAAAAACTCTTAAGTAATGGAGCAGATAAGTTATCTATGTATGGTATCGGCTTAGCTTTAAGTAAAAAAGAGTGGTTTGTAATAGTTGAGAGACTCATAGAGCTTAAAATTATTACTCTAGGTGACTTTAGTGTTTTAAAACTTACAAGTGATGCTATAGAAGTTTTAAAGTCCTTAAAACTTGTAGATATTAAGTCCTCGCGTTTACTCATAAATATAAAAGAGAAAAAAGTAAAACAGGACAAAGAGTTTGACTATGATGAAGAACTTTTTGAACAACTTCGTACTAAACGCAGTGAACTCGCATCTGAAATGGGAGTACCTGCCTACATCATTTTCAGCGATAAAACACTCAAACACTTAGCAAATGACAAACCAAGTGATAAAGAGAGTATGCTTGAAGTGAATGGTATAGGGGCTAAAAAGTATGAGCAGTTTGGAGAAGAGTTTTTAAATCTTATAAACTCCTAACTTAAAATTTATTTTTCTTGACATCATCAGAAATATTTAGAGCCATACCCTTAACCTCATCAGCTATACCACTAACTTCATTAGCTGCTATCGAATTTTCTTTCGTAATTGCATCTATTTCAGAGATAGCTTCATTTGCACTTGTAATATCTTTTGCTTGATCTTCTATATTTGAGCCAATCTCTATAATCGATTGTGTAAGAATGTTCACATTAGCATTGATTTCAGTTAAAGACTTTTGGGTTCTCTCTGCTAGTTTTCTTACTTCATCAGCAACAACAGCAAAGCCTCTTCCGTGTTCGCCTGCACGTGCTGCCTCTATTGCTGCATTAAGTGCTAAAAGGTTTGTTTGTTCGGCTATATCTGTAATTATTCCGACTACTGCTTTTATATCACTTGACTGATTAATAACTTCTTTAGCTCTATCTGAAGTGGATTCTATTGACTCTGTAATTTTTTCCATCGATATTACTGTGCCTTCTAGGGCATTTGCTTGCTTAATGGTTGAATTATTTAATTTTTCAATTTGATTTTTTAAATAGTCTGATTTTGTCAACATATCATTTGAACTACTTGAAGAACTTATAAGCATGTTCACAATCGCTGTTCTTAATGCTTGAATATTAAAGATTAAAGTATCAAAAGCCCCATCTTTTTCTATACCATCAACATTTAATGATGGAGTATAGTCATATTTTGTATACTCTAGTAAAACTTCATTAATCGAGACAAATCTCTCTTCTAAATTTTTCACAGCACTATTTATCACTTGTTTTAATTCTTGAAGTGCTTCGTTATGTGTATCAACAACTATCACTTGAGTAAATGAACCTTTTTCAACTCTTGACATAACTGAATAAGTATCTTTTATAAACTCTTTATCTTCATTACTTCTATTTTCGATTTCTTCTAAATACCTGTTAAAATCACGAGCGACTACTGCTATTTCATCATTATTTGTTATCTCAATACGACTACTTTCATCATTCTCCTCACGTACCTTGACTATTGCTTGATGTAATGTTTTTAATGACTTTAAAATATTTTTAGCAATAAGGAAAGAGGCTAAACCAATTATTGCGATTAAGAGTAGCGCAAGTATCGTACTGATTTTGTATAAATCATTAACTTTCACTGCAACTTCTTTTTTTATTTTCTCTAATAATACATCAAGAATTTTTTCACTTTTATGAACTACCGTTCTCATCTCTCCTTGGTAGCCAAGCTTACTGTTTAACCCCATGATTTTTTCAGCATTTACTAAAGCTAAAAAATCTTTTTTATAATTATTTAAGTTATTTATTAAGTTTGTATCCATGAGATTATCTCTATGTAATAATTCATTAATTGATTTTTTAAATTTTATTACATATTTTAAATCTCGTCTTAACATAAAATCTTTTTCATGCTTTCTTAATTCATATACAAAAGAAAGTAGCTCTATATTTTTAGATTTTTTTGCACTACCTTGAACCATATGGACACTATCTCTCAATGATCCATAAAGTTTATCTTTTGGATTTAACCCAACCACTTGTTGCATTTTAATTATTTTTTGAAAAATTTCTTGATACTTATTTATAATATCCATAAAATTTTCAAGTGTATCATACGCAAGATTATTATGTTTCAACATCACTCTTAATGCTGAAACATCGGCTTTTAATACATATACATTATTTACAAACTTTGTTTGATATTTTAAGTTTTTTCTCGCTAAAAAATCTTTTTCATTACGGCGGAGCATAAGCATGTCTGATTCAAGCTTAGACACTGTTGTAACTGTTTTCCCCAGTTCACTAACTTTATCTACTGAGTAGTAAAGTAAAAAAGACATTATTATAAAACCACCAGTTGCCATTATGGATAAGAGCATTAGCTTTAGATTTATCGTTAAGTTGTTCATATATATATTTCCTTTTAAATATTTTATATTTTTACATCTCTTAAAGATATAACCTCAGGGTTGCATCTCATTTTATGTTCTACATCTACAGGCTCAAAGTTCTCAAGAGTTTTAAACGCAGCTACAGTAGCTCCACGAAACTCTTTACCTGTGTTGAGATATACTTCAAAACCATTCTCATATAGTGCTATTCTGGTTTTTAAAGCAATTGAATATGTAGTTAAAACACCCTCTTTTTTCATAGCTTTTTTTATATCACTAAAGTATTCTTTTGTCCAGAGCATTGGATTTGAGCTTGGAGAAAAAGCATCTTGATACACTATATCAAACTTGTTCTCAAATCTTCGTATATACTCTCTTGCATCCCCTAAAAATACTTCGATATATACAGATTCATCCTCATACACACCCACTCTACTAAGAGTAATAATAATCTCTTTAAAATCTTTAAATTCTTGAGGATATGTAAAGTTCTCTAAAGAGCGAATGAGTGTCTCGTCTAACTCAGGGGAGTAAATATGTAGTTTCGTTTGTGGTCGATTTTGTTTGTAGTACAGGAGTGTAGCCAAGGTATTAAACCCTAGTCCATAACATATGTCTAGTATGTAGACCTCTTCTTGTTCTATCACACTAAACGCGGGGATGACATGTTTACAAAGAGACTCTTTGAGTGCTCCATCTTTTGTAGAATGATAATGTTCTCCATACTCCTTTGAGTAAGCGGTGTAGGAACCATCCTCACTTAAAATTTGGGTATGTTGCTCATCATTAAAAAGTTGTATCAATAGTTATACCATTGATACATCAGAGATAGAAAACTCATTGGCAATGATATACTGACTTTTACCATTTCTCTTAGCGATATACATCGCAACATCTGCTTGATGAAGAACCTCTTTCATATCTATAGTTCCATCATAAATACAGATGCCGATAGAAGATGTAACAGAGAGTTTCAGTTCTCCAATTTTAACAGGTTGAGCTAATATCTTCATAAGTGTTTTTGTCAACTCTATAACTGCAAGCCTATCAACATTTATGTCTATAGTTATGACGAACTCATCTCCAGCTAATCTGTAGACCTCAAAACTATTTTTATCAGTAAAATCCAGTAGACATTTTCCCTTCTCAATTAAGAAGTCATCACCTATATTATGTCCATTAGCATCATTAATTTGCTTAAATCCATCCAAGTCAATAAAGAGAAGAGAAGCTGTCTCTTTTTCAATATACTTATAAAATGACAGCCTATTATTAAGCCCTGTAAGCTGATCTTTAAAGGCTAAAAGTTCTAACTCTTTTTTTTGTTTCTCTATAATATTTTGTTGTTCTTTTTGTTCTGTAATATCAATCAATATTCCTATCATATTGAGTGCTTTTCCATCAGAGTCGTATTTGGTAACTTTTGCTTTTGCTGCTAGCCATTTGGGTGGATTAAAAGCATAAGATGGATACTCAACAGAATATAATTTATTTTTTCCAGCCCAAGTTTGAGTAAACTGTTCAAATATCTCTTGAACCAGTAGCTTATCATCTAGGCTTTGCATAAACTTTATCCAGACATCATCTGTGTAAAGTTTATCTTCGCGGATTTTCATACCTAAGAGTTCCATCACCTTATCTTGAGCATAAAAAAAACCAGGATGCTCTATAACATCATAATAAAAAATTCCAATACCTGCATTATCTGAAGCCAATTCAAATAACTCATGGAGCCTTTTTATTTCATTTAATCTTTTTAATTCCTCGATATGATCTAGTTTATTCATACTCAATGATACCAGTCTTAACCGTTTATCTCTTTGAGTTTCTTTTTACTAAGAGTAAGTGCCTCATTATCCATAACACCGATTTTCTTACTTAAAATATCTTTAGCAATCTTTTTAGCATTTTTAAGTGAGTGCATTTTATATGTTCCACACTGGTAAAGGTTAAGCTCTGGAATATCACCTTCACTTTTTACTTCTAAAACATCAGCCATAGCTTTCTTCCAAGCTTTTGCAACTTTTTTCTCAGATGGTTTTCCAAGAACTGACATATAAAAACCTGTACGACAACCCATAGGAGAAAGGTCGATAATCTCAACTTTTTTTGTGTTTAAATGGTTTCTCATAAATCCAGCGAAAAGGTGCTCTAAAGTATGAATACCACGACCATCCATTAACGCTACATTTGGTACATAAAAACGAAGATCATAAACAGTGATATCATCACCTGATGGAGTTTTCATTCCTTTAGCACGGCGAACTGCCGGTGCTGGCATAATTGTATGGTCTACTGTAAAAGAGTCTAGTAATGGCATAATATTTCCTTGGGTAATTTTTATACATTATATCCTCTTTTAATTTAACTATGCTTTAGTTAGTTGTACTATAAATCAGATACAATACTCTTCATTAAAATAGAGGATATACAGATGAAAGATTTTTCTTATTACAACCCTACCAAAATAGAATTTGGTCGCGGTAAAGAAAAAGAGATTGGTCGATACATACAAGAAGCTGGAATTACTAAGGTACTTTTTGTTTATGGCATGAACAGCATCAAAAAAAGCGGTTTATATGATGAAACTATTATCTCTTTAAAAAAATATGGTGTTGCCTATGAAGAGTTAGGAAATGTAGTGAGTAACCCTCTCTTATCACGTGTAAATGATGGTATAAAACTTTCCCGTGAAACACAAGTGCAAGCTATATTAGGTGTAGGTGGTGGTTCTGTTGCTGACACTATTAAAGCTATTGCTGTTGGAGTAAAGTATGAGGGTGATGTATGGGATTTTTTCACACATAAAGCTGTTATTAAAGAGGCTCTTCCTGTTTTTACAGTTATGACACTAGCCGCAACTGCAAGTGAGATGAATGGAAACTCCGTTATCACTCATGATGAAACTAAAGAGAAATTTTCTATCGCCTCAGTTTTAGTAAATCCTGTAATCTCAGTTATCAACCCTGAGCTTATGGCTTCAGTCACTAAAGACTACCTTGCTTACTCAGCAGTAGATGCCATCGCTCATGTTATAGAGGTATACTTTACTGCCTCTTATCATAGTGACTTTAACTCAAGACTTGTTGAGTCTATCATAAAGTCTATGATGAGTACTACAGAGATTTTGCTGAAAAATCCTAGTGATTATAACGCCAGAGGAGAGTTTGCTTGGATAGCAACTCAGGCTTTAAACGGTCTAACGCCAAGTGGAACAGAGGGTGGAAGTTTTCCTAACCATATGATAGAACATGCGCTCTCTGCCCTTTATAATGTTCCTCATGGAGCAGGACTCTCAGTTGTAATTCCTGCATGGATGAAATGGTATAAATATAAAAATATCCCGCAGTTTGAGCGATTTGCGAAAGAAGTGTTTGGATTAAAAAAAGCAGATGAGGGTATTTATGCACTTGAGGCTTGGTTTAAAAAGATAGGTTCACCCGTTACTTTAGAGGGATTAAATATTCCAAAAAATGACATTCCTGCTATTGCAAAAAATGCTTATGTCATTGCAAAAACTTGGGGTTACGACAAAGAAAACTCTCTTGAAGACATTATAGAGGTACTTCAAAAAGCCTAAGTGATTATCTCTTTAGCTTTTTTTCCCTCTAAATATTTTACAGCTTCAAGAGCATCAGTTACAAGGATGTCAGTATGCTCTTCTAGTGTACCTTTAGTACCATAACCACATAAGACACCTATAGAGTTTACCTCTGCATTTTTTGCACTTATAAGGTCAAGTTTTGTGTCCCCTATCATCCAAATCTCTTTGCCCTTTGTGTCGAAACTCTCTAACGCTTTAAGTATAGGCTCGGCATGAGGTTTAGGATTTTCTACATTCTCTCGTCCTATCAGTACCTCAAAGTAGTCCATCAATTCAAAGTGCTCCATTATGACCTGAGAATACTTTCCTGTTTTTGTTGTGACTATGCCGAGCTCAGCTATCGTACTTGCAAGGACGACTGCCTCTTTAGCATTTTGAAGTAACTCAGTCTTCTCACATGAGATAACTCTATAGTACTCTTTATATGTAAGAACTATTTTCTCAATTAAGTCCTCTTCCACCCCTAGTTCTTTGTACATAACTTCAAGTGGATAACCTATAAGTGCTTTTATCTCTTCATCACTTGGATGCGAGAGTTTATAAACATCAAAAGAGTGGTGAAAACCCTCTAGTATTGCCTCTGTTGAATCTATCAGTGTTCCATCTAAATCAAATAAAATTATCATTATTCTTTTTCCCATTGTATATAATTATGCCAAATTCCACCAAGTGCTGGTGTGACATTTCTTACTCGTTTATCTACGGCAGTTATGGAGTTTGGAATGAAGAGAAAAAGGTAAGGGTTGTCATCTGTTATGATTTTAAACATCTCTCTCCATTTTTTACCAAGTTTTTCTCTATCTATCATACTTTGTGACTCTTCTATCATTTTATTTATCTTAGGGTTGTTATAGCCAACAAGATTAAATCCGCCTTTTTTATCACTATCTTTATGCCAAAAAAGGTAAGGGTCTGGTGTTGGTGAGAGTCCCCATCCAAGTAAAACGCTATCAAACTCATGAGGAAAAACAACCATATTTAAAAATGCCTGCCATTCCATCACTCTTAGCGTCACTATAACTCCTGCTTTTTTTAGTTGGTGTTGCAAAATCTGCGCTGCATAAGGACGGATAGGACTAGAGTTAGAAGTTACTATCTCAAACTCAAATGGATTCTTTTCATCATATCCAGCCTCTTTGAGTAGTTTTTTTGCTCTTTTTATATCAAGTGTTGGTACTTTTACATCTTCGTTAAACGCCAAAGTTCCCGGTAAAAATGGTCCAGAACAGACTTTTGCATGTTTAAAGTACAAGATGTCAATTAACTCTTGTCTGTCTATAGCAAGCGAGAGCGCTTTACGTACTTTAGGGTTTTTAAACTTCTCTAAACGCAGGTTAAAACCTAAGTAAGTGTAAGAGAGACTTATCTTCTCATAGATATTAAACTTCGTAAAAAAGTCCTCATGAAGTTGGCGTTCATAAGCCATAGGCTCTATACTTCCAAGGTCAAGCTGACTCGATTTTAACATCAAAAATCGTGTCATTGGATCAGCTATAACATGAAAACTAATCTTA
Organism: Sulfurimonas sp. SAG-AH-194-C21; assembly: GCF_029215985.1. Taxonomy (GTDB): domain Bacteria; phylum Campylobacterota; class Campylobacteria; order Campylobacterales; family Sulfurimonadaceae; genus Sulfurimonas. The sequence continues at coordinate 13,246 of NZ_JAEMVC010000029.1, forward strand.
TCTATTTTAGCACGACCTCCGAAGTACTCATCAAACGCAGCGAGTACTATATTTTTTGAGAATTCTAGTTGTTCAAGTTTATAAGCCCCCGTACCTATAGGTGCTGTGTTAAACTTTGCACTCATTAGGTTCTCTTCGTCTTTTAAAATATGCTCAGGAAGTATACCCATCATCCATGTCTCTAGAGCTTTAAAATAAGCCTGCTTGTATGTAACTTCTACTGTATATCTGTCAAGTATTTTTACACTTTTAACAAAACGAAAACCTGCACTGTATGGTGAAGAGATTTTATCCGAGATAAGTGTTTGGTATGTAAAAAGTACATCTTTAGCACTAAAAGAAGCCCCATCATGCCACTTAACATTTTTTCTCAACTCAAACACAAGAGTTTTTTCACCTTTAAAGTAAAACTTTTTCGCTAAATCGCCTATGATTTCTTTGGAGTCTTTATCATACTTCACAAGCCCATTAAACAAAAACCCTGCTATCTCAGAAGAGGAAGAGTCTGTTGCTAGAATGGGGTTAAGTCGAGCCGGATTTGTTGAAGTAGCAAGATGTAGCGTTACTGCAAAAAGATTCCAAGATAGTAATAAAAAGAAGAGAAATCGCATTCTTAATTTAAACTCTTGCCATTTATACTCGCTTTGGTATCAATAAATTTAAGTACAAAAACATAATCATCACCATCTTCTTTTTCATAACCACTAAAGCGATTCAGCATTGCATTTATTTTTTGTAGTTTAGTATACAACTCTTTTGAAACTCTAAGCTCACTCTCTAAAGAAATATTTGGTATTGCTAAGAAAGGCGAGGTTTGTATTTTTTGGACTAAGTCTTTATCTGCTTTTAGTCTTAATTTTGATTGTATCTCAAAGCCTTTTATCGGAGTAGTACTATTGTTAGAATATTCTTCTACAGAAAAATCTGCGATATCAAGAACTACACCCTTACTTAAAAGTTCAATAGCACTTAACTGCAGATTTTCATTTGACTTTGGTGTTTGCATAGCATCCTTTTGAGATATAAGCTGTGTAAACTTTAAGTACTCTTTTTTAGCAAGGCCACTAAGTGCTACATCAAAATTGAACTTATCTAGTGTAAATATAGATTGTTGTGAGCTAAATTCCAAATGACTTATCGATGTTTTAGAATTTAACTGTGTCGTCTCACCTTGTGCATTTGATGAAGCATTTGCTCTAAATTTATCTATACTTACATTAACATCATCCCCTGTTCCTCTTAGGGTCACTAAGATTTTTTTCACATCAAAGTTTGTAAGATAGGTATTAGCAGATTCAAAATTACTACTACTTTTAAAGTCACTTAAGTCTACATGAAAACTTTTTAAACCCTGTGACACATCTAAGTGTAACTCTTTAACTTTTGAGCTTAACTCATTAGGTGCTAAAAGTGCACCATTTCCTTTAAAGTTTGCTTTTTCTAACAAGAGCATCAATTTGGTATCATTTTTAAGTGTATAGCTCTCACTTATATCTTTGACATACCCTTTAAAATCATCATTTAACAGGTTATATTCTATATGATAGAGTATCCCTTGTTCAAGTAAGAAATTTTGCGTATATTTATAAAAATCCATATCTTCTATTCGAAGTGTTTCACTCATATTTTCTGAGAGTTTTATTGGGTATATTTCTATCTCAAATGCCTTAGCAAAAGGAAGGTTTGAGTACTTAATGTCTACTCCAACAAGGACACCTTCAAGCATTGCATTTACATATGGTGGTATCTGTTTATTTGAATACTGATTAAGAAAATTTAGAAAATTTTGTGAGTCTTTGAGTACAAATTCAAAATGTCGTGAAGTGTTTAGGTAAGTTGATATACTTTCATCTTTACTTGTGTCTAAACCAAATGATTTTAACTCTACGAGTCGCTCATCTATACTTTGTTGTATAAAGCTATTACCTATACTTGGGAGAGATGCAATAATTAGGAGTAAAATAACGACTGCGAGAATACTTTTTTTCATGATAATACCTTTAGCTTACATTTGTTAAAGGTATTATAGCACCAATTCTAATATCAAGTGCAATTTCTAAAATAAAAAATTATGGATGTTCTTGTGAAATACTCAACCCTAGTGGTGGATGCTGTTTAGGCGATACCACTAAGGCTATTAAAGAGATAAAGGCTAAACTACTTAGTTAGCTTCTATAAATCTATCATGGAGTTCTTGAACTGGACGTTCATTATCAACATAGAACTTTCTAAAGTGTGCAATTTGTGCAGCAGAAGCAGTTTGCGGTGTCTTTAAAAGGTACCACTGAACATTTTCAGAACATGGCGGTGTTGTAAGAGAACCTACATAGTGATAATAATGAGCTGTTTCTAAGGGTACAAAGTCTTGTGGATCAAGTTGCACAGTCGAGCCTACATTACTAATGATTTTTTCTAAGACCTTATTTTTTGTGCCCTCTTCAAAAAAGACTGCTACAACAGCTAACTGTTTTGTTTTTGGGTTTTGGTGTACCATATGGGCAACCATATCGTAGCGTTTACCATCTATAGTATGCTCTGATTTTCCGTGAAAGTGATACTGTAGTAAGTCAAAAACTTCACCATGAAGCGTAATATGACCTCCATGTTCAGGTGTCACTTTGATAGAATGACCATTATCAATAACTTTTGCAAGACCCGTAATATCATCATGCATACTTAAATCATACTCATGATTCATACTCATTGTTTTACCTGGAATAATATTTACAGGTGACTGATGGATACCTTTTCCACATGTTCCTGAGAACTCTTCCCAATGTGTCGGACCATTATTTGTCCCATAATCCCAATGTTTTTCATGTCCTGAGGAAGCTTTATGCTCAGGTTTTGCGTCTTGTGAGTGATTACAGCCTGTAAATGCTAATGCTGCTATGCTTAATGCTAATAGTGTTCTTTTCATGATTCTGTTTTCCTTTTTCTTTTAAAATTTATAGTTCGCAATGACTCTATATTGTATTAATTGCTTCAACTGAGTAATCTTACCCGCTGCATCTGCACTAGTGTTATTTTGTACTAAAATACCTTTGAGTTGTAGAGTAAAAGCCTTTGGTATTTTATACTGTAAAACAATGTTATAATCATTTTGATCTCTGTTAAATCTAGAGTTAGCTGTATTTAGATAAGTCAAAGTTGTACTCACTCCATCTAAACCTATAGCATCAAATTTTTGTACATATCCTAGTTTTATACCTCTTGATCCACCTATATATATACTATCAGATCCTAATGATTTACCATAATTGGATAAAAAAAGATCATTTGAAGTAATCATATTTGTAAAAAGTGGTGTTCCATCCCAAGGAAGTACTAAACCATCATGTTTAGCACTCTCTTGTAGTACTTTTGAGTATGCAATAAAAAACTTTGCACTTCTAAGTGAGGTAGTTACTTTGAAACCAAATGCATTAGAAGAGATTTTTCCACCATAAGTACCTGCATTCGCACTAAAATATGCATCAGCATTTCCTATACTTTTTTGATTGATGTACTGTGCTTCTAGTGTTACTTTTGCATCTGCAATATTTGTTTTATAACTTCCACCCAAATAGAGTGAATTCATAAAATCACTTGCATAATAGTTATATAAACCAACAGAATACTTTTCTGTTTTATGATTGATTCCTAACATACCCACATACCCTGAGTCTGAACCAGTAATAGTTTTGGTTTGGTCTCCTAAAGCATGTTTAATGATGTTAATAAAAACATCAGAAGTTCTCTGCTTAAAGGCATTATAATATGCTACATCAATTTTGCTTGTTTTACCAACTTTATAGTAAAGGGATGTACCTTCTACTGCTGATGGCAATAATCTCACAACTTTTGCATCTATCAAAGGTGTTCGTATAACTTCTCGACCTACATATATACCCATATTTTTATAATCATATGCTAAATATGCTTCAGCTAAAATAGAGAAACCTTTACTTGCTACATTTCCAGAAGGATTTCCCTCAACTCTCACACCATTGTCTCGTCCTATGATAGAAGCATCTACATTAGGACCAAGCAAAAATGGGTTTGTAGTCATAAATGTCACACCACTACGAAAACCGTAGAGTGATGCAGTATCAAAGTGGAATTGTCCACCAACAGTGTTGGCATAAGCAGATGTATTTACTGCATTTTGTGCCGACTTATCTTTATCCGTTTGTATATAGTAGTACTTTACATTACCACTCATGCTGGCTTCATTAAAAACTTCAGCGAGTGTACTTACTTCTGAAGTTGCTAATAGAGCTGATGAGAATATAATAGTAGCTAAACTTATACGTTTCATTTGTCTCCTTTATTTGTCACAATAGTATTCTACTCTTAAGAGTATAAAAAAATTATTAAAATAATGTGGATGTGCATAAAAGTGTAAAATTTATATAAAATATTTGAGGAAGAGGAAGATATATCAAGACAAAAGTCTTGATATATTAGAGAAGTGAAACGATTAACGTTTAGAAAACTGACGAGAACGACGAGCTTTACGCTTACCTGGTTTCTTACGTTCAACAACACGTGAATCACGAGTCATCATACCCTCTGGTTTAAGGATAGCTTTGATTTCTGGGTTAAAAGCTACTAGAGCTTTAGAAATACCATGACGAAGTGCATCAGCTTGACCACCAAAACCACCACCAAATGTAGTAGCAACGATGTCAACAGACTCACCAAGCTTAGATACAGCAAGTGGTTGTTTAACACGAAGTTTTTTCGCTTCAAGTCCACCTAACCATGCGTCTAAAGAAAGACCATTGATTGTCATTTTACCAGTACCTGGAGTTAACCATACTTTTGCGATAGACGCTTTACGTTTACCAGTTGCATAAATTGTATTTGCCATTGTTAATCCTTACTTAGCTAATTGTGCAGTGTGAGGGTGTTCTGCACCTGCATAAATTTTTAATTTTTTAATCATTTTAGCACCAAGCTTAGTTTTAGGAAGCATACCACGAGCAGATAACTTATAAAGTTTCTCTGGGTTTTTCTCTAAAAGCTCAGTCATTTTAACACTCTTAGTTGAACCGAAGTAACCTGAATGAGAGAAGTACTCTTTGTTAGCTATTTTACCAAGTCCGTTGAACTTAGCTTTAGAAGCATTGATGATAACTACATAGTCACCACAGTCAATGTTGGGTGTCCAACAAGTTTTTCTTTTTCCACGAAGAAGAGTAGCTACTTCAGTCATCATACGACCAAAAGTTTTACCTTCAGCATCAATCAAAATCCATTTTTGATCAATTTGTTCAGTAGTTGCAATTTTTGTAAATTTCATTATGAACCTTTTCAGTATTAAATTTTAAGCAAACGCGAACGCTTGTTTTAGTGGCGAAAGTATAACCATATAGACTTACAAATAGCTTAATTTTAGGTTGTTTTAAGATTTTAAAACTCTTTCATCTTTATGTAAAATACTAATTAAATCTATGATTCGTTATACTTAGATTTCAATTATCAAATTATACACTTTTTTAAGAAGTTTTATGAAAAAAATATTATTTACTTTTCTCCTTGTCGGCCTTACTCTAAATGCAATAACTCTCAACATCGCAGTAGCTACAAATGTAAGTTATGCCATACAAGAGTTACAATCAAAATTTAAACAAATACATCCAGATATAAAGATAAACATCATTTTAGGAAGTAGTGGTAAACTTACTGCACAGATAAGTCATGGTGCTCCTTATGGTCTTTTTATGTCCGCAAATATGCTCTACCCTCAAAAACTCTACGAACAAAAACTAGCTACTACAAAACCTCGAGTCTATGCCAAAGGAACATTAGCTTTATTTAGCACAAGAGAAAGAGACTTTTCTTTGGGTATCAAACTTTTACAAGAAAATGCTATACATAAGATTGCCCTAGCCAATCCAAAAACAGCACCTTATGGTCAGGCTGCGTTTGAGGCACTACAAACGAGTAAAATGTATACAGAGATACAGACTAAACTCATCTTTGCAGAGTCAATTTCTCAAACACTCTCCTATGTTGTGACAGCCGCAGATATTGGTTTTGTTGCTTCATCTTCACTTTATACTGCTAAAATGTCTTTATATAAAAAAGGGAAACATTGGGAAGAAGTAGATCCTAGCCTTTATCAACCAATAGAACAGGGTGTTGTTTTACTCTCCTTTGCAAAAGACACAAAGGCTTATAGACTTTTTTATGAGTTTCTCCTGAGTCCTGAGGCACAAAAAATCTTTAAAAAATATGGATATATAATCTAATGAGCCAATTTAATGCGACTATTATAGATATACAAGAACATGACTCTATAAATATAGTTACATTTGAGGCTGAGGGTTTTACTCTTCATATGATGAGCCTTGAGTTACATGAGAGTATAAAAGTCGGAACAGGGCTAGTACTAGGTGTAAAAGCATCAAGTGTAGCCATCGCTAAAGAATTTAGTGGAGCGCTTAGTTATGCAAACCAATTGGACTTACAAATAAATGAGATACAAGAAGGTGAACTGCTTTGTTCTTTGCAACTAAAATCTAAAAACTTTGAACTTGAGTCTATCATCACAAAAGCTTCAGCAAAGAGAATGCACCTTCAAGTCGCAGACTCTATCACAGCCCTTATAAAATCTTCTGACCTTTATATAGTAGAGGTACTTTAAATGTTTGAACCTTTTTACATCAGTTTTAAACTCGCATCTATTACTGTTCTCATTTTATTTATTATCTCTTTACCTCTGAGTTGGTATCTCTCTCAAACACAGTCAAAAATGAAACCTTTTTTAGAAGCTCTTACTGCCCTACCTATTGTTTTACCCCCTTCTGTTTTAGGTTTTTATATTTTAGTAGCCCTCTCTCAAAACTCTCCTCTTGGTAGCTTTTTTAAAGAGACTTTTGACATTAGTTTAGTTTTCAACTTCACTTCACTTGTGATTGCGAGTTGTTTTTACTCTCTTCCTTTTATGGTGCAGCCCCTACAAAGTGGTTTTGAGTCTTTAAACAAAAATATGCTCGAAGCGAGTTACTTAGCTGGAAAGTCTAAATGGCAAACAATTGTTTTTGTAGCACTTCCAAACATCAAACCAGCGCTCATTACAGCTATCATCATCACTTTTGCTCATACTGTTGGTGAGTTTGGTGTTGTTCTTATGGTGGGTGGAAGTATTCCCGGTGAGACAAAAGTTGCAAGTGTTGCCATCTATGAAATGGTTGAGATTATGGACTATAAGGGTGCACATATATATAGTGCGATTATGCTTGGTATGAGTTTTATAGTGCTTTTGAGTGTTTATACTTTTAATGCAAAACACAAAAGAAAGTTTGGACTCTAGGATGATACATATAAACATAAATAAAGCGCTGCACGGTGTGAATGGCGGCATGAGTCTTGATATAGACCTCGACATAAAACAAGGTGAGTTTATAGCCCTAACTGGAGCTAGTGGTAGTGGAAAGACCACCCTACTTCGTATCCTTGCGGGACTTGAAGAGGCTGAGGGTGAGATAGAAGTTAATAACTTATTTTGGCTTAAAAATAGAAAAAGCCTCAAACCACAAAAACGCTCTATTGGGTTTATGCACCAAGAAAATTCTCTTTTTCTTAACATGAGTATTTTACAAAATCTTCTTTTTGTTCAAAAAGATTTAGACCTTGCCCTGCGTTTACTCTCTCTTACAGGACTAACCGAGCTAAAAGACAAGTATCCAAAGACATTAAGTGGTGGGCAAAAACAGCGTGTAAGTTTATGTCGATCTATGATGAGAAAACCTGATATCTTACTCCTAGATGAACCACTCTCAGCACTTGATGCGAAGATGAGAACACAACTCCAACTAGAGATACTCGCTCTTCATAAAGAGTTTAACACTACAACAATTATGGTTTCACATGATCCAAGTGAGATATATAAACTCTCCACTCGCACACTAGTACTAGAAAATGGTCGTATTATAAAAGATGGGAAAACAAAAGAGGTACTTCTAAAATCCCAAGGAAGTCAAAAGTTCAGCTTTGAGGGTGAACTCCTTGAGCTAAAAGAGGTTGATGTTGTAATCATCGCCATCGTAGCTATAGGCCAACAGATAGTCGAAATCGTTGTAAGTAAAAAAGAGGCCGAGAACCTAAAAGTAGGTCAAAGGGTCATACTTGGAACAAAAGCATTTGCTCCTACTATTTTACGCCCATCTCAGTGAGTTGTTTTACATAAAAGCAACCATCATCTATGCCTAACTCACATGCTTTTTTATAGTATTTTTTAGAAACAGTTCTGTCGCGTTTAACACCCCTTCCTATCTCATAACAAAATGCATAATGCTGACATGCTTTTGCTACACTGTTATCACATGCCTTGCCATAAAATTCAAGAGCTTTAATATAGTTTTTCTCTATTCCTGTACCTTTGTTGTAACTATTTGCTATAAACAGGCAAGATTTTCCTAAACCTAATTCACATGACTTAGTATAAAATTCTAAAGCCTTAGGAATATTTGTTTTAACTGTAATACCTTGATTGTATGCTTCTGCCACATACTGACAAGCAAGAGGATTTTTCTCTTCACAAGCTGCTACAAATATTTCAAAGGCTTTTGTCTTATTTCCTTGATTTGATTCTTTAATGCCCTCTTCTACTGATGCTGCAAATATATTTACGCTTAATAATGTTAGTAGTAATAATACTGTTTTTATTTTTTTCATTTGGATTCCTTGTGTTTTAAATTTCGTCTATTTTTTCTTCATATTCTAAAAGTATCGTGTCGAGTTCATCTTGGACAACTTCAAGCTCTTCAAAGAGTTCTTCTACTTTACTCTCTTCTTGTGAAACAGTTTTTGAGAGTTCCATCAAACTTGCACTATCTCCTGCATTTGATGCGACTATGAGTTCTTCATGGTGCAGTGAGAGTGCATCTTCAAGTTCCATTATAGTATTTTCAAGTTTTTCTACACTCTTTTTAAGCCCAGAAGTTAGTTTATTTCTCTCTCTAACTAACTCTGCTTTAATTCTTTTACTCTCTTTGTTATTTGATTTGGCGACAACTTTAACTTTTTGCTCTACC